>JABDCE010000022.1:2863-36888 GCA_013288285.1 Bacteroidota bacterium
GTTCGAGGTAGGTGAATTTCTTGTTTTCAAAAAAAGGAAAAAAGCTATGAAACGGCCGTAGACGCGATCTTTTCCATCAGTAAGATGAATGCGGATATGCGGGCCTTCGTTAGCACGCAACTGCTAAACCAGTTTCAGTATGGCGATTACGACATTCTCGGCGCATACATCAATGAGCATTATGTGGTCACTGAAACCTGTGAGACCGGAGCTAAGCCAACTGATGTTACACAGCGGATAGACAAGATAAGGCGGGTAGCAGTTGGTAAGAATGCCCCAGAGATTACGATGATCCAGGAAACAGGGGACAGTCTGCGCCTTTCGGCTATCGCCGGAGACTACACGCTTGTGGTTTTCTGGGCCACAACTTGCCCTCACTGCACAGAAATGCTTCCCAAGCTGAAGAAAGTATATGAAAGAAGGAAAAGCACTACTACCAAGGTACTTGCTATTTCGCTTGATCTGGACGACACCAAATGGAAAGATTTCAATAAGGCGGGCAACTATTCATGGATCAGTTACTGTGACCACAAAGGCCCTGCCGGGCCCATAGTCAGCGATTACAATGTTACAGGCACGCCAAGCTTCTTCCTGCTTGATAAAAACAAAACCATTGTTGCCAAGCCTGCCACTATAGAAGACCTGACATCCACACTTACCCAACTTAATCTTATAGATTGAGTTGTAATATCTGACCGAAGATCGGTCTGAAATTGCCTGGTTAAATCGTTATAGAAAATTAATTGGCAGCGGAGGGCGACAAGCTGAGCCCGGGTACTCCCGCTCACTCACCACTCACCCAAAACCAAAATCTGGTTTTCGCAAGGAAGTGCAGGTGCGATTCCAGTTCTGGACACTTAGTTCAGCTTGAAGCGAGAGCGCTTTCTGCTCACTCTGACGTTTTTAGTGGCGATGTAAACGTCAACGAGTGGAAAAACCGGTTTATTTATCTTTTGCAATGATGATATGCGTCGCTCTGCCGGAGGGTGTGTTTTGTACGCATTTATAGCCAAGTTTGACAAGGTCGATGCCATTAAAAAGGTGCTCTCCCGATCCGAGCAGGGTGGGAGATATGGCGATGCGTAATTCATCAACTAAGCCTTCCTTTAAATATTGCCGGATGGTACTTGTGCCCCCGCACAATCGAATATCCTTGCCGTTGGCGACTTCTTTCGCGCGGCGAAGGGCTTCATGGATCCCTTCAGTTACGAAGTGAAAAGTTGTGCCCCCTTCCATCGTAACTGATTCTCTTGCATGATGGGTCAAAACAAAGACAGGACAATGAAAGGGGGGATTTTCTTCCCACCATCCTTTCCAGTTATCATCCGGCCAATTGCCTCTTATGGGGCCGAACATGTTTCTGCCCATAATACATGCACCTACCTGTTCCAAACCTTTTAATGCAATGTCGTTATCTACGCCCTTTTCGCCAGGCTGGCCGCTTACCATTTGTTGAAATGCGTCTGTTGGGAAAAACCATTGATGCAGAGTCATTCCATTTTTGCCAAGCGGGTCATTTAAAGTCTGATCGGGCCCGGCGCCAAATCCATCTATAGAAATTGAAAAATTGTCGACTCTTATTCTTTGCATGCTTATTTTATTTTCATGAAATGATCTGACTACAAACCAAATTTAATAATAAAATGTGAGTGAAGAAAATGGAAAGTTTCCACGGCCTATGCCGGATGTTTGTCCAAAAATTGCATGTCTTCTTCAGTCAGCTTTATATCTGCGGCTAACATATTTTCTTCAAAATGCACCAATGACGAAGTTCCAGGTATGGGTAAGATCCATGGTGACCTATGCAGCAACCAGGCGATATTCGCCTGTATTTCGTTTACCCCGTATTTTTTGGCGATCGCGGCTATACGTGGATCTTTTTTTGGCGCTGACAGGAACAAAGAGAAGTAGGGTACTAATGGTATTCCGTTCTTTTCGCAGATATCGAGGATCTCTTCGCCTCCATTGCTCACCATATGACCCTCTCCGTGTGTGGTGCGCTGGGCATGACCATACATGTTTTCGACAGTGGCAATTTCGCCCATTTTCATAGCTGCTCCCAGCTCACTCCTGGTAACATTGCTTACGCCCACATGCAGTATTTTGCCTTCCTGCTGCATCGCAAACATAGCCTCCATAGACCGTTCAAAATTCATGGCGTTCCCCATCGCCCTGAAATGCACCAGCGTTACCTGGTCAATTTTTAGCGTACGCAGATTGTTTTCTATACTTGTACGCAGGTTTTCAGGTGTGTTAAACGGGATCCAGCTTTTATCGGGCTTGCGGGCCCCGCCCACTTTAGTGCAGATCACCAGATCTTTTGGGTATGGATACAAAGCTTCCGCTATTAAACGGTTAGTGACATCTTCGCCATAATAATCAGCGGTATCAAAAAAGTTGACGCCTCTTTCTACTGCTTTCTTCAATATCTGCAAGGCTTCAGGCCGGTTGTGATGTTCGCCGTAGATACCGGGGCCGGTAAGCCGCATAGTGCCATAGCCCAGGCGGTTAACGGTTATCGGGTTCTTGCTACTAGCCGCAATGGTTATTGTTTTTGGATTGTTCATGGTTTGTTTCGTAGTTAGACAAGTCAAAACTATGTATTGTTTGTCAATTAAAATACCTACTTGTTACCGATTCATGCACTTTGTATGAATATTGACATACACGTTCGTTGTTTAACGGCTGTGGGAATTGCCCGTTATTTTTATTGAGCATACATTTGCAACTCATTTTATTATTCATGGGAAGTAGAATAGAACGTTTAAGGGAAGACATCAGGCCTTTGAGAGAACAACTGGTTGGACATTCGTTATACAGTCAAATAACAACGATGGCACGATTGAATGTTTTTATGGAGCATCACATTTTTGCTGTTTGGGATTTTATGTCGTTGCTAAAATCATTGCAGCGGGAGCTTACCTGCGTTGATGTGCCATGGGTACCTAAAGGAAGTGCTGATACGCGGTACTTAATAAATGAAATTGTAACGGGTGAGGAAAGTGATGTTGATCAGGATGGTAACAGAACCAGCCATTTTGAATTATATCTCAGTGCTATGAAGCAAGCAGGCAGCAATTCGGAGGGGATAGCTGACCTGATAAAAGAGCTCGAAACTACCCACGAAGTCAGGACTGCAATGAAAAAATGTGATATTGCACAGCCCATTTTTGATTTCGTTTCAACGACTTTTGATGTGATTGCCACAGGTAAGCCGTACTTGCAGGCAGCAGTATTTACCTTTGGCAGAGAAGATCTGATACCCGGGATGTTCATATCTTTTGTAAAAGAACTCAACAAACAAACAACTGATAAGGCGAGCATATTTCAATACTATTTGGAACGACACATAGAAGTAGATGGCGACCACCACTCACATCTGGCGTATAAGATGACAGAACAACTATGTGGCAACAACGATCAATATTGGGAAGAAGCTACAAAAGCGGTAAAGAATGCGTTGACTGCAAGGATAGCGCTCTGGGATCATATACTATCGGTAATCGAAACCAGGTAATTTGCGAACATCGAGTCATTCAATTCGGCTATTGTCAGATCTGGATATCGTTCCTTTAGGAGCTGCTGCTATTTATACTTACAGTCATGGCGCTGTATTTGGAATCGCCGCATTATTGATGATCTGCGGACTGCTCCTGTTTGTAAAACTGAAAACGAAATAAGTATGAAAGGAATAACAGGCCGTTGAGTTGTGCTCAAAATCTGTTTTTCGCAAGGAAGTGCGGTTCGATTTCTGTTCCGGGCACAAAACACTTTTTTGGGGTGTTTGTAATTTTTCTTGGGAAATATTTATATATTGCATTATACTTAGGATTGACCTGAGTAGTTAATAAATACGCTAATATGAAAAAATTGGCACTCCTATCTATCCTTATCGTCCTGGCCTTCAGTACGTCTGCCCAGGTTTCATTCTCAGTCACCACTATTCCCTGCAATCACAATGGGGTACTGAGTAGCGATTTTTCTTCTGCCAGTCCTCCACTCATACCTCCGGTAGTAGTAAGTTATACACTCACCGGTACTCCTGGTAGCACCGTAACGCATACAGGCGTCAGTGGTCTTACAGATTTGCTCACCAGCTATTCCGGTGGCCCACTATCGGTATTAGCGTCTGACGCATTTGGAAACTTTGCATATGGCTCTTTTGCCGGAATGCCTGTATTTGGTTACAACTATATACCTAAGTCTGTGCTTTGTCCCGGAGTAAGTACTGATAGTGTGGATGTTTTTACAGGTGGTACAGCACCTTATACTTATCAATGGATAGATCTGACCACACGGACTACTGTTGGTACAAGCAATCCCATATCTCTCGCTCCTGGCACATATGGCGTTGAGATCACTGACGCACTCGGTTGTGTGTATGGAGCTATGGATGAGCATGACGCTTCTATCATACCTTATGTACCTTCTTATTCCGTTACCACTACCTCTACAGTGGCAAATTGCTCCAATGGCACTGCTTCTGTATCCGTTTCCCCCGGTGCGGTGTTACCGGTTAGTTATATTTGGTCTACAGGTGCTACTACGCCCGCTATTCTGGGTTTGGTTACAGGTAGTTATAACATTACCGTTAGCGATGCCATTGGTTGTACCGCATCAGCTTCAGCATATGTGCCGCAGGCCGTTACCATTGCAGCGCCTGTTACGCCTACGCCCGCTACCTGCACTTCTAACAACGGTGCAATCATAGCGTTCGGTAGCGGCGGCCTTCCTCCGTACGGATATCTTTGGAGCAATGGCGCTACTACACAATCTCAAACAGGCCTTTCCGCAGGTTATTATACAGTGACAGTTACTGATGCGAATGGTTGTGTGGGGTCGGGCGCCGGTGCTGTTGGCGTTTCTACGCCCATCACAGTTACTTATTCTACCACTCCCACTTTATGTACTTCACCTACCGGTTCAGCTACTCTGAGTATCGCTGGCGGCACACCTCCATACTCTACTATGTGGTACACAACTCCTGCGCAGACCGGTATTACAGCCGTTAACCTCACTCAAGGCAATTTCAGCTTCCTGGTTGCTGATGCAGTAGGTTGTATTCGCTCCGGTGCCGCTACTGTTCCGCCTATCGATGTGATAGTTGCATCCTTCTCGTCAGTTGCTCCTATCTGCACACTGTCTACAGGTAGCATAACGGTTACCGCCTCCAGTGGTGTTGCTCCTTATACGTACGCCTGGAGCAATGGTGCTACCACATCATCTATCAGCGGCGTGCCATCAAATTGGTATCACGTCACCGTCACTGATGTCAATAATTGTACTGCGACTTATTCTGAATATTTGCCTTATACATCAACCTTGTCTGTAGGCATGGTTGAAACTCCGGCAACCTGTCTTTTTGTAAGCGATGGTGTTCTTACTGCCGTGCCTTATGGCGGTACCACACCTTATTACTATGCATGGACCGGCGGCGGATCTACCAGCACTATTACCGGGCTTCCTGCCGGCATCCCATATACGGTCATTGTTACAGATGCGCTTGGTTGCCAGGCCTCAAGTTCTGTAACAATGGGTGCTGACACACTCAGCTCATGCTACTGTACTATCTCCGGCACGGTTTATAATGACGCGAATGGTAACTGTACCCAGGATCCGGGCGAAGCAGGTATTCCTAATATAAAGATCAATATCAGTGGCCGTGGTTACACCTTTACAGATGCGTCAGGCAATTACTCTTACAAAGTGCCCTCAGGCACTTATATCGTATCCGAAAATGTCCTGGCTTTCTATCCGTTGTCTCCATGCCAGTCCAATTATATTACTTTTACATCTTCATCAGCTACAGGTTGTGTGTTGCCGGTCAATTTTGCTAATACTATGGATACCATCCACGATCTGCATATTTGCACATGGGACTATAACCTTCCGGTGCCAGGGCATATATATAACCAGGTTACTATCATAACTAACAATGGTACGGTACCTGAACCCGCTGTTTACACTGGCTATGCACCGGATGGCCAGTTCTTCGCACCCTTGTCGTTCGTTCCTTCCGGTTACTTCCTTGGCGGCTCTAATTTTTATAGTACGGTAGATAGCTTCCCGCTGTTGACGCCCGGAGCCCAGCAGGCTTTCTATATGGCGTACAATGTACCTACCGATATCCCATTGGGTACCAACGTTATATTTATAGATACTATAACTGCCGATTCTCCTGCTACTAACTGGCTGCTCGACTACTCGCCATGGAACAACACCCGATATTTCACTACCACTGTGGTAGGGCCGTTCGATCCGAATTTTAAAGAGGTTTATCCTAAAGGTGTAGGTAGCGCCGGCCTGATTACTGCCGCAGATACTATTCTCGAATATATGGTACACTTCCAGAACACAGGCACTTACCAGGCAGAGAATATACGCGTGGTAGATACGCTCGATGACAATCTCGACTGGACGTCGCTCGTACCTATTTCGGGCCAATGCCAGGTCACTGTCGATCAGTATGCCGGTAAAAAGATAGCCACATTTATGTTCAATGAGATCAATCTGCCTCCAGCATCTTCCGAGCCGATCACCAGTAACGCCATGTTCAGCTACAGCATCAAAACATTGCCTGGGTTGCCGGTGGGTACGCAATTTAAGAACAGCGCTTCTATCTATTTCGATTATAATGCACCGGTCAAGACGAACCAAACCCTCAATACCCTGGGCTCTTTACCGGAGCATACCGGCAATGTTACTGCTCGGCAGAATGTTAATTCATTTTCTGTTTACCCCAACCCTGCAAGCACCCGTTTTACCGCTATCATCAATAGCGATATTGCTGGTAATGCAAACATGAATATTACTGATGTAACCGGTAAGATACTTATGAACACCAAGGTGAATGTTCAGAAAGGCCGCCAGTCAGTTTCCAGTGATATCAGCCAGCTTACTCCTGGTGTTTATTTTGTAAACTTCACTCAGAATGGCAAGTCGCAGATTCAAAAGCTGGTGGTAATAAAACAATAAATCACATTTCCAGCATAGCACGTCCTGCTATTACGCAGGGATCCTTTTGCTCCCTAATCAGACATCCACGCCCGCATTCATCAGCATGTTCACGCCATTAATATGCCGTGATGATTGTATGAAAAAGAGAACGGCATCGGCCACTTCACCGGTGGTGAGCAGGCTTTTAAGCGGATGCTCTTCTTTCATTTGCTCTATGATGCGCTCATCCGTATCGGCGGTGAGCCAGTGAGCATAAACGAGGGTGATATGCAATTAGCAGTTATGTTATACCGTGCATTCTCGTTTGCCCATGCTTTGCTCATGGATAACAGGTATGCCTTATTGGCCACATATTCAGAGAGGCCTGTCGGAGGCTTGTTCGCCACGTACGAAGAAAGTATAGTAATGATCTTCCCGAATTTCCTTTTTCTGAAGCTGTTGATTGCAGCCCCGGTTATAGCCAGTACCGGCGCCACATTCCGCTCAAAGCTGTCCTGGAACGTGGCTGTGGCCGTTTTATGGAAGTGTGCCTTATGGATGGCGGTATGTGCATTGTTCACAAGCACGTCCAACTCCAGGCTACCCAGTTGTGCAGCCATATCCTCGACTGATGATAAATTATTAAAATCGCAGAAAATTGCTTTTGTATTGACATAGCGCTCCTCTGTTTCTTTAGCCGCCCCCCCCGCAGACTTTGCGTAGGTAAAATACACCGTGTTACCACTGTCCTGAGCTAGTTTCCCCACTATTGCAGCTTCTATAGTTGGCACATCCTTCCCCTCGTTGTTCGGCACGTCAGTGAATATTTCATTTACCAGTTTCAGTATTTCATCATCGTTCATATTGCTGATGCTGTGTGGTTATAATAGTATCTCTTTTCTTATAGTTTTTTAAATTGGCCTCCCACGTGCCGTCTGCCTATGCAAAGCCCATAAGGTTCTTTACTATGCTGTTTTTTTTATTGTCTGGCGCAAAGTAAGCATTAAAATATAGATCAAAGCTTGGCTATATTTTGTGTTAGTTTAAACTACAGTTCAAAAAATCTGGCACGATTCTTGCTTCATAAATTCAACAACACAATACCTTATGCACTTCAGGGCAGTAGCAGGCATTATTTCACTGTCTCTTTTCTTTTCCGCCGGCGCTGCCTTTGCGACCGGGAGGGGAAATTCTATAGTTTCAATTAGTTCTGGCATTGTAAGCATTGATGATTTTAGAGGAGTTACTGCCACATCTTATATGGATATTCCCTATGGTTATTCTACCGCCGTTTTTGAGTCTTATCGTTATTTTCTCACCAATCACTTTGCCGTTGGGTTGGGCATCGGCGTGGACGAAGTTAAAGGAGATCTGACTTATGGGAATCCTAAAGCTAATGGAGGGGTAGAAGGAACTGCAGGTACCTACATCAGGCATGCCTACACAATTGCGCCCGAATTGTTTATTAAATATAGTGAGCGGGGAAAGACTATGCTGTATGGATATTGTGGAATAGGGTACACCTTCTCAACGGTTGAAAAAGCCTACTATCCGGAACAATATGCTGTTGCTTATCAAAATGGCGTTACGCCCTACCCGGCATACTTGCCACCATACCTATCCGCTCAGAATCCTCTGTACGTCAATGACGATCATATGAACTTCCAGGTGACGGTCCTCGGAATAAGAGTAGGAGGAAAATTGCATGGAACATAGAATTCGGTGCTGGCTACAAGGGTGTAATAAATACCGGCTTGTCCTTAAAACTTTGACAATGAAGAAAAGATATCTACCCATATTGCTCCTTTTACTGCTGCTGGCCTCCTGTTTTAAATACATCAAAGTTGATAACAGTATTAAGTATACCGTCCTCGGGTTTCGTGATGTAACTATAGATCAAAACGACTCTGGTATCCTGTACGTATCCGTCGAACTCTTGTCGGGTGACCCTACAAACGAATATATTACGTTCAAAGTGAGCGGTATTCCGGATAGCGTATTGGTAAACAATGACAGCCTTACATTCCGTCCCAATTATGGGTTTCCCCTTGTATTCCATGCCCACGCGCCAAAGCCGGGTGTGTACCCAGTTACTGTAACGATGTCGGCTCCCACGATAGGAACAAAAATATACACGTTCAACCTCACCGTCACATCGTTTACAGACTGCACAAACCAATTCAGCCAGAGTCAGACAACTTCTTCCCTAGACAGCCGACACGAAGTACAAATGCCCGGTACCTATGGGAGCAATCTTTATGCCTATGTTCAACGAACAGCCTGCGATACGCTTCACATCCAGGTAATGAAAGACAGCATGGAGCCAGGTTCAGAGCCAGATGGCGTACAAATAATGGTGGCCGAATTTTCTGCTTTTGTGAATTGTTCAGCCAATTCACTTTCTGTTTTTCCACAAAGCGCTAAGTGGCTTCAGCAGCCCAATGAATTGATAAGGGGGAGTGGTACGTATGTACCCCTTACCACTACTACCGCGACTATCACCATTAACGACACTGTGTATTCAGGCTCCCAGATCAGCACCACCAATACGATTATTATTTATTGAAACTATCTGCAGATAGTTCTTGGAAGAAGGTGATTTTTGAGGTTAATGCTTCCGATGTTTCGACCGGATTTTATTCTGTCTGTATCGCTTTTATACCAGCATACCAGCAATAGTTGCTGACAAATAAGAGGCCAGCGTGCCGCACAGCAAGGCTTTCAGCCCAAGCTTTGCCAGATCGGCACGGCGCTCAGGGACTAAGGCCCCTATACCACCGATCTGCATGCCTACACTGCTGAAATTGGCGAAGCCGCAGATGGCAACAGTAATAATGGTGAGCCCGCGCGGTGTAACTATAGGTACTGACTGTGTGGTAAGGTTTTTAAAAGCCACAAATTCATTGACAGTAAGTTTCTGGCCAAGCAATGCCGCAGCGTTATGTATATCTGTTTCCGGCACACCCATTGCCCATGCAACAGGATAAAATAACTTACCGAAGATCATGTCTAATGACAGCCCATGGTATATATGCCCCAACATCCAGTTCACCATTGCTATGAGCGCTATGAAACCAATAAGCATTGCAATGACGTTCATTGCTATCTTAAAACCATCGGCTGCGCCATGCGTTATCGCATCTATGAGGTTTGTGTATTGGCTCTTTACGTCCAGCTTTACGGTACCCATAGTGGGCGAAATTTCCGTTTCAGGAAATACGATCTTTGAGATCACGAGGGCACCCGGTGCAGCCATAAGGCTGGCGGCGATCAGGTAATCAGGGCGTGCACCCATATTGGCATAAACGATCAGTATACCACCGGCTATACATGCCAGGCTGCCGCTCATTGATGCCAATAGTTCACTTTTGGTCATTGTGGGCAGATATGCCCGTATCATTACCTGTGCCTCCACCTGGCCCACGAAAGCACTCGCTACATTACTCAATGCCTCAGCCCCGCTCACGCGCATCACAAAATTCATGGCCCTGGCTATCACTGATACAATAAACTGCATGACATGCAGATGATACAATATGGCTACCAGTATGCATACCAGGATAATAGTAGCGGTAATATTAAAGGCAAATACGAATACGGGTGCAGCCGCATAATTGACCAGTTGCCCGCTGTGATCATACGTGCCAATGCCGCCGTATACGAAGCCAGCACCCTCTTTGGCAAAGCCTTCCAGCTTTTGCATGCCTTTACCTAACAGCTGAAAGAAATTATTTACGGCAGGCACTTTCAAAACCAATAAAGCAATTCCCAACTGAAGTGCCAGGCCGCTGCATACCAGCCGGAGGTTGATGCGCCTTCTGTTATTTGAACACAGGAATGCAATTCCCAGTATCAGTATAATGCCTATGATGCCCGTAAATCGCCCTGCTGATTGCATCTAAAAAATTTCTGGAAACAAATTACAAAATATTATTCCGGATTTCTATACTATTCCATACTTGCTTTTGTAAACTCAAACGGTAACAGTTCCTGTATGGTGCGCTGGATGAGCTTTTGTTCGTTTTTGAATATGACAATGACATCTTTACCAAACTCAATAATAAACTGGCGGCATGCCCCGCATGGTGATATGGAGTCTGTATTTGAATAGACAGCAATTGCTTTTATACCAGTATTACCAGCCGAGATAGCATATCCTAAAGCTGTTCTCTCCGCACAAATGGTGACGCTATACGATGCGTTCTCTACATTGGCGCCACGGAATATAGCACCGTCTGCGGTAAGCACAGCAGCACCCACGGGAAAATGTGAATAAGGCGAATAGGTATGAGCAGCTGCGGCTTTCGCTTCTTCAAATAATTTACACGCTTCGTCTTCCGGTAAGTAGTTCATAAGGCTCAGTTATTTCTTCAGTCCTATTTCAGCCAGTCTTTCGTCGAGGTATTGACCGGCTGTATAGTCTTCATATGCCTTTGGAGCAGCTTCTGTAATACAGCTTCCCAGGCATGCGAGGCTCATATTGCTGCGCGGATGCAGGAAGAAGGGTATAGAATAGCGAGGCATATCCCATTTTTCTTTCGGAGGATTTACCACGCGGTGTGTTGTTGATTTCAGCCTGTTGTTGGTGAGGCGTTGCAGCATATCGCCAACATTTACTACTATCTGTTCCGGGAGTGAAGTTACTGGTACCCAATCGCCTTGCATACTCAATACCTGCAGACCATCAGCCGAGGCACCTACAAGCAGCGTGATGAGGTTAATATCTTCATGTTGCTCTGCACGTATTGCAGACTTAGGTTCTTCTGTTATAGGAGGATAATAAATAGCCCTTAGTATGGAATTGCCATTGTGCACGTACTCATCAAAATAATGCTCGTCGAGGTCGAGAAACAGCGCTATGGCCTGGAGTAAGGCAATCCCTGATCTTTCAAATGCTTTGTATGCTGCCAGCATCGTAGGTGTAAATTGAGGTATCTCAGCTACTGCAACATTATCAGGATATTCGTCTGCATCAGTATCGCCGTCTTCTACTACCTGACCAAACTGGAAAAACTCTTTAAGGTCGGGTGCATCATAACCTTTGGCATGCTCTGTACCGAAGGACGTATAACCACGCTGGCCGGCCAGTTCAGGTTTTTTATATTTCGCCTTGGTATCATCGGGTAAAGCAAAAAACGCCCGGATCTCTTCATAAAGGCTGGCTATAAGTTCGTCAGAAATGCCATGATTCTTAACAGATACAAAACCAACCTCTTCATAGGCTTTGCCTAACCGGTTTACAAAATCTTTCTTTGACTGATCATCACCGCTGACAAAATCGGCCAGGTCAACTACAGGAATGTTGTTCATATTATTTATGTTTAAAGCAAAGCGCAAACTAATTCCAATTGCCAGTATTTTTCATTATGTTTCGGTTAATTCTTATCCCGCAGGCCGTCATCGTTTTTGAACTATTTTTACAACACTTAAATATACAGTAATGAATAATCACTTCATTGACCGGATAGAAGATTCAGAGCTTATCATCACCGAACGTGGCACTATATACCACCTGGATCTTGCCCCGGAACACCTGGCGCCCACGGTGATAACGGTGGGTAGTTGTGACCGGGTAAAGGAGGTGTCGAAGCATTTTGATAAGATCACACACATCGCCCAGCACAGGGAATTCATCACTCATACCGGATATATAGGCACAAAGCACATCAGCGTCATCAGCACGGGTATCGGGTCGGGCAATATAGATATTGTATTTAACGAGATCGACGCACTGGCGAACATTGACTTTGCAACGAGAGCAGTAAGGATTGAAAAAAAGCAGCTTTCGATCATACGCCTGGGAACCTGTGGTACGTTGCAAAAACATATCCCGGTTGATAGCATGATCGTGTCTTCGCACGGTATAGGCCTTGACAACCTGCTTCTTTATTATCAGTACCACAATAGTCCAGAGGAAATCTATATTCTCAATGAATTTCAGAGGCATACCAATATGGGCATTAAAGGTATTACGCCGTATATTAATGAGGCTTCCATCTCTTTACGCAAACACTTTGGGCCGGAATATGTGCATGGTATGACGATAACATGCCCGGGATTTTACGGACCGCAGGGGCGAGTACTGAGGCTACAGTCCAGTGTCCCCAATCTGCTTGATGCTTTAGCTTCGTTTCGCTGCCAGGACAAGGTTGTGGCCAATTTTGAGATGGAGACATCTGCCATGTATGGTATGGCGAAACTACTGGGGCATAAATGCCTGTCCATTAGTGTAGCACTCGCTAACCGCGCCACAAAAGACTTTTCTAAAAACCATGATGCGGCCATTGATAAAATGATCAAAACCTCCCTGGAGATAATTACTGGAATCCCTGCCTGATCAGCGGTTGGGTGATTTCTGTTCCGAGGCAATGGTTGTCAACCAGTTAGGAAAAAGCGCTGCAAGCAATTCGTCTAAGTTTTCATAAATCGGGTTATGGAATGCATCGAGGGGCTCTTAAAATATACTTTTTCGATCGATACTAGTCTACATTTGCAATTATGGGTACTGGGTTATTGATTAGTGTTATCATAATAGTTATTGCCGCAGTTTTTTCCTTTAAGTATATGCGGAAGGACGCCAGCAAATACATAGTACCGGCAAATGCCCGGCAATTGTTATCTGACCATGTAACCTTTTATAGCCAACTGGACGATGCGAATAAACTACTTTTTGAAACGCGGATAAAGGATTTCCTGGAAAATGTGATGATACGCGGGGTGGATGTGAAGGCTGAAGACCTGGACCGCGTCCTGGTGGCAGCAGGTGCGATCATTCCAATATTTGCTTTTCCCGATTGGAAGTACAATAACATTTCGGAAGTACTGCTATACAAGGATACATTTGACAAGGATTTTAAAACCACGGGTGTCACCCGCAATGTATTGGGAATGGTAGGCGATGGCGCTATGCGCCGGGAAATGTTATTGTCTCAGCCTTCCTTGCGTGCGTCCTTCAGAAACGCTGGCGATGGCCACAATACAGCAATACATGAGTTTGCACACCTGATAGACAAGGCGGATGGCGAAGCTGATGGCCTGCCTGAGTATTTGCTTGAAAAGCCTTACATATTGCCCTGGATATCGCTGATGCATGATACCATAGAAGATATAAAAAGAAGCAGCAATCCTGATATTAATCCTTATGGCGCCGCAAATGATGCCGAATTCTTTGCGGTTATATCAGAGTATTTTTTCGAGCGGCCGAATGAACTGAAAGAACATCATGCGGAGCTATATGTAATGCTGGAGAGAATGTTTCACCCGCCGGACGTTACGGCCTGAGCGTTACAAGGTTGAATAGAAAACTGTTTTTCCAGAAAAACGTTTTGGTAAATTGTTTTTCAAATAGTCCTTTCAGGAATTGGGAATATCCTGATTCTCAGGAAATAATTTAGTAACTAACTTTACTAAACTAAAAACCAACAAAATGAACAATAAGGATTTTACGACTACTTTTTCTGTAGACAAAACTGCGCTGGAGGTATTTAATGCCATCAATAATGTACGCGGATGGTGGTCGGGCGAGGTTAGTGGTGACACAACTACCCTGGGGGATGAGTTTACTTACAATGTACCTAACGTGCACTTCTCCAAACAAAAGATCACAGAATTAGTCCCTGGGAAAAGCGTTGTATGGCTTGTAGTGGACGCTGAGCTCACTTTTGTAAAGGACAAAGATGAATGGATTGGTACCGACATCACTTTTGACATCGCTAAAGCTGGCGATAAGACGGAAGTTCGTTTTACGCATGTCGGACTCGTGCCTGCCTATGAATGTTATAGCAAATGCTCAAACGCATGGGGAACGTTAGTAAACGGAAATTTGCGCAAGCTAATTGAGACAGGTAAAAATCAACCAAGCCCATGGGACTAGGCTAAAGTTACCCAGTAATTTTTTTGCGAACTAAGAGGGAAAAGGTGATAATTTCTATTGGGTACGTTCGAGTATAGCTTAGTTATCCAATAAACGAGACGGATCACGAGCACTTGATATGTTCCAGCTTCATGATGCTGGCATGAACAAGATCAATGAATAGGGAAGTGTCCATGTTCTTGCTATTGTTAGTTTCGTTGAACAGTGTTGTATACCTGCCGCTTTCCTTTATTGACGAGATGCTGAACTTGCGCAGTTGCAGCCATACCTGGAAACTCCTGCCTTCGACGCTGCAGTTGACCGTTTGAATGTCTTCGACGTGCTCTATGGTGTACCGTACTTCTATCTGGTCGGCGCTTTCCGGTGGGTAAGCAATCATTACTGAGTTATTCATAGAAAATATATTAAACGGGTAGTACTTAGGTCGTTGCGTTTGAGATCTTGATAATGCTCAGCCGGTGAAAAAGGCGGATGACGGGGTACATAGGATCTATCTCGAACCAGCGGCGTCCGAAATTGATAGATGACGGATGTTTGTGATGATTGTTGTGATATGATTCGCCAAGCATCAATATGTCTATGAAGAACAGGTTCATAGAAGTGTTTTTCAGCTTGAAGTTGATATATCCGTATTTGTGGGCGAACCAATTGATGACCGCGCCATGAAATGCACCCATGCTAACGACCACAGGCAGCAGCAGGTACTGCCAGGGACTGGTGGCGAAGAAAATAAAGAAAGCAGTGTACAAGACCACCCAAATGATGCGCGATACCGCGCCGTTAGCAAAACGGTCGAGGGCAGGCCATTCAGGCACATTTTTAGTAAACCGGTCTTCTACTTCCATACGATTATGCACAATATCCTGGTAGATACTACGGGTGCGCCACATCATGGAAAAAATGTTGGGAGAATAGGAAGGCGAATGCGGATCCTGCTCGGTGTCCGTATAGGCATGATGCAGCCTGTGCATAATGGCGTAAGCGCGTGGACTCATATAAGAAGACCCCTGAGTAATATAGGCTATGATAAAGAAGAAACGCTCCCAGCGCTTGCTCATTGTAAAAGCCCCATGGGCCCCATACCTATGCTGGAAGAATGTTTGCGAAAACAAAGACGTATACCACAATGTGATAAAAAAGATGACCACTATCATTAGAAAAGAGATTTAAAATAGAAAAGGCGGGAGAACAGATCTCAAAATCCTAAGACGGTGAAATGATATAGAAGCGCTATCTCTGCATATAAAGTTAGGCTATTTGTAGTTAATAACAATATAAATGTTAACTTTTCACGCTCCTAAGCGGTATCGGCATCTCCGTCTGCGATATAAATGAGGCGCAATCTATCAAATGTGTTTCTCGGCAACAGCAAGTTTCTCGGCCAGTGCATCTTTAGCCATAATAGGAGTGGTCTCGTTTGTAAAAGCAAAAGATACACCCAGAAAAGTGATGGCCGGAATACCATTTGTTTTTGCCATTCAGCAATGTGTGGAAGGAGTGCTGTGGATGTCATTATTACATCCGGCGTGGCACAGATGGGAAGGGGCAGCTACTTACCTCTTCCAGGTATTTGCACAGGTGGTATGGCCGGTATATATACCTTTGTCCATTTTGTTTTTTGAAAATAGCCGAAGCAGGCAGCGGATGATCTTTCTTCTATTTCTGTTTGGTGTGGGCCTGTCGGCCTGTACGTGCTATTATTTATATCAATACCCCGTACAAGCGATTGCAGAGCATCACCATATCCGGTATGAGCCGGGTTTCCCGCTGGCGCAAAAATGGTACTATGGTCTATTGTACTTTCTGCCAACTATCCTGGCGCCAATACTTAGCAGTGTAAGGCATATCCGTTGGCTGGGTTACCTGTTCCTTTTTTCCTATGCCGTATCGAGGGTGTTATTTCATTTTTATGAAATATCGGTCTGGTGTTTCTTCGGCGCGCTTATAAGCGCTATGGTGCTATTCATAATCACAAGGCCACTGAAGATGAGCGATGGGGTATGAGTACTCAGTAAGTACGGATAAACAACATTGGCAAATACGCTAGCTCCTACCCCGGCTCAATTTATTTAACAAGGATACATAGACTGACTTTGCCGCGGGTGGTAGCTGTTGTATCATCTCGAGCTGTATCTCCGGGTAAGAACGGTCATCTTTCCAGGTAATATTACCATCCCATTTCTTCCGTATCTCAGGAGCAACGGATTGTACGATCTTGGAAAATGATATTTCGAATTGGCGTCTTGATTCCGGTGTAGTGAGCATAAGCCAGTTTGGGGGGATAAAAATGGATGTTAATAAAGGTAACCTAATATTCTCACTATACACTATTTATTACGGTGGCGTTGCCCCTGATCGGATTGCTATACCGTCTTGGGTGCATGAATGAAAGATTTTTTGCTTAATTTTGAGTGATAGAGTAACGGATCGCGTGTCCGTACATGAATCTAAAATATTTAAAAAAAATGGCCGCAAGACAAAAAAAAGAAATGACCCGGAAAGTACCGGCATTTAAACATACCGAGGTGAAACTGAATGCAGAAGAAGACCTTAAAAAAGTGAAAGCACAGACGATCAAAGAACTGAAGGAAGCCGAAAAGAATAAAAAAGAATGGTACGATAACGAAATGGATAAAAATCTGAACAAACTTTAATCACTACGAAAAATAATAATAACATGGAAGGAACGATCAAAACAAATAAAGGAGATATAGTTATAGATTTCTTTGACCAGGCAACGCCGAATACGGTGGCAAACTTTGTGAAGCTAGCCAAGTCTGGGTTTTATGACGGGGTAAAGTTTCACCGCATCATCAGGAATTTTATGGTGCAGGGCGGAGATCCGCTGACCAAGGAAGAATCCAAGAAACATTTGTGGGGTACTGGAGGCCCGGGTTATAAATTTGATGATGAGATAGGCACTGAAAACAGTAATGCCTCCGGAACTATATCTATGGCCAATGCAGGCCGTAATACCAACGGCAGTCAATTCTTCATTAATGTTGCGGACAACCATTTTCTGAATTCGAAGCATACGGCGTTCGGGCAGGTGGTGAAAGGCATGGATGTGGTTGCGGCTATTGCTGCGGTACCTACCGCTGCCGGCGATCAACCGATAGATCCGGTGGTGATAGAGTCTGTGGTGTTTGAATAATGGGCAACATATTGTTGCCTACGAACAAACGATAATCTTATGAGAACCCTGCTTGTTTGTATTCCTTTGTTATTGCTTTTATTCATTTCATCGTGCTGTCATAATGTAAGTACCAAGTGCGCCACAGGGAGCCTGAATATTTATGTGACCGGAGTTTCCGAGAGTGACATGCATGCCAGCCCATCGAGTTCTATGCCACCTTACGCAGTGCGGTATTTGGCAGATAATACTTTTAGCAGTCCCATTGATTCGTTCATGATAGGCAGCACGATCAGCGATGGAGATACTTTCGCATTATACTTTAATGATCCGCAGAGTACAGGTGGTGTGAACGACAGTCTTGTAAATGGGTTACTGCCGGGTTATGATTATAAGATCGTGATTCCAGCGGATACGCTCACCTTTCTGCTCACCAACGTTGTACTCGCCAACAACAATGTAATGGAACTGAAAAAGTGTGGGGACAAATCGCCGCCACAATGCTATAAAAATATAGTGTCGTGTAATGTTAATGGCATTGCTACAACGCCAAAACCTGTGTACGGGAATACCAACATCACTAATCTTTATCAGTATCCCTCCACGTTCATCTATCTATCGAGGTAGCCCGATGGTCAGCTATGCATTTTCTCGACAAATGCGATGCTCAGCATGACGCTCATGGTGACTATGCCTACAAAGAATAGTATTACAGTAAGCATTTTTGTATTGGTTATTTTCCCTCCCCGGTATAAAAAATAACCGATGACAAGGTTGAACAAGCCCCATAAAACATTTACAGTGGGGGAGGATAACCCTTTTCCGGGTGGATTGGCGAATGGTGTAGGAAAACCATCGCCCGATATGCCATGAATAAAATGCGGGACGAAATTTGCAAGGAACATGCCTGCAAAAAAGCACGAGACGTAATTATACCATTTCATGAAATGTGGTTTTTAAAAGTTAGACCCAAAGCCAACTAATGACAAAGGTATATTTATTCAAACAACATTATGTGAAGATCGAATGCACTTATGTCCCAAAATGCACATCAGCAAGACCCATGAAATATGGATCTCGCTGAAATAAATGTGCCTATGCTTTATTTTACAATGATTTCTGCGTCATCGTGATGGTGATGATGCCAGTGGTGGTGATGGTCATCATGCTCGCGTACGATACATGAGCTTAAATTCATAGTGATGACTGCAAAAGCGACAAATAACATGATTTTCTTTTTCATAGCGATAGTTTTTTGCTTGACAATCACTAAGGATATAAAACCATGCCATTAGTCATGGCGAGCTGCCACTGTTACCTATTTGAGCTGGCCTAACTCGTTCATCTCCTCATTTGTAAGTATAATAGAAGCAGCTTTGATATTTTCCTCCAGGTGCTTTGTTTTTGAGGTGCCGGGTATGAGCAGAATATTTGGTGCATGATGGTACAGCCAGCTAAGAGCTACCTGCTGCATTGTGGCATTGTGCCGGGCAGCAATCTCGTTGAGTTTTTCTACGTGAAGAATGTTGCCGGCATTGATGGGATTCCAGGGGATGAACGCGATATTTTGCTCTTTGCAATATTGCAGATCAGGCTCCCAGTTGCGGTATAGTATGCTGTATTTGTTTTGGAGGGAAACTATATCAACAAATTCCTTTGCCTTCTTAATATCTGCAATGCCTACTTCTGATAAACCAATATGTTTTATCAATCCTTCTTCCTGCGCTTTCTTTAAAAAGCTAAGTGTTCTTTCGAAAGGTACTTTCGGGTCTATTCTATGTAACTGGTACAAGTCTATCTTTTCCAGCTTCAGTCGTTTCAGGCTGCCTTCGAGCGCTTGTCTTAGATGATCGGGGTGGCTGTTGATGTGCCATTCATTTGGGCCGGTGCGCATAAAGCCGCCTTTTGTGGCAATAACCATACCGGTGGGGTATGGGTACAACGCTTCTGCTATCAACTCCTCAGATACATGCGGGCCATAGCTATCGGCTGTGTCTATGAAATTGACACCCAACTCCGGCAGGCTTTGTAGCACGTTTATAGCTTCTTCCATGTCTTCCGGCTGGCCCCATACACCCTTACCTGTTATGCGCATAGCGCCATATCCTATCCGGTTAACGGAAAGGTCTCCCCCGAGCGTAAATGTTTTTGATCCTGTTTTTATCATGTGATGGCTTTAGAATAGCAAAGGTAGGGCGGTAATGAATACAGTAACGGTAATTCTGCATAAATGAACTTCGTTAAAACTTTCTGTGTTTTCCGCAGGAAAGAGTAATTTTGGGCTATCATATGCAGCAAAACATTCAATCTATATTTAGCCGTAATTATAACAGCGGCAACTTCTTCCTGATGGCTGGGCCTTGCGTGGTAGAAAGCGAAAAAGTGATCATGCAAACCGCTGAAAGAATAGTGCAGATCTGTGACCAACTGGAGATACCATTGATATTCAAGTCGTCATACCGGAAAGCAAACAGGAGCCGGCTGGATAGCTTCGCCGGTATAGGTGATGAGGCGGCATTGAAAATACTGAGAAAAGCGGGCGACGCTTTTAGTGTGCCGTTGGTGACGGACATACATGCAGCAGATGAGGCAGATATGGCTGCGGAGTATGTAGATGTGTTGCAGATACCTGCGTTCCTGTGCCGGCAGACTGATATACTAATAGCTGCCGCAAAAACCGGGAAAGTAGTAAATGTAAAAAAAGGACAGTTCCTTTCTCCTGAGTCAATGCGTTTTGCGGTAGATAAGATCCAGCAGAGCGGCAATGATAAAATAATGCTGACCGACAGGGGGACAATGTTCGGGTATCACGACCTTATTGTTGACTACAGGGCTATACCGGCCATGCAGGAACTGAACGTGCCGGTGGTGCTGGATTGCACTCACTCCTTACAGCAGCCTAACACCACAAGCGGCGTTACCGGAGGCAATCCGAAAATGATAGAGACAATAGCCCGCGCCGGAATAGCGGTAGGAGCCGATGGTCTGTTTATAGAGACGCATCCTGATCCTGCTCACGCTATGTCTGATGGGGCTAATATGCTGCAGCTTTCAGAACTGGAACCGCTGCTCAAAAAACTGACCGCTTTACGCCGGGTAATTAACGAGTTTTAAATAACGAGTTTTAAAGCACCTGCGCGACCAGGAATTTAAGGTATTGTGTAGACGGTATATTTCTTAGGATAGGGTGGTCAGATGCCTGGGTGCGCCACTCCACCTGGCGTAGTATCCGCTTCGCATCCTTTGCCGCGGCATCAATGGTATCGAGAAACATTTCCGGAGACACAAGATTGGTGCAGGATGCTGTGACGAGAAATCCTCCGGGGCGTATCAATTTCATAGCCCGCAGATTTATTTCTTTATAACCGGTTACGGCCTTTTGTATGTTCTCGCGGCTTTTGGTAAACGCCGGAGGGTCCAGTATTACGACATCATAGCGTCTATTCTCTTTGGCCCATAGTTTCAGCACGTCGAAGGCATTGACCGCGTCGAATTTGCAGATGTTTTCGTAGCCGTTCAGTTCAGCATTCCTGCGCGCGGTTGCAACTGCGTTCTCTGAAATGTCGAGGCCAAGCACGCTCTTTGCGCCATATTGGGCGGCATGCAGAGAGAAGGTGCCTGTATAGCAGAATACTTCTAAAACGTCGGCGTCCTTAACTACGTGAGCTATGGCACGGCGATTGTCCTGCTGATCGAGGAAGTAACCGGTCTTCTGTCCGTTTTCTATGTCGACATGAAACTTTAGTCCGTTCTCGTTGATAATAATGTTTGTATCAAAGGGCGCTGACAGGAAGCCTTTTCGCTGCTCCATGCCTTCAAGTGTACGTACCGGCACATCATTGCGCTCATATATGCCCTTAGGCGTAAATATTTTCTGCAAAGCCGCGACTATTGCATCCTTCCATTTTTCTATACCCAGCGCCAGTGTCTGTATTACCAGGTAGTCATTAAACTTATCAATGATCAAGGCAGGCAATTGGTCAGCTTCACCAAAAATTAGGCGGCAGTTCTCTATATAGCCCAGCTTTTTACGGTATTCCCAGGCTTCGTTTATTTTTTTGAAAAAGAAATCTTCGTTTATTACTTCGTTCTTATCTCTTGTAAGCAGGCGAATACGTATCTGGGAGGCTGGGTTGATATATCCCTTGCCAACGAAAGACCCATTGTAAGAATAGACCTCAACTATATCTCCGGGTTCCGCCGTTCCTTCTGTATCTCCCAGTTCATTTCCGAATATCCATGGATGGCCATTTATAACACGGTCGCCAATCTTTTTCCTTAAGAAGAATTTTGCCATGCGGCAAAGATATGCCGTGTAGCGTATAATACCCGCACTAAGCGGTAAACGATGGTTATGGCCGGATCAGATACATGACTACCGGAAAATGGTCACTGTATCCATTGATCCAATGCGTGCCTACAAAGGAGCGGTGCGGTTCTCCTTCGTGGCCTTTGTAATGATCTACTATAAAGTCTGGTTTGAAAATCTCTGCTTTGCTGTACTGGAGTTTGTGATTGCTGTTTTTCAATAGTGCACCCGACACTATTATCTGATCGAACAAATTCCAGCTATGGCGATATTCTTCGGTGCCAGTACCACTTTTGTATATGTTTATCCAGGGGTCATATAGGCCTGTAGCTGTTACTTCAGCCTGCTCTGCTTTAGCACCCAGTATGTAGGTAATGCTGCTGTCGGTGGGGTTGTCGTTGAGATCGCCCAGGAGTATGATCTTTGCATTTGGGGCATTTTTTGTAATAGCATCTATTGCATTTTTAGCTACCTGCGCGGCTATGGCGCGTTTCGGACCGCTTTCGTCTTCACCACCACGCCGGGATGGCCAATGGTTTACAAATACATCAACGGTATCGCTGCACAGCACACCATGCACATGCAATATGTCGCGGGTCACTGATTTGCCGCCTGTACCGGAGAGGTCAACGTGCAGCGGATCGGCGGAGATCACGGTAAAATATTGAGGATTATAGAGCATTGCCACATTGATGCCACGCGGATCAGGGCCATCGAACCACTCATATTTATAGCCGCGACCAGAAAGCTCGGGCTGGCGAATAAGGTCCCTTAATACGGTACTGTTCTCTACTTCGGCCATTCCCAGTATAGCCGGGCCATTGGGGCCTCCCATATTCTGAACGACGGTAGCCAGGTTGTGGACTTTTTGTTCGTAGACCCGGGTAGTATAGCGATACTTGCCTGCCGGAGTGAATTCTTCATCTTCCTTCGCCGGGTTATGAACGGTATCGAAAAAGTTCTCGCAGTTATAGAAAGCGACTGAAATAATGTGGTTATCACTTTTTTGGGCGCAGCCCACCAGGCTGGTAACAAGCAGTAATATAAAAACAATCAATATTTTATATGTGTTCATGGATTTTATATTTAGGTTAAGGCTTAGTAAAATGGGAAATTTTCTTTAATTTTCATAAAAATATACATTATGCCATACAATACAGGCCTGATCGCCGAACTACAAATGGAAGCAGCAGCCACAAAGAAAATGCTGGAGCGTGTGCCAACAGATAATAATGATTGGAAACCACACGATAAGTCAATGAAGATAGGCAACCTGGCCAACCACGTTGCTGAATTACCGGGATGGATAGCTATGACGATGACAACCGATGAACTGGATCTCTCTAAAATGGATTACAAGCCAAAGATATCCCAGAGCACAGCAGAATTACTGGGCAAACTGGATGAAAACGTAAACAAGGCAGTAGCGGCTTTGGAAAACTCGACTGACGATGACTTCCATAAAATGTGGACACTGAGAAACGGAGACAAGGTCATTTTTGCAATGCCTAAAATTGCTGTATTGCGCGCTATGGCATTTAGCCATCACTACCATCACCGTGGCCAGTTGAGCGTTTATCTTCGTTTATTGGATATACCTGTTCCGGGCATGTACGGACCAAGCTATGACGATATGAATGCCATGGCTGCTGCGCCTGCAGAAGCTGCGATTAATTAATTTTTTAGTTTTACTGATTATGTATAGAGCGGCTTTGGCCGCTCTATACATTTATAGGAGCGTCACTTTTATACCAGCCAACCAGTTGATCCCCGGCATAGGGCGGAAGGCAACTACCTGGTAATGCTGGTTCCAGATATTGTTGCATTGGGCCGTAAACTGAAACGGATGGTTGCGGAGAGGGGTATTGTACATGAGTTGCAGATTGCCTGTCTGATAGGGCAACAGGTATTCCGATTCATCGGTGGTGATGAACCTGTAGCCGGTGTAAGTCTGGTTGTAATTTGCCGATAATCTTTTATAGTTAAAGCCCACGTTTGCCTGGCCGTTGTAACGCGGGGCATAGGGGATCTGCTTGCCCACGCTGCCATCATTTTGTATATAGCTGGCTACAGTAGTTGCCAATACGTAGGAGGTGTTGACGCCGATATGCAGCTTCCAATTGCCGATAGTATATACGATGTTATTCTCGGTCTCCACACCGCGGCTGTGTACTTCGGCAATATTATGTGGCGTCCAGATAGTGCCACCGAGCCATATTATCCAGTCGTGTATATCACGGGTAAACACAGAAAGATCGTGGTAGAATGTAAAATTCGAGTGCCCGAGCTTTACAGTATATCCTGCATCCTCATTCCACCCACGCTCCGGTTTCAGGCTGGTATTGCCACCGGGGAAATAGTATAGTTCATTTAGGGTAGGGGTGCGGTAGGTGCGTTGTGCATTAGCCCGTAGCTGCAGCCATTGGGTAAGAGTAAAAGATGCGTCGGCGCCGGGTAAAAGTATTTTGTGCGTATTGATGTCTTCACCTCTTGCGTTCACAGCTATGTTCAACCGATTACTAATAAGCCCGATGTTGTATGCAGCCGCAATGGCCAATCTGGTTTGCTGCTCAGTGTCTGTGCCCGGAGTGGGTATCCAGGATACCTGCAGTGGTAGGAATACAAGTAACTGGCCGTATTGAAAAAATTGTTTCTTCCACCCCAGTTCCTGGTAATATTGGTAAACTGTACTATTGGCATTGATCTCTATAGTATCGTCCCGGTAATGCTGCTGGTCGCGGATAAGGGACGACTTCGCATACCATGTATTTGTGCCCGAATGTTTATTCCCGTCGGCAAGCAACCGGAGCGAACCATCGGTTTGTTGCTTATCGGAGTAGGTTTCGAATAACGCGGGTGGAACCTCCCTGTCATATTGCTGGTACCATGCAGTAAGGCTGATGGTATTTTGGGTGTTTATTTTATAAGCGGCGTTTAGTAATGCTGCCGCACTTTTCAGGTGGTCGTTAGGCATCCGTTCCTGACTGCCTGCACTGTTAATATATTTGAAATCGTTGGTGGCCGTTTGTGTAAATACGTTTGCTGAAAAATACCAGCGCTTGCCGGATATGGATCCTTTGAGGCTGCCCAGGTATTGGCCGAAACTGCCGGCGCCTACGCCCACTGATAAGGAATGTTTGCCGGAATCAAAGCCTGGCTTGTCTTGTTCCAGCAGCAATGCCCCTCCTACGTTTCCGCTGCCCCATAGTGCGGCAGATCCGCCGTAGACTATATTTACTTTGTCTATCAGTGCTACCGGCAGGGTAGATACATCAGCGATGCCGAGGGAGGCATTCTGAATGGGAATGCCATTCCATAGCACGGCACTCTGCGCTGCTGAAGAGCCTCTGAAATTAAGCGTGGCCAATCCGTTGAATCCGTATGACTTTATAAAGACCGGTACCTGCTGAGATAAAAGATTGGCCATGCTCTGGAGTTGGTATTGCTGAAGGGTGGCGCTGTCTATTGATCTTATTTTTTGTCCCGGAGAGAAGTCATTCACTTTTGTATCTGCAGACGGGTTTTGTTTAGCATGCACACGCACTTCTTTTAGCGTATCATTCAGGTGCTGGGCAACCGATATGTTCGAACAGGCAAGCAAGATCACAGCGGACAGTAATATAACTGGCAAGAGTAATCCGGTGTTTTTGTTCTTAAACATTACTGTGCCAACTGTGTTTTAATTGAAATAAAAATGTCCTGGCCCGAGACCGACGTTAAAGCTATCTGTTTTAGTGCCGTCCTGCCTGAATATGTATACGATGCCTTTCTGGATGAAGCCTTTTGGGTCTCCCACATAAGCATAGCCAGTGGCAGGATCGATCCCCAATGCCCAGAAATATTGATATTGTTTTGCCAGAACAAATGCTTGTGCAGGCAATGATACGTCTGTTATGCCCATCCGGTAAATACCGTTATTAGCAGTACCGTTATAATAATTGACCTCAATAAAATACAGCGTGTCTTTTGTGTTGTTGAAAACAGGTTTCAGGGCATCAGCGCTTGCTGGAAATTGCCACGATGCCAGTATTTCGCCCGTCAGCGTGTCGAGCCGTGTCCAGGTTGCGGTCTTACCCTCGGTCTGGTTGCCGGCCAATACCCAAAGCGTACCTTCTTTATCGAGCAAGGGAGACTGCGGCGCATAACCTGCTATTTTTATGGCCTGTTCTATTTTGTCTGTTTGTGTATTTACTTTGAAAACAGTATTACAGGCAGTGTCCCATGTACAAATGATCGCGGTGTTGTTATAACCGCACATTTCTTCCGTATTCTGGTTAGGAAACTCTATGGTACCTGTTACAGTATATGTCTGCAGGTCGATAATGTACACTTTGTTATTGTACAGGGAAGACACGTAAGCTTTTGTGGGGCTCACCTGTAGCATATAACGTGGTGTGGGGATAGAGATAGTGGCGATTGTTTTTCGACTGGTGGTATCGATGACCACTACCTTGTTGGAGTTGTTGATACAAAGAAAGAAATTTGCCCCGACACGGGTCATGCTCTGAAATACATCGCCCAATGGCTGATTATTTGTCGCAGTATACAGATCGCCATATACGCTTTTCTTAACGGGATCATATAGATATAGTGTAGCGTCTCCGTTGCCAAAATTGCCTTCGCAGACCACATATACATCGTGCGGGCTACCGGGCGCAATAGAACTGGCTGGCTGTGGTTTATCTTTTACGCAAGATACCAGCAGGCAGCATAATGCAAATGTCAGCGCTTTGATATCTTTTCTACCCATTTATTTCCATTGGCGTCACTCATCTCCAGGTAATACATGCCTGCAGGTAGTTCGCCGACAGAAATGCTACTTGTGCTTTGTGACAATGTATTTTGTTTGACCACTTGTCCGGTAATAGCAGTGAGTCTTACCTGCATACCCGGGTTGCCACCTGTAACGGAGATAAAAAGCTTGTCTGTTGTGGGGTTAGGGTATGCTTTTACAGACAGGCCATAACCAACAATATTTATACCGGAATTAGTTGTTTGATGTATAGCGCCCACAGCGTCCAGGTCGAACCCACCGGTAGCAAACTGGGTTGGGAACGGATCGTTGATCACACTGCCCGTAATATCGTGAGATGCATGTATGCCTATAGTGCCTATCACATCTACCAGTCGAACGCTGGTGATATTAGTTATGTCAAGGCCCGGTGAGTCGGCTAATTCCTGTAGGTCGAACGGAGTGCCGTAACCGGCGATGTACTTTCCGCCGAGGTTATTTACACGGTTGGCATACATATATACACCGGCTCCCGGTATCTGTGTATTTATCTGGGTCAGCGAATTGCACGGGAACCGCACATAGCGCGAGCCATCAGAACTAACCTCTACGAATGCAAGTTCCAGGAAAGCCTGTGAATCATTGACCGGGTTGGGGAAGCCATTTTCAAACACAGCAAAGTCAGGTCCTGGACCATCATAAAGCGGGCTTGCGAATGTAAGCGTTGCCACGCCGCTATCGCCTAAACTTACCACATAGCGGTCTGGTGCGCCTGCTCCAAAACTATCAACACCCGATGTTACATAGCCGAGGGCGGTTGAATCTATATTCAGATATCCCCGTGCTACCACGCAACCTGTGGCCCAGCCTGTGAAGACACTACTTGTGCCGCTAATTGCATCATTGCCCGGCACACCCACCTGTGGCAAATATTGCGCACTGGCGGGTGTGAGACAGATGATGGTGATAAGAAAAATAATAAATACTTTCATGATCAGTTCTTAATGAATCTTGACGTAGCAATGCCGTTGCTACCGGATAACTTAAGTATATAGTTACCTGGCTGCAAACCAGATACATTGATCTCTGTATGGGCAGTAATGTTGTTAACTGTATATACTGTATGGCCCGTAATATCTACAATGCTGATTTGGCCAATGGTGTTATCGGCAAGGTCCACATATAATGCGTTGGTTGCAGGAGTGGGATATACTTTTGCAACAGCAGCCACAGTATTATTAACGGATAAGCTGGATACCGGTAGTGGTTCGTCAGTTGTAAAGTTATCTATGCAGAAATAGGCGGGCGTGTTCATGCCATACATGCCATTATCGCTTGATGTTAACGATAGCTGCACGCTGTCTACATTTCCTAATGGTGTAAGGTCTACCCATTTCCAGGTATTAAGGATGAAGTTTTTGGTCGGGTCGGGGAACAGGAAATCGGCCAGGTAAATGCCAACCGTAGCGGGCTGCAGCACGCCGCCGGAATATCCCTGTACACTCAGCAGGTACCAGTCGCCGTTACCGAATTTTTTTCCAAAAAAATCGCCATCGCGCATGCTATTATAGGCATAGGTGCTGTTAGTGGCATAAAAGCCTTTTACCTTTTTACCAATCGCAGACCCTGTAAGTTGTATTCTTACATTGTTTTCAAAAGTCACCGGGTCGCTACAGAAAACGGCCACGTAATTCGGTGATCCGCCATATCCGATCGCGGTTTTTGCCGAATATTCATTGGTATAACCGCTGGTGATACTGTCCGTCATGTTTGAGTATGCGAACCCTGTGCTCCAGATGCCACCGTAAGAAGTATCGTAGATGCAAGGGAAGTGGGCATGCCCGTCATTAAAGCCTACATCCGAAAGCGGAGCAGAGTAGTTGACATAAAAAGTATCGGCATGTGCGAGGTGCATAGTGTCGAACGTGGCAACTGTCTGTGCCTTGATAGCCGTTGTTCCGAGGACAAGGGCTGAGAATAGTAATGTAAATCTGCGCATATATAAATTGGTTTTTAAAAACAATTTTTAGCAGCAGCAATTGGGGTAAAAAATCAGATACAGAAGAAACCGGAGTTTGAATCCAATTTCATCTTACCTGTGCCTTTGGTCCCGAAAGCAGCGATAAGTATTCCGGATTAACCGGTTGCAAAGGCAGGTCTTCTGACTTACTCCACTTTTTCGCGGCCTTCCCACCCACGATAATCGGGGCAGTGGCTAAACAGGTAGCAAAAAAGCATTTAGCGGAGCTAACAGCATCGGGTAATGTCCAGGATTCACACCTGGTTCCCTTTTCATCCCGGCCGAAACCGGGAACCTTTGTTAGGGCAAAAGTATAAAGTAATTATCGAAATGGAAAAATTTCTTTTAAAACCAGCGCGCAGAGGGGCTGTGGATGGGCGAAAATTATGAATTTGAAGTCCCGGTTGTATCCAATCTCATTTTCTCAAGCAGATCGTTGAGTGTCTGTGCTTCTTCTTCATTTAGCGCAGATATCCCGTTTGTGATCTCCCAGGTAAGGTCATTTGCGCGGTCAAGCGTTGTTATCCCTTTTTCGGTGAGGGATACTAATGTTTCGCGTTTGTCTTCTTTGGAGGGGGTGCGTTTTGCAAGTTTTTTGATCACGAGCCTGTCTAATATCCGTGGCACATTTGAACTTCTTTCGATAGTACGGCTTGCAATATCTTTAACGCACATTTGCTCCGGATGTTTACCTCTGAGTATGCGCAACACATTGTATTGCTCCAATGTAAGGTCTTCCTTTTTCAAATTGGCGCTATAACCGCTTCTCAGCCAGTAACCGGTATACAAAACATTGATCGCGGCTTTCTGTTTTTCGCTGACAAACTTGCTGGATTTTATAGCGTCTTCTAATTTCATGGTGCAAATATAGTGTGTTTGTTTAAGTCAGAAAGTGTGAGATAATATAGTTGTGGTGACTAGCAAGATATAAAAAATCATTTGTTTTCTCATGCCCGCACTTTCACTACCACTTTTTTTACCATGGTTGGATTGCCTGCCATAATGCAAGGCATGTGCAGGTCTGTAGGGAAGAATACCATAAACGTTCCGGCATCCAATGCACTAAAGAAGGATGGCTTATCGGCAAACAGCATAAAGTCGTTTTCGGGGTCATAAGGTTTTGAAGGGGACTGTTTGTGGAATAATGCATGGCCCACCAGTTCTGAGCCACTTATCATATACTGTACATCTATATATTTTTTGTGCGATTCCATTTGCTCGCTGTCAGCATTGATTGTCTCATATTCCTGAACAATGGCAAATACGTCATTGCTGTCGATAGCATATTTACCCGGTGGGATGGTGAGCAAGTCGGTAGTCTGTAAGTAATGGAAGGCCTCGCCTATCCGTGTATGCACAGAAAGATATTGGGCTGCGTTTTCTAACCGGTCTATGATCATATTTCGTGAGTTGAAGCGATTAAATGGACATAAAAACAATTGATAAACAGATGTTTTACTGCCTGTCAGGTTAATTTTCTTGATTTTTTTTCAAAAGTACAAAACCGAAAAGGAAAAGCCCCCGTAGATGTACAGGTAAAACAATTTCTAACCAACCAAAAAAACAAATTTATGAAACGCATTCTTTTGATCCCAGTATTTGCAGTCGCGCTGATAGCCGGAAACACTGCTACCAGCTATGCACAGAAAACAGTAATGGTAGGTGGCGCAGCTATGTACCCTGCTAAAAACATCGTTGAAAACGCTGTTAACTCTAAGGACCACACAACACTGGTTGCAGCTGTAAAAGCAGCGGGCCTTGTAGAAACACTGGAAAGCCCCGGCCCATTCACGGTATTTGCACCTACCAACGAGGCTTTTGATAAACTGCCTAAAGGTACTGTAGACAACCTGGTAAAACCAGAAAACAAAGCTACACTCACATCTATTCTTACTTACCATGTGGTATCCGGTTCACTGGATTCTAAGGCACTTATGGCCAAAATAAAAGCCGGTAACGGATCAGCAACGTTGACTACCGTACAGGGCGAACCACTGACGATAATGGAAAAGAAGAGTAAGCTGTGGATAAAAGACAGCAAGGGTGGCCTGGCTGAGGTAACCATCAAGGATGTATACCAGAAGAATGGTGTGATCCACGTAATAAATAAAGTATTAATGCCTTAAAAGTTTGTAGGCTTTTAACTTTTTAAGCATGCTTATCGATGTATATTTGGGGGGAATTTATTTCCCCCATTTTAATTAGATACATTGAGCAAGGAAAGTATATCGGTATTTGACATTTTCAAGATAGGAATAGGCCCCAGCAGTTCTCACACTTTAGGTCCCTGGAGGGCAGCGCAGCGGTTCATAAGCACTATAAAAGGCAAAGGGCTGGATAAAGTACAATCGGTAAGAGTGCTGCTGTACGGGTCACTTGCCAAAACGGGTAGGGGGCATGGTACAGATGTGGCCGTATTATTAGGCCTGTGCGGTGAAGACCCGGTTACTTTTGACGTGAATGCCCTTACACCGCGCGTTGAGTCAATAACAGAAAACAGGAAAATAAAACTTAACGGAGAAAAAGAGATCACTTTCGATCCGAAAGCAGATGTGGTATTCCTGTATGACGAAAGCCTGCCGTTTCACCCCAATGCAGTTACTTTCCTATGTTCATTTACTGATGGCAATGAGATAGCAGAGACCTATTATTCTATAGGTGGCGGGTTTGTGGTGAAAGAAGGTGAAGCAGAGGGAGATGGAAAATTCATACATCTTCCTTACCCGATAGAGAAAGCAGAGTACCTGCAGGCCGCTTGTGAAAAAACCGGGCTGGGTATAGCACAGGTGGTAATGGAAAATGAAAAAGCCTGGCGTAGCGAAGAAGAAACAAAACAGGGAGTGTTGGGAATATGGGGAGCTATGCGCGATTGCATATATCGCGGAGCTCATATAGGCGGTGAACTACCCGGTGGGCTGAATGTGACCCGCCGGTCTAATGACCTGAATAAAACGCTGACCCAAGGGAAGCCTTACAACAACTTTGATGAATGGTTAGCTGTGATACGTAGCGGTGGCGAGTCTTTCAAATACACACTGGACTGGGTGAGTTGTTTTGCACTTGCTGTTAATGAAGAGAATGCGGCTTTTGGCCGTGTGGTTACTGCACCTACCAATGGCGCAGCCGGAGTAGTGCCCGCGGTATTGCTCTATTACATCGTTTTTTGTGATGGCAATGACAATGACAAGATCATTAATTTCTTACTCACTGCATCAGAGATAGGCAGCATCTTTAAGAAGGGCGCTACTTTGTCTGCTGCCATGGGTGGTTGCCAGGCAGAGATAGGTGTTTCTTCATCAATGGCTGCCGGGGCGCTCACAGAGGCCCTTGGGGGTAGTGTGGAGCAGTGCCTGATGGCAGCCGAGATAGCTATGGAGCATCACCTGGGCCTTACCTGCGACCCTGTGGGCGGGCTGGTACAAGTGCCTTGCATAGAGCGTAATACCATGGGCGCCATAAAAGCCATAACGGCTGCACAACTGGCGTTGCAAAGCAATCATGCCAATGCGCTTATATCACTTGATGATGTAGTAAATACCATGTGGCACACTGCCCTGGATATGAATCATAAATACAAGGAGACAGCAGAAGGCGGACTTGCATTGCAGTTGCCAATCAGCCTGAGTGAGTGTTGATTTGTCAAGGTAAAACCAGTAGCTGCCGGTTGCTGTTCAACTCGCTTGTTGCTCTTCTTCACGTACCTGCCGCCGGCTGCCTTCGTAGAGTTCGTATTCCATGAGGCGGCAATCTATGATGCTGGTGTAAAACTCTATTCTGCGTTTTGCTTTTAGCCCTATTTTCTTTGCGAGGTCCAGGTTGCCGGTAAATATATATCCCCAGTAACCGCCGCATTTCTTCTTCATAAAATCACCTATCCGGGTGTAGGTGGCTTCCAGTTCTGATATATTGCCCAGACGCTCACCATATTCCGGATTCATGAACATAACGCCCTTACCACCTTCGGGTACCTCGGTAGCTTCAAAGTCACAAACTGAGAATTCTATAATATCCGACACTCCGGCAGCAATGGCATTCTTGCGGGCATTGGCAATAGCCACGTCGCTATAATCCGTGGCAATAATGCGCAATCCGGGGATATCTATGATCTGTTTGTTGAGCGTTTCCATTTCATCCAGGTATACCTGCTCGTCATAACCGGTGAGGTGCATGAAAGCATAATTGAGCCGGAACAGACCAGGCCTTTGGTTAGTGGCAATGAGTGCGGCTTCTATAGCTACTGTGCCTGAGCCGCACATGGGTTGACGAAGGGCGATGCTTTATCCCAGCGTGTGGCAAGTATGGTTGCCGCAGCAAGTGCTTCCAGCATTGGCGCACGGCCAGGGATCTTGCGGTAACCATGGCGCGCTAATGAATCTCCCGAAGTGTCAATAAATACTTCTGCCGACTCGTTTTTCCAGAACAGGTGGACAACTGCACCTGTAAGCTCTGCGCCTGTTGATGGCCGGGTGCCTGTTTTTTCGCGCAGCCGGTCTACTATGGCATCTTTTACCCGCAGGTTGGCAAACATGCTGTTGTTGATCGTTTCATTCATCACATTGCTGGTGACGGAGAAATATCCGTTGTCGGGCAATACCTTTTCCCAGGGATAATTGAGCAGGTTTTTGTAAATATCATCAGCATTTATGGCGTCAAACTGTTTAATGCTATATAGTACCTGGCTGGCGCACCGCAGGTTCAGGTTCAGTCGTATGCAATCATTAATCGTGCCCTTTAACCGTACTCCGGTCACAAAAGTTTCTTCAGGCTGAAACCCTAATTCTTTAACTTCCTGCTCCAGGTATGGCGCCAGACGTTTGTTGCAGGTAATAGTAATGGGTGCTGCTGTGGTGTATAAAGACATAAGCAAAGGTATGTCCTAACTAAATGAGAGATTGCCAAAATGAAAATTATTCCTGAGGTGATCCACCGTTTACAGCGTTTTTGCGAACAGATGCAGAGTCGTTCTTTTTGGGATTGATGTATTTTCTTTTAGGTGCAGACCAATGGTTTCTTGAATTCTGG
>JABDCE010000023.1 GCA_013288285.1 Bacteroidota bacterium
ACGACAGATGATCTGTACCAGCTATTCTCTAAACCGCTCTCGGCATACTGGATACTGGAAGCGGGTGGTAAGATAGTGGGCGGCAGCGGTGTATACCCTACAGAAGGGCTGCCCGACGGCTGCTGCGAGCTGGTAAAGCTATACCTGCTGCCTGAAGTGAGGGGGCGCGGATACGGCAGGAAGCTGATAGAACAGTGCTTTGCCTCGGCAGCCGGGTTCGGGTTTAAGCAGGTGTACCTGGAAACGATGCCCGAACTGAAGATGGCCGTGGGCCTGTACGAACAATGCGGATTTAGCTATCTAACCCAATCACTCGGCAACTCGGGACACTTCGGGTGCGACCTGTGGATGCTGAAAACGCTGTGATCAGAGGCGCTGACCCTGATCAGCGATGTGAAAGCCGAGTGACTTTACCTCCTTCTGCTTCTGTTGGTCCCACAACATAGGATTGGTATGGTTGAAGTGGATGAAGTACACTCTGGAGATAGCATCTGCACCAGCTTTCTGAAACAGGCTTATCGATTCAGTGACAAGGGGGTGAGGCACTTCGCTCATATTCCTGCCGGGTAATTCGGTGTTGTCGTAAAAGGTGGCATCGAGCAGGGCTACATCTACTGATTGCACTTCGTTTACAATGTTTCTGTCCCACTTAGCCCATTTATCAATGTCGGGTATAAATAGGTACCTCTTAGCGGGTGTACTGATCCTAAATCCGGCGGTCTCTGAATATTCATCGCGGTGGGGCACGGTGAATGCACTTACTGTGATGCCATCAGAAAGGGAAACGGGTTTATCAGCTTGCAATTCGTGGAGGTCAATGTTATGCAGCTTTACCAACTGGCTCCATGGACCATTGGTCTCCAGGAAAGCCTTCATGCGCGGCAATACGTAGACGGGTACATTTTTAGTTCCCATTACTTCCTTGCCCAGTTGCATGAGCCCGGTATAGTGGCCTATATGCGCATGCGTGATGAATATGCCATCCGGCAGGAAGCTATAATAGCCATGAGTAAGCGTTTGAAAGTAATGTAACTGTTCCTTAATGTCGGGCGTGGCTTCAAACAGCCACCACTTCTTTGCTACGGAATCTACCAATGCCAGCGCTACCACGTTTCGCCGCATGGAGTCGTGCTCCCAGGCCATATTACAGCACTTCTTGGTACAACCCATGTGGGGGTAACCTCCATCTTGTGCTACGCCAAGAACGACAATGTGAATGCCACTTTCATTCTGCGCCAACAGTGGCTGCGCACAGCATAACAATAAAATAAAGAAGACGTATCTTATCATTAGCTACGGGCTATAAGTTGCCAATCAATGTTCCAGTGTCCCTAAGTATCGTTCTGCATCGAGGGCAGCCATACAGCCGCTGCCTGCCGCGCTTACTGCCTGGCGGTATATTTTATCCTGCACATCTCCGCAGGCGTATACTCCCTCAATATTAGTGCGGGTAGAACCGGGCTGTGTAATAAGGTAGCCCTGGTCGTCCATATCCAGTATGCCGTTAAACAAGCCGGAATTTGGCTGGTGGCCTATGGCTACGAAGTAGGCTTTCAACGGAATAATGCTTTCCTCGCCGGTCTTAGTATTCCTGATCTTCACGCTGTCTACTTTATGCTCGCCCAGTATCTCTACGGTATCTGTATTCCAATATACCTTGATGTTGGGAGTCTTCAGTACACGTGCCTGCATGACCTTACTGGCGCGCATCTCCTCGCGGCGGATGAACATGTGCACCTGGGTGCAGAGCTTAGACAGATAGAGTGCTTCTTCGCAGGCGGTATCGCCGGCACCCACTATCGCCACTTCCTGGTTCTTGAAGAAGAAGCCATCGCACACGGCGCAAGCTGAAACACCATGCCCGTTGAGGCGCTGCTCAGATTCCAGCCCCAGCCACTTGGCCGATGCGCCTGTAGCTATGATCACAGAGTCAGCCTCTATCCACTTCTCCTCATCTATCTCTACCCTGAACGGACGGCTCGAAAAGTCAACCTTTGTGGCCAACCCCCAGCGTATATCTGCGCCCATGCGTTGTGCCTGCTGCTCAAAATCTACCATCATCTGCGGCCCCATAATGCCATTTGGATAGCCGGGGTAGTTCTCTACATCAGTAGTAATGGTCAACTGCCCGCCGGGCTGCAGGCCCTGGTATAATACGGGGTTAAGATTGGCGCGCGCTGCATATATGGCCGCGGTATAACCCGCAGGCCCTGATCCTATAATAAGGCAATGTACTTTTTCAATTTCACTCATTTCAGTTAGTCTGGTTTATTACTGCCCGATTGCATGTATAAAGCAATAGCAATAAATATAATGTTTGTATTAAAACTTAAAGATGCAACAAATTTAGGAATTTGCCGCGAAGCCGGAAAATGATACAGCTTTTCCTAGTGCGGCACCACCAAATTTTTATAGGTTGAGCCATATCCTGCCCATATTCCAAGGCCGCCATTGGAGATGTTGGTCAGTAAATTGATGGGCGATGCGAATGGGTTGCCTACATCGCTTGCCGCAAACTCGTAGGAGTTCCAGAAATTGTAAACTGCTTTATCTATCTCGCACCACTTAAGGCTTACTGAGTCGCCGGGATAAAAATATCTTAATGAATCACCGTTCACATTGTCGCCATTATCGTAGCCGGCGAGCAGGCCAATGTTGCCGACCTTCTGGTCATTAACGACCTCGTCACTGAATATGCCGCCGGGGAAAAACTGGCCGCCGTTGCGGGAAGTAAAGTAGCGGACATAATTGCCGGGGGTATCGGGATCGGTATAGTTAGCGAACAGCTCTACCGCATTTGCCGGCGTCTTCTTGCTCATGAACTCAGGTGTACCAAACCATGCAGTATCTACTCCCTTGGGGTTAGGGATCTTGGTAACGGCGGTATAGGTCTGCCCGTTGCAGGTGACGGAGAGCGTATAGAACTTATTGACCGTACCCAAAATAATGGCCGACAGGTTTGCGGTATCAATAGAGTATACGTAGTATTTATTATTGACGCCGGTATCTAATGCATACTCCCTTAATGTAATTGTAGTGGTGCCGTCTGATACCTTCACAGTAGCGCCGTGTATGAAGCTCTTCTCCAAGGTGGCCAGGTCGATATTTGAAAAGAAACTCAATGTGCTGGTGATGACTACAAATGGCGGCTGCCCGGTCTCTATCTGGCCCTGTATGACCACCTGTGTGGCGGATGTACCGAGATTGATATGCACCTCCTTCTGGCAAGCCGATAGCGTGACCAGGAAAACACTGATCAGCAGCAGGAGACAATATGTAGAACGCAGGTAGCGCATAATAAAAAGCAAAATTACGGATTACAAAGTGATCTCAATCATTACAAAGTTTAGTTCACATACTTACCATCCGGGGAGTACATAACGGGGAGCAACTTATGGGTCTTCTCGAAATACTCATACTCATTCCTCAGATCGGCCCAGAACTGCTGGCGGGGCACATCGTTCGGGTATTCCTTCATCAGGTAGGTGATACCGTTCTTATTGAGGCGGGTGGGGTAGATATGTACCGGTATATTCTCCTCGCCATTAACGCGCGCACTGAGACAAAGGGTATATATCTCCTCTATACCTTCATTGGTCATGGGCAGGCAGCCGATGGTGACGCAGCCGCCATGAATATATATATCCCCGCCCAGGTTTGGCTTGCCGGAGGCCTGGTCGGCGAAGTTGGGATAACTGACCTGTAGTGAAAGATAGTATTCACTTTTGGGGTTGAAGTCTTCTATAAAGTAGAAGCCTTCCGGCACCTGCCTGTCGCCCTGGATACGCTTGGGGCCCAGGGAGCCGGAGATGGCGCATATATGATAGGTCTTTATGAGCTTGTACTCTGTGGCGTCGCTGTTGCGGGCCCATAACTCCAGTTCATTCTGCGACTTAAATGCCCGGAGGTAAATGTCCTTACAGGGATAGGCTACATTCTTGCGGCTGAACAAGCGGCTGAGCGAATCGTCATACTTCTTCCAGGCATCGGCTACACGACTGGATGACATCTGGGCGTTTTTGAAGGCCTGATCGGTGGACTGGGCAGATACCTGGTAGGGGCAAAGACCTATGACTACCATTATACCACCGAGCAGTTGCTTTATCATCATTATATTTTGGACCTAACAAATATAATGGAAGTACTGCAAAGTGTATCTGAAAAAAGCAAAGCCCCGGCGCCGCGCCGAAGCCTTGCTCCTATTTGAAACCAGAAACTCTTAATCCTACACTACATATGACGTAGGATGGAGAGAAAATGTTAGTAAACATCCAATATATATTCTAAGAATGGTGTTAACCTAACAAGATTGTACACAATTCTTTTTCAGCGTTCATTTCGTGATTATTGCTCACATTGGTATTGATAATCAATGGCAGTGTGTGCAATTTTGGTAATCTGACCACTGGAAAAGTGCACAAAAAGTGTACACTTTCTTGACAGCTTATACAGTATCCTGATATGCGGCCCCATCATCACCCTGACTTATCAAAAGCCGCTGACGCTCTTTTGATAAGTCGTCCCTCTTCGAAAATGAAGCGGGAAGTTAAAAGCGACCTATTTCCGAAGGTAATAGTGACGGACTGTTGCCCTCGCATAAGTTTGTACACTTTCTTTTTCAGTGTCCAATTTTTGGTTATTGCTCAGATAGGTATTGATTATCAATGTCTATGTGTGCAATTTTAGACTTGGGCTACTGGAAAACTGAACCCACCTACGCAAAAAGCCGCTTCGGTCGGCAGGCAAAAAGTGTACAAAAAGTGGACAAAAACTGAACAAAATTTGTACATGCCTAAAAGCTGTTAATCCGGGTTTTGGGTTCGCCGATGGAATGTAAAAATGACAGATTTAGGGCTATGCTAATATGCTGCAAAAACCGAGCCAGATTTTGTGAAAATGACAGATGGGGATACATATTTTTCGTGTGGATGCAAATGGGGCTGTGACGAGACAGGAACTCTGCAAAATAGACTTGACATTGTTTAAAGTAATTAAAAACATTTACAGATGTAAAAACCGGCTTTTATATTCGATTAATCATTATTTTTATGCAGTGAAGCACCTCCTGTATATACCATTCCTTTTATCATTTCTTTTTCTGCCGCTATATAACTCAGCCCAGATCATCACAACCGTTGTAGGCACTGGCACACCCGGAGCTACCGGAGATGGCGGCTCTTGTAAATTGGCTGAATTATATGAACCTAATAGCCTCGTCTTCGACAAAGCCGGTAACATGTACATTACAGATGCAGGCAATAATAAAATACGAAAGGTCAATACTACAGGCATTATTACTACCATCGCAGGTACAGGGCTCCAGAATTATTCAGGTGATGGCGGACCGGCTACTGCGGCAGAGCTAAATAAGCCGACCAGTATAGCTATAGATACCGATGGTAATTTATACACCGGCACAATTGGAGATTACCGTATCCGGAAGATCAGTAAGGAGGGTATCATCACTACAATAGCAGGTACTGGAAGTTTAGGCTATGGTAGTGACAATATCCCTGCTACCGCTTGTGATTTATATGGCCCATACATGGGCGCGGTAGACAAAATGGGTAATATAATTTTTACCGATAGGGGCAATTACCGGGTATGTAAAATAAATACGGCCGGTATCATTACCACCATTTGCGGGAATGGCACAGATATCCACAGTGGTGATAATGGCCCTGCTACGGCAGCTACCTTAAAAGACCCAGCTTTTACATCAATAAGCTCTTTGGGAGATATTTTTATCCCTGAAGATTATGGTTATTGTATCCGGAAGATCGATGCTGCGGGTATCATCACGACTTTTGCAGGCACAGGCATCATAGGTAATGATGGTGATGGAGGGGCCGCTACCGCTGCCCGGTTTACGTTGCCTAATGGGGTGGCTTTTGATGATACTGGCAATGTATATATTGCCGATTATCAGGCTGGCGTAGTGCGCAAAGTAAGTCCTACGGGTATTATTTCTACTTTGGCTGGAAATGGGGTAGTAGGTTATAGTGGCGATGGCGGTCCGGCTATTAAAGCGCAGATCATGCCTAATGCAGTAGCTGTAGATAATAATGGTTATTTATATATTGCTGATTCTGATAATGACCGAATTCGGAGGGTTGTGCCAAGTACGGTGGGGATAAACGAAGTAGAAAAGCTATCGACAAATGTATCCATTTTTCCTAACCCGGTTACTTCTGAGTTGTTTGTTACTGCTTCATTTCGTTTGGGGCGTGTTGTTATTGTTAACTCTATTGGGCAGGCTGTATATACCTATGAGTATTTTGACACGAAAGCAACAGTTGATATATCAGCGCTGCCGGTAGGTGCTTATTTAGTATGCGTTAACGGTACTACGTTCCGGAAATTCATAAAAGAATAACAGCGATGGATAAACAAACATGTTCGTGCAACAATTCAGTTGGTATTGGGACTAGAGTGTATTGAGCTACATTCCCAGCACCCAGAAGCGGACCTTTCGTGAAACATGCGGGCCTGCAAGAAATAAGTGACCAGCGATTCCCTTTTTTCAAAATACTCTACGTACATTTCCAATAAATTAAACAATTATGGAGTTCGGTTATATTTTTCTGGCGATTGTGCTCATCATATTGCTGATGAGTTTTGTGACGGTGCAGCAGGGCAACGTGGCCGTGATCACTGTCTTTGGTAAGTTCAGGCGGGTAATAAGGCCGGGTCTGAATATGCGTATACCCTTTATAGAGCAGATCTATAAGCGAATATCCTACCAGAACCGGTCGATGGAACTGAAATTCCAGGCGATATCGCAGGACCAGGCCAATGTGTACTTCACAGCTATGCTGCTGTACTCTGTGCTGAATGAAGACAGCGCTACGATAGAGAATGTGGCTTTCAAATTTATGGACGAGCGCAGTTTTATGCAGGCGCTGATACGCTCAGTAGAAGGGGCTGTGCGGGCGTTTGTAGCTACTAAAAAACAATCAGAGATACTGCTGCTGCGCTCAGAAATAATACTGCATGTGAAGGAGCAATTAGACAAACAACTGGAAGGGTGGGGCTATCACCTGATGGACCTGCAGATCAACGACATTAACTTTGATGAGGACATACTGAAGTCGATGTCGCGGGTGGTGGCCTCTAATAATCTGAAGGCCGCGGCGGAGAATGAAGGACAGGCACTGCTGATCACGAAGACGAAGGCAGCAGAGGCGGAAGGAAACGCTATAAAAATATCTGCTGATGCAGAACGCACAGCGGCGCAGATGCGCGGGCAGGGCGTGGCACTCTTCAGGGAAGAGGTGGCCAGGGGCATGGCCAATGCAGCAAAGGAAATGGAGACCGCTAACCTGGACGCATCTTACATACTCTTCTCTATGTGGACAGACGCGCTGAAACACTTTGCGGAATATGGCAAGGGCAATACGATATTCCTGGACGGATCGAGCGACAACTATAAGCGTACCATGCAGCAACTATTGTCTACACTACAGGGATTTGAGGGGAAGGGAGATGGGGATAAATAAAGAACGTAGAAGGGGCATAATAAGCATTTTACGTTAGATTATAATGTTCTGTTTTTTACTTTTTTATTTGGGCTGAAATATTTTGTCTTCTTCATCCAGACTATCTACTTTTGGCTTTTTACATTTGAAATATACCTAAAAGAAGTTTCATGATCGATGTTTTGTTGGGATTGCAATGGGGTGATGAAGGCAAAGGAAAAATTGTGGATCACCTTGCTGAAAAGTATGACATTATAGCCAGGTTCCAGGGCGGGCCCAATGCCGGCCATACGTTGTATGTGAATGGTACCAAGGTTGTATTGCATACCATCCCATCGGGGGTGTTTCACGAGCACTGCCTGAACCTGATAGGCAACGGGGTAGTGATAGACCCGGTGACGCTGCAAAACGAGATACAGAAAATAAAGCCATTATGCCCCGGCCTTACAGACAGGTTGTTCCTGTCGCACCGGGCGCACCTGATACTGCCTACGCACCGCGCGCTGGACGCGGCCTCTGAGACCGCCAAGGGCGCAGATAAGATAGGATCTACCCTGAAGGGTATAGGGCCAGCCTATATGGACAAAACGGGCAGGAACGGCCTGAGAGTAGGCGATATACTGAGCAAGAACTTTAAAGAGAAATACGACAGGCTGACCAGGAAGCACCTGGAGATACTGGGACAATATGAGCAGGTGGTGGACTGGAAGCAGTGGGAGCAACCGTTCTTTGAAGCGGCGGAACAGATAGCGCAGCTACAGATAGTGAATGCGGAATACTGGCTGGATAACCACATGAAAGCAGGCAAGCGCGTGCTGGCAGAAGGCGCCCAGGGCAGTATGCTGGATGTGGACTTTGGTACGTACCCATTTGTGACCTCATCAAATACCATAGCTGCGGGTGTATGTAATGGTTTGGGTGTAGCACCATCGAAAATAGGTGAGGTGTATGGCATTACGAAAGCGTACTGCACACGTGTGGGTGGCGGTCCGTTCCCTACAGAACTGCTAGATGAAACCGGTGAGGCACTGCGCGCTGCGGGTAATGAATTTGGCGCAACAACAGGCCGCCCGCGCCGCTGCGGATGGATAGACCTGGTGGCGCTGCGCTATGCAGTGATGCTGAGTGGTGTGACCAAACTGATCATTACCAAGGCCGATGTGATGGATAATTTCAACCCGATAAAAGCAGCCACTGCTTATATTGCCGACGGCAGAGAGACAAAGGAGTTTCCGTATGACGTTTGTGATGTGACGATAGAGCCTGTGTATGAGTCGTTTGCAGGCTGGGACCAGCCAATAGGCAAATGTACCCAGTATGCAGACCTGCCGCAGGTTTTCAGGGATTATTGCCGGTTTGTGGAAGACTACCTGGAAACAAAGATCGCCTATATCTCGAACGGTACCGGGCGCGACCAACTGTTGTCCATTCCTTAAAAAAAAAATTATATTTTTTTTGGTCAAAAAAAATTTGGCAATTTCACCAAACTATTAAAATTTTACGGTACCAAGCAAGAGCGCAATGAAATCAGAACCTAACAAAAAAGCCGCAACTAAAAAGACCGCAACGACAAGTGCAAAGCCGGCACCTAAAAAAGCGTCTGCAAAACCTAAAAAGTCTGGCAGTGACGATGATGATGAGCTGGATGAAGAAGTGAAAGCGCCATCGAAAAAAGCTGCATCGAAGAAGTCTGCGCCGGCTTCGACCAAGAAGAAGAAGGCGGATGATGATGACGATGATGACGACGACGACCTGGAGGATACGCCTAAGAAAAAATCGGCCGCAAAAAAATCCGGTGCTAAAAAAAGCAAGGATGATGATGACGACGATGATGACCTGGACGAGGACGAAGACGACGACTTTGGAAAGGAGGAAGAAGACGAGTTTGACCTGGACAAGGAATTTGAAGAGTTTGATATGCCGAAGTCAAAAACGAAGGCGCCTAAAAAGAAAACATCGAAAGATGATGACTTTGATGTGGATGAGGAGTTCAAGGACCTGGGCTTTTTCTCTGAAGGCGGCGGTGGTGGTTTTGATGATGACGATGATGATTTTTTAAATGATCCATGCAACTGCAACGGCATAAAGTTAATTATCCGCTTACGGGCGCACAGGTGAGAGAAATAAAACAAAGGATGCTGAACTGGGCCAACCAATTCAGCATCCTTCTTTTTTTGGACAGCAACCATTATCCTTCGGCATATGATGGCTATGAGTGCCTGCTGGCTGTGGGTGCAACGGAAGTAGTGGGCGGACATGAGCATGACCTGCTGGCGCAGCTACAGCAGCGCCACAATGCCAATCCTGACTGGCTGTTCGGGCATATCTGCTACGACTATAAGAATGTGCTGGAGCCGAAGCTGGAATCTGCACATGCAGCGAAGACGGGTTTTGAGCTGCTGCAATTCTTTGTGCCGCAGACGGTATGCTACATCAACAAGGAGCAGACGTTCCTGACCATAGAATCGTTTGAGGATACCAACGCCATCTATAACGCCATCATAGATGTGGACCTGGAGTCAGTGCAGAAGCGGATACCGCATCTACAGTTCACACCTGTAGTGGACAAGGCAGACTACCTGGCCACGATAGAAAGGCTGCGCACCCACATAGCAGATGGTGACTGTTATGAGATCAACTATTGCACGGAGGGATATTGTGAAGGGGCAGAGATAGATCCGCTGCAGGTATTTAATGCGCTGAATGGATTGTCGCCGGCGCCATTTGCGGCTTACTACCGATCGGGGGCGCAGTATATGATGTGTTCCAGCCCGGAGCGGTACCTGAAGAAACAGGGTAGCAAGGTGCTATCGCAACCGATAAAGGGAACTGCACGCCGCGATAAGGATAGCGAAACAGATGCACAAATAAAGAACGCACTGCGTAACGACATAAAGGAGCGGGCAGAGAATGTAATGATTGTGGACCTTGTACGTAACGACCTGGCGCGCTGCTGCGAAACAGGGAGCGTGCAGGCCGATGAACTTTTTGGTATCTACTCTTTTCCGCAGGTGCACCAGATGATCTCCACAGTGAGCGGTACCCTGAAGGCAGCGCTGCCCTTCACAGAGGCCATCCGCTATTCCTTCCCCATGGGCAGCATGACGGGCGCACCCAAGTATAAGGTGATGCAACTGACGGACAGGTATGAACGATCGAGACGGGAGCTATATGCCGGCACGGTAGGATATATAACGCCGGGTGGTGATTTTGATTTTAACGTGGTGATACGCAGTATGTTTTACAATGAGGATACGAGATACCTGACCTACCAGACGGGCGGGGCCATCACCTATGATAGCGTACCAGAACAGGAATGGGATGAAATGCGGCTGAAGGCGTGGGCGCTGGAACGTATATTTGCATGATATATATTGGAGGTGTGTTTCATTTTTTTAGAAAATACCCCTAATATTGCACTCCGAAAGACACAGTTCGATTGTGTAACGGTAGCACAACAGACTCTGACTCTGTTTGTCTAGGTTCGAATCCTAGTCGAACTACTTGAAAAAAGCTGCCATTTATTGGCAGCTTTTTTGTATTTTTACATTAGTTATATAGTCAAATGACCCGGTTAGATAGAATTGAAGAGATTACTAAAGACAAATTGGTTGACTTGAGTAAGTTCAAGTTTAACAGGGACGAAGCAAATGATTATGATGAAACTCTTGATGAGGCTCTCCGCCTTGGAGAAAAGAGTGGATTTGAAAGAGACTTTGACGCAAAAGATCATCTGAAAAAGCTAAATGAAGATACTCCTTCCGAAATTTAAAACTGGACTATCTTCCAACAAGTTTGGTATTACTTTCAGACAGTTTCTTTTTTATGTACGTCTTTAATTCGTCAAAGGTCATGTTCTGGGTTTCGGCACTGATCTGATCTCTGATCTCGCGCATCATGTTGACGGCATCAAAGCTTTTGTGTTTCTTATTATTCTCCATAGTTAAGCCCTATCATCATTACAAAGATAATTAAGGTTTGGTTGCTTTTATCAGTGATGGCATTGTTATACTGCACTATGAGCAAACCAATTTTTTATGAAACATAACCATCACGAAGAGGCAGCGAAGCATCATGAGCAAGCTGCAAAGCACCAAACTGAAGTGCATAAGAGCCACCAGGAAGGTAACGACGAACAGGCTGCGTATCATGCGCAGACAGCCAACGGACATAGCACACTAGCTAATGACCATTCAAAGGAAGCTGCTAAGAAGCACACCGAGAAAGCTGGTTCAAAGAAATAAATGCTCTAAGCGATTGGAGCATTTGTTATTTAATGGGGAAAGCTGTGAAAGCTTTCCCCATTATTTATTAACGGTTGTTCCCTTTTTCAAGAAATATTTAAAAATCCCCCTTTTATTAACCTGATAATGCCGTAACTTTAATATGAAATTGATGTTAGTAATTCCTTAACCACTTAAATGTTTATTTATGGAAACTAATACACTTAATGACCAACAGGAAGGCACCTACCAGCCAGAATTACCAGCCACAGAAAACAACCAGGACAACCAGGAGCCGAATGAGGCAAGCAGTGAGGAGCAAGTAGCGAGAAAGAAGTACCACTCCTCAGCCATGTACGCAGCCAGCAAGTGGCACAATACCATAGACCATGTAAAGCCAAAGCATCCCGGTCTGAATCTATAACGGTAGTGTCGTAAAAATAAAAGGCCGGAGCTATTGTAAAGCCCCGGCCCCTGATAGTATTGTGCCTGCTATACTTTTGACAAAGATTTCTTGAGGAAGTCTATCACTTTTACTTCGGTGGCGTCTAACTGACGGAGATCGGCGAGGAAGACAGAGACCCAGTCGGTAAGGTGAATGAGATAAAAGGCTTCTTCGAGATAACTGCTGCCCTCGGAATAAATTTCGATGATGGTAGAAGTATGTTTTTTGAAGACCTTTTTATTGATCTCCATTCGCGTTTGTATGCGTTCGTAATCATTTTTATTCCTGAGCAATATCACGGCCTTGTCTGCGGCATCATCGCGCCAGCCTACAAGCTCATTATGATTCATTTCAGGTATAGCGCCGTGCCAGGCGAGCATCTTGCTGTTCTCGTTGAGCTGCTGGCGGAAGCGTACGGCAACGCCTTCGAAGTGATCGGAAGAATAAATGATCGGCAATTTACCGAAGACCTTTTTAGCAATGACCATCGCTTTCTTCTGTGTGTCGGCCTCTGCGGCTTTCATTTCTTTGATCGTCTTTTTGATGTCGCGCTCAAAGCCATTACCTATCAAGCTGAAATGAGACAGCACATATAACAGCTGCACGAGGGAGTAACCCAGGCATGCACGTGGCGGCATGCCGGCAGGCACTAATATGCAGTCGATCTTTTTCTGTGTGGCTATCTCTGCTACCGTGCCGCCAGATGTAACGCAGACAACAGTAGCACGCTTCTTTATGGCTTCTTTCATGGCCATGACAGTCTCCTCGGTATTGCCGGAATAAGAGCAAACAATGACGAGCGATTTACGGCTAACGAAAGCAGGAAGTGAGTATCCCTTATTTACAATAAATGGTGTCTTCAGTTTATCAGAAACGAAATTCTGTACGATGGAGCCGCCTATGCCGCTGCCGCCGAGACCGGTAACGATAACGTTATTAAATTCTTTTCCGGTAGCAATGAAACGGTAATTTTTTCCTATTATTAATGCTTCTTGTAATTGTAGTGGGAAGTCCAGTACTAACTTTTTCATGCCAGATCTATTGATTTATGCTCAAACATAGTGAAATTGGGGTAAAAGGCGAACAAATAGCAGCAGACTTTCTGATAAAGAAAGGTTATATTATTGTGCACCGCAACTGGCGCAGCGGTAAGAAGGAGTTAGATATTATAGCGCAAAAGGATGATATGTTGGTGATCGCTGAAATAAAGACGCGCTCGAACTATGAGCTGGGTTTTCCGGAGGAGTCTGTGACGAAGAAGAAGCAACAATTCTTAAAAGCGGCTGGGGCGGCTTTCGTGGAAGCCCACCCGGAATATAAATTTGTTAGATTTGATATTATCAGCGTACTGTTGACCGGAGAGGGCGTGAAGGAGATCGTGCATTTTGAAGAGGCGTTTTATTAACTTCAGGTTACATGCACTATTCCATGGTCTGTCACCTGCAAAGGGGGAAGAATATCCGGTGCAATAGTGCTATTTTTGCCGCTTCACCCATTACGAAGCACCATTGATGAAATACGTCTTCCTGCTTATCACCATGCTGTTTGCCGGCACTTGCAGTATTGCGCAACCAGCCACGAAAGATACCATACAAGAAATAACATTAGACACGATGACAGTAACTGTGCCGGGCGGCCCGCAGGTATACCGTGCGTCGGCGCCGAGGGCTTGGGAGATAGTACATACCCGTATAGCACTTACATTTAACTGGGCGAATAAGACTTCAAAAGTAAAAGAATGGATAAAACTACGGCCTTACTTCTATGCCACAGATACACTGGGCCTGGATGCCAAGAGCGTGAAAATTGACAACATATGGCTGGTAACTAAAAGCGGAAACGTGCCGGTGAAGTATGACTACAAGGATGATGAACTGAAGCTACACTTCGGGCAAAAGTATACGGATAAAGACAGCATAGAGCTGTACCTGGAATATACAGCAATGCCGGATGGCGAGCCAAACGGGGGCAGCAGTGCTATTACCGACGATAAGGGTCTGTACTTCGTTAACACAGACCATAAGCAACCTCACAAGCCATCAGAGATATGGACACAGGGAGAGACGGAATCGAACTCGCACTGGATGATAACTATAGACAGGCCCAATACACGGTTTACGACGCAGGTGGAACTGACCGTGCCGGACAGCCTGACCACGCTGAGCAACGGAGCGATGGTGAAGCAGATAAAGGGTACTAACGGTATGCGCACAGATATATGGAGCATGAATATGCCCATCCAGGCTTATGCAGTGATGTTTGCTATAGGAAAATACAGCATCATAAAAGACCATTGGCGCGACAAGGAAGTGAATTATTATGTAGAGCCTGAGTACGCGCCATATGCCAGGCTGATGTTTCAGCATACGCCTGAAATGATGGAGTATTTTTCACAGCGGACGGGGGTGCCGTATCCGTGGAACAAGTATGACCAGGTGGTGGTGCGCGATTATGTATCAGGGGCGATGGAAAATACTACGGCGGCATTATTTGGTGAGTTTATGAATCAGAACGTAAGGGAGATAGCGGACAGAAATGCAGAAGATGTAGTATCTCATGAATTGTTCCATATGTGGTTTGGAGACTACGTAACCTGCGAGTCGTGGAGCAACCTGACGGTGAATGAATCATTTGCAAATTATGGCGAGCAACTGTGGCGGCGGCATAAGTACGGAAATGCATCGGCAGATGAGATGGCATTTACGGAACTGCTGGGGTACATAGGCCAATCGCAAATTAGCGACCCGCAATTAGTGCGTTTCTACTACGACAGCCGTGAAGATATGTTTGACGGCATATCATACAACAAGGGTGGTGCTATACTGCGGTACCTGAACACACTGACAGGTGATGCGGCATTTGACAAGGCTATGAAGCTATACCTGACTAAAAATGCACTGCACAGCGGAGAAGCGCAGAACTGGCGCATGGCGGTAGAGGAAGCGACGGGGCAGGACTGGAATTGGTTTTTCAATGAATGGTATTACCATGCAGGGCATCCGGTTATTAAGGTTGTGTACACTTATAATGACTCAGCGAACGTGCTGGGCGTATCTGTGACGCAAACACAAAATGACAGCCCATTCCTGTATGAGCTGCGCCTGAAAACAGAGGTGATAGAAGGTGGCGAAAAAAAGATAGTTGACTGGAACCTGCACAAGCGCAAGGATACATTCACCTATGCCTACACGAATGGACAAAGGCCGGTAGTGATACCAGACTATTACCATGTAATGCCGGGCGAACTGAAGGACGGTAAAAAGCCGGAACAGTGGCTGGTGCAGTACGTGCATAGTGGCGACTATGCCAATAAACGGCTGGCAGTAGCTGCGGCAGGAAAGATGCTGTCTGATTCGTGCTCACAGATAGTTATAGACCTGGCGCTAAATGATACGTTACCATCGATAAGGCGGTATACGCTGGGGCAATTGAAAGACGCTGGAAGCGAAAAGTACCATAAGAAATGGACAGACAAAGTAATGGCGATGTCTATGAATGATAGTAGTAAACTGGTGAGGGCTGATGCCTTTGCCGTGCTGGGAAAATGGAAGGTGAAAGCGGCGCAGGAGAATATGCTGTCGGTATTGTATGACAGCTCTTATATGCTGGCTGGTGCGGCACTGGAGGCGCTGAGCAGGATAGATACAAATACGGCATACGCCCGGGCAAAAGAACTGATGCAAACCAGTCCGCGGTCGATGCTGGAGTATAATATATGGGTGATACTGGGCAACAAAGCAATGGACGGTGACATAAAGATATACGAAGACCGCCTGCCATATATTTATGGCGGGAGAAGGTATATGTTTGCGTTTAGCCTGAACAGTTACCTGAAGAATGTGAAAAGCGATGAATCGTTCAGCAGAGGGGTGGACGTATATACTGCTTTTATCCTTGAGCAAGATATGAAGGCCATCAGGTCGTCATTTGTCGGTTTCTTATTCCAGGTAGCCAGTGAGGAGAAAGACGATGTAAAATCTGAGAATAAAGTGGAAGCCGAAACGGCACAGCGAAGGCTGGCTGTAGTACAGATGGCGCTGAAAAAAATAATAGCTGCAGAGAAAGACCCGGAGACGCTGAAAGAGTTTAATAAAAAGATGAAGAGTACATTTGACGAAAGCAAGCCGGCTAAGTAACTTCGCAAAAACAGTAAAGTGATCTTTTGAATGAGCATGTATTCATTGAATAATAAGGTTGTTGTTATCACGGGTGGTTCATCTGGTATAGGGAAGGCCCTTGTGGAGCGTGCTTTAGGGGCAGGCGCAAAGGTGGCTGTGTGCGCCCGCAACCTGGATAAACTGCAAAGTTTGTTTCCGCAATCTGAGCGTTTGTTTTGCTGTAAGGCAGATGTAAGTATTGAAGCCGATTGTAAAGCATTCATAGCAAAGACAACTGAGCGATGGGGTGGGATAGATGTGCTGATCAATAATGCGGGCATCAGCATGCGGGCATTGTTTGAAGATGTAGACCTGTCCGTTTTGAAAGAATTGATGGATATTAACTTCTGGGGCTCGGTATATTGTACCAAGTACGCATTGCCATCTATCATTAAACAAAAAGGAATTGTGGCTGGTGTGTCGTCTATAGCAGGGTATAGGGGGCTGCCGGGGCGCACAGGGTACTCGGCATCCAAGTTTGCTTTGCAGGGTTTCCTGGAGGCGCTGCGGACGGAACTGCTGTATACCGGCGCGCATGTGATGTGGGTATCGCCGGGCTTTACTGCGTCTAACATACGTAATGTGGCGAGGAGCAGCGATGGGTCGGCGCAGGCAGAGACACCGCTCGATGAAAGCAAGCTGATGACCGCTGAAGAATGTGCCCGGTTGATAATAGCGGGGATGGAAGCAAGAAAACGTACGATTGTAATGACCGGGCAGGGTAAACTGGCGGTATGGCTGAACAAACTGCTGCCCGCGCTGGCCGATAAGATGGTGTACAAGCATTTCCTGAGTGAGCCAGACTCCCCGCTGAAGAAGTATACGCCTTAGGGATTTATTTTGCCAACGTTCCTTAGATATTTTTTTGCGTATAATTTAATTTCGCTAATTTTAGGGGAATGTTTAGCTATATGCGGTCGCGGGCGACACTTATTATTTTGCTTATCGTGTTGATCCCGGTACTGGCTAACGCCCAGGTATCGTTATACCAACAGGACTCCAGTATAAAAGTATATGCTTACGGAAATGAACAGACCATAGCATGGTGCGGTGGGTTCAATACGCCGCAATTCGCGATGGGCGACCTGAATGATGATGGACTACAGGACCTGGTTGTATTTGTGCCGTGGACGGGAGTGCAGACGTTCATCAACAAGGGTGTGGCCGGAAGTCCTGACTACCTATACGCCCCGGAATACGCCATCAACTTCCCGCCGATATACGATTACATGATACTCGCAGATTATAACTGTGATGGCATACCCGATCTTTTTCACCAGGGCACGGGTGGCTTTGCAGTTTATAAGGGGTATTACAATGCTGCCAAACAGCTCTGCTTTACTTACTACAAGGATTTGTATTATTCCAATGATACTTATGCGGGAGGCGTGGCCAACGCCTTTAATAATCCCGGTGATATACCTGCCATAGTGGATATAGATCATGATGGCGATCTTGACTTTATTTCTTACAACATAACCGGAGGAAGCATAAACCTATACAGGAATATGCAGGTGGAGAAGGGGTTGCCTTGCGACAGTATAGACATAGAACTCAAAGACAGGTGCTGGGGAAAGGTATACCAGGGTTTTTTCCGGACGCACGAGCTCAATTATTCCTGTGACAACAGCGGGCTGCTGCGGGAATCGGCGGGTGCTGGTAAAAAAGCACATTCGGGTAATACACCCTGCCTGTTTGACTGGGACATGGACGGCGACTATGACTACCTGGACGGCAGCGTGTCATTTAATGAAATGACCTTCCTGAAAAATGGTAAGGTAGAAACGGGCAGTACTGTAGATACCATGATACTACAGGATACCACCTGGCAAACCGGCGGTAAGCAGATTGGGATACCGATATGGCCTGCGGCATTTAACGTAGATATAGACCAGGATGGAAGGAAGGATATACTTGTAGCGCCCAACGCCCCAAGCGCATCTGAAAACTACAAGTGTATCTGGTATTACCAAAACTTATCGACGCCGGGCGCTCCGAACTGGCAGTTCAGGTCGGACTCTTTTCTTACCGATAAGACGATAGACCTGGGTACGGCATCTTACCCTGCCTTGTTTGACTATGATAAAGATGGCAAGCCCGACCTGTTTGTAGGATCTGACGGATATTTTCAGAGCAGCAGCGGATTGCTGCAAAGCAAGCTCAGTTTTTACCTTAATACCACTACCGGAGGAAAACCCTCCCTAACCTTACAGACGCAGGATTTTATGGGTATCAGCAGTTATGCATTTGAGGGCGCAGCACCGGCATTTGGGGATATTGACAACGATGGTAAGTCGGACATGATCATAGGGCATAGTGATGGGACATTGACCTACTTTACCAATACAGCAGCCAGTGAAAGTGTGCCGCCGGTATGGCAACTAATGCAGCTAAAGCTGACGGATAATACAGGGGCCACTATAAACGTAGGCGGCAATGCAGCGCCATTCATCTACGATATAGACAAGGATGGCAAGAAGGACCTGGTGATAGGCGATATATATGGCTACATACAGTATTACCAGAATGTAACCACGACACCCGGAACTATAAGCCTGAAGCTGGTAAACACCGAACTGGGTAAGGCAAAAGCAGACCCACTGCATAATTATGGTGTATACAGTGCGCCATTTATAGGGAAGATAGACAGCACTGGTACAGAGTACTTATTGCTGGGCAGCAGCTCGGGAAATATATACCGTTATACCGGTTTCCAGACAGGGGACACTACTGCCACCTACACACTGCTTGATACGAACTATGCGTATATCGATTCAACCCATAATTTATATAACCATCCAGGAACTGAGTATGGGATATATGGCGGCCTGCGCAGTACGCTTACCGTAGGTGATATAGCCGGAGACGGCGGGTATGAAATGCTGGTGGGCAATATAAAAGGTGGACTGGAACTGTATAAACAGAAGCTATATGTGCCGGTGCAAACAAAGACTGTAGTGGGAGCCGGTAATGTGGTGGTAGAAGTATACCCGAACCCTACGGCAGCACTGCTGAACATAAAGTGGAGCGGTATAACCGATGCCATGGTGAATATAAGCATCATTAACATGGAAGGCCAACGACTATATATGGCTACGGAGCCTACTGCTGATAACAAATCAGCAATGGATGTAAATATGCTGCCAGCAGGTATTTATGTATGTATACTGCAGGCCGATGGTAAAAGGTATTATAATAAGTTTACCATCATTAGGTAGTGGATATCTTACGCTTTCCGGTTGCTTAGCATCCATTTGGTATAGTTGAAATCAAACCTTCGAGTTTGAGACAGTACGGTATATTATTGGATAATAATATACCGTACTGCTGAACAGACATTTCTAAAGACAATAACGTCCATCACTTGCCAGGAGCCTGACTCTGATCATGCATTTTTTCAATCAACGCATTTTTCGCCTGGCTACCCTGAGAAGAGCCAAAATAGAAACTAAAAATCTGTGATAGAATAGCGCTTAATACGCCAAGCACATACAGGATAATGTCCTTATTTTTCTCTTCTAAATTTTTGTTATCAAACATTAAGATGTAAAAGAGAACAAAGGTTATCAGTGTTGTGCCCAATGCAAGTATTGGAGAAGTATTCTTAGATAGTGGCGACGCATTGGCGCTGGTTTGCACAGCAGTGTCCATTTTCCGGGCACTATCAATATCGCCATATACGGCCTGTTGTTCGGATAATGAAAGCTTTGCCATTTCAACCTGGTAGTCGTTATCCGCTTTTTTCAACTCATTTTCGAGTTGCATTTTATCACCCTTGGTTGTAACTACCTTATCAAGGACATTGCCTACGGAATCTACAAGCTGGCTGGCGCCTCCTGAAACTAAACTCTCAATAAAACTCATATAATTTGGTTTTTTTTAATTGTCACCTAATGCACGTCTTACCCAACCATAAAAATATTTTTGGCTGGAGGGTCTCTTTTTTACAATGCTTGCGTACCTGGCAATCTTCGCTACAATAAATGCGGCGATAAAATGGTCGGCGTCAAAAGCATTTATTTTTGTCAAAGTGTCAACACCCATCACCCCATCCGCATCTACGTCTACGACCATTTGGGCCAAACTAATACTTGTGCCCACACCTGCATTTACTGCAAAATCAAAAATAGAAAATCCGATAGTATCATTAGTAATGTCATCGCCTTTTACTCTATCCCAGTAATTTGTTTTGTAAAAATCGCTCACCTTTTCCTGCAAATCAACATTACTGTCTAAACTTGCCGGAAATTTTGGTTGTTTTTTTTGCTGGTCAATTATATCCCATCCATCCCATTTACTATTCATATTCCTGGCAATGCCTTTGTAAGTTTCGCCACCCGGATCACTTGGATCATTGACGTAGCCGCCCTCATTTTTAACTACTTTCTGAAATGCGCTGGAGAAATCTGCCATAATTTTAATTAAGTTATTATTTTAAATATTAATAGTATGATTCTGAACGATGTTTTATGTATAAGTGAGCTGTAATTTATAATAATTCCTTTCCTATATTGCTTGTAAAGCTATAGTCCCTATCTGAAATAAAAAATAGCACTTTCTGAAAATAGCTGTTTTTTGTTTCAGGATTTTTTCTATATAAAAAGAAAACGCCTTTGGAGTTTTACTTCATAATACTTAATCATTCCAGTGATCAACCTTAATTATAGTCATATTATACTGGTAACATCATTATTAATCTAAAGGTTTTTGCAAACCTTTGGGCATCAGTATTTTTAGTTTTATATTGCTATCGTATATTTGGCAATCATAGAATAACCGGCTACATGCAACATGGCTAAACAGAAACAAACGAACAGGAACAACCCACCATCACCACCGAAAACCCCGGTAGCCAGTAAACCGACGCCGCAACCTCCTAAGGTGAAAAAGGCAGCCGGTATTACTGACCGTACCCTCATCATGATCCTTATAGCAGTGGCATTTGTGGTGAACATCCGCACCATTAGTTACAGCTATACGTATGACGACACTGTTTTTGCCACAGAGCAAACATTGATAGGCATAAGAGGCATATCGGCTATACCTGCGCTGTTTACACATGCTAAAAATTACAATTACGACAAAAGCAATACCGGGTCTTACAGGCCGCTGCTGCCCATAACGTTTGCGATAGAGCACGAGATATTCGGCTTTAAACCGGCCATCAGTCACTTTATAAATCTTGTCTTGTTTGGCGTTATGTTAATGGTCTTGTACCAGCTACTGAGGAGGATGTTTTCGAATTACTCTATGTATATCCCGTTTTTCATATTGCTGCTGTTTGAACTGCACCCGGTGCATACGGAGGTGATAGCGAGTGTAAAAAGCCGGGATGAACTGATGACCTTGCTGTTTACAGCAATGAGTATGATACAAACCTTTAAGTACATAGACACTGAAAAAAGCAAACACCTGGCCTTATCGGGTGTCTACTTCCTGATAGCGCTGTTGGCCAAGGAGAGTCCTATTCCCTTTGTGGCAATAGTGCCGATGACTCTTTACTTCTTCACAGAGGCCAAAATGCAGAAGATCGTTGTCGCCACTGTTCCTTACGTTTTATCTACTGTTATTTTTGTTTCTCTGGGGTTGGCGTTCTTAGACAAAGCGCCTAAAACGGCAGTTGTTGCGGTGACTGAAAATGCGTTGATGGCGGCTACCAATTTATCAGAAAGGCTGGGTACAGCGCTTTTTATACAACTGAAGTATATAGGGTTACTGCTGTTCCCGCATCCGCTCACATTTGATTATTCCTTTAACCAGATACCGCTGATAGGGCTTACAAACTTCAAGGCGATCATAGCGATAGTGTTAATAGTGGCCTTGCTGGTATACGCGGTCATGGGCGTGATGAAGAAAAGCATCTTTTCGTACAGTATCCTGTTTTACTTTATTGCGCTGAGCATTACCTCTAATATCCTCCTGCTGATAGGTACCACTATGGGAGAGCGGCTTTTGTTCATACCATCACTGGGCTTTTGCATAGCGGTAGTATTTGCACTGGCTAAATTGTTCAAGACCGATCTGGCTACAGTGACATATAGCAATGCGCCTAAGTTTGCGTATGTAATTATTGGCATTTGCGTACTGTATAGCGTTAAGACCATGGCGAGAAATGAAGACTGGCAGAATAATTTCACATTGTTCCAGAGTGGGGTAGAGGTGAGTCCCAATAGCTGGCGGGCGCAGTATTGCCTGGGGGCAGAGTACAAGATAAAAGTACTGGCGGAGACTAACCCGGATGAAAAGAATAAACTGATAGCCGAGGCCATAAAATATTTCGATAATTCGCTGGCTATTTACCCAAACAAGGCAGATACACATGGCGACCTGGGAGCTATTTACCTGACCGCCAAGCAGAATGATTCGGCAATCGTTCATCTGAAAAGGGCTATCGAATTGAACCCGCGCTTGTCGAGCGCGGCTGCCAACTTAGGTACGGTATACCTGACCGAAGAGAAATACCCGGATGCATCGGTTTATTACAAACAGACAATCGCAGTAGATCCTAACAACATAACAGCGGTCTTTAACGAAGCAGTATGTGAGGTACAGTTCAGGCAGTATGACTCGGCTGTGAATAATTTTAAACGGGCTATGGTGATTTCCCCTGACTATAACAACCACAAAGCATTTGATTATACCGCATTGGTGTATAAAATGATGGGGCGGATCGACTCGGCAGTGAAATATATGAATATGGCGAGAGTGTATAATCCTGCGTTTTCGCTATAGGAAGGACAGTAAACTAATATAACATGGAAAAACAGGGTAACCCCATATTGCAACATCCTTATCTGCCCGGCCTGATCATGTTCGTACTGGCTGTGATCGTGGGACTATTTGTGTTTCACGATTATGGTATGTGCTGGGATGAACCGTACCAGAGAGCTCCGGCCATACTCAGCTACAACTACATTATGCATGGCAGCCAGGACCTGTTCATTAAAAAGAGCGATAACCACGGCGCCGGGTTTGAGATATTGCTGGTGTTCATAGAAAAGTTGATGAAGCTAAACGATTCACGCGACATATACATGATGCGGCGTATTGTATCGAACATCTTTTTCCTGGGCAGTGTGTTTGCGGCGTATGTGCTTATCTACAAATTATTTAAGAACAGGTTTCTTGCCTGCCTCGGTTTCTTTATGCTGGCATTCATGCCCCGCATGTTTGCGCACTCGTTTTATAATACCAAGGACATACCGTTTGTGGCAATGGTGATCGTGATATTTGCGGTATGCCAGGCGGCATTTGAAAAAGATAAATCGTGGCTGTTCCTTATGCTGGGGTTTGCGTGCGGCTATGCCACCAGTATTCGAATAATGGGGATCATGTTTGCGCTGTTCATTTTGCTGTTCCTGGCCGCTGACATTGTTTTTAAGGTGGTCCGTAAAGAGAAAGCTACGAAGCAGTTTATTCATGTGCTGCTGTTTACGGTAGGGTTTCTCTTACTGCTGTATATCCCGTGGCCCTTCATTTGGAAGCATCCCATCAAGCTGTTCTTAGAATCGTTCGGAAAGATGTCGCACTATGCGTGGACAGGTGGGCTGCTATTTGACGGGCAGATCATGATGAGCGATAAGCCACTGCCGTGGACATATTTCCCTACCTGGTTTATGATCACTGTGCCGGAGCTTTGGTTGCTGGCAGGCCTGGTGGGCATAGGTTGGCTATCTTATGATTTTTTCAAGCGTCCGAAGGTGTATATACAGAATACCTACGAGCGCAATTTCCTACTGTACCTGTTCAGCTTTTTTGCCCCGGTAATCTCTGTGATATTCCTACATTCTGTGATCTATGACGACTGGCGGCACCTGTATTTCGTGTACCCGCCATTTGTGTTCATGGGCCTTTATTTCATCAATAAATTCATCAATGGCAAGTATGCTAAGATCGTGCAGGGGGTATGTGTTCTTCAGGCAGCCGTAGTGATCTTATTTATGGTGCAGAACCATCCGTTTGAAGAGGTGTACTTCAATAATCTTGTTTCGCATGAAGAAGAATCACTGAGGAATAAATACGATATGGAATACTGGGGATGTTCCTTTAAGCAAGGCCTCGACTACCTGGTGGAAAACGATACATCTCGGCACATGCATGTTTGCTGCGAGTACAAAACCATGCTTGATAACAATATTATGCTGCTGCATAAAGAAGACCGTGGCCGTTTTCAGTTTACGATGTTTGACACAGCAGACTATTATATGTCCAACTTCAGGCTGCACCCGCAAGACTATCCGGGTACGAATATCGTGTACCAGGCACAGGTACTGAACAGCACAATTTTCCGCGTTTATAAATTAAAGGGAACGCCAAACGTTAAACTAAGATGACAAAAACCATAAAGCAGGAAGTACCTGCGACACCACCTGCTGCAACAAATAAACTGGCGCCTTACCTTCCGGGCATCGTGTTGTTTATAGTGGCGCTGGCGATAGGATTGCTTACCTACCAGGATTATGGCATAGGTTGGGATGAGCCTTACCAGAGAGCGCCTACGATACTCACGTATGACTATATGTTTCACGGCAGTCAGGAGATGTTCAAGAAAGAAGAGGACAACAACCACGGTGCCGGGTTTGAGCTGGTGCTTTTGTTTATTGAGAAGGGGTTGCATCTGACCGATACAAGAGATATTTACTTCAACCGGCACATTGTTACCCATGTGTTCTTTCTGCTGTGTGCTTTTTCGGGTTATGTGCTGGTGTTGCGGCTGTTTAAGGATAACCGCTTCCTGGCCAGCCTTGCCTTCATCATTTTTGCGTTTACGCCGCGCATGTATGCCCACTCCTTTTTTAACAGTAAGGATGTGCCGTTCATGTGTATGATATTAGTGACATTGGCGGTGAGCCGGGCGGCATTTGACAAGAACAAAAGCTGGCTGTACTTAGTGACTGGCCTTGCGTGTGGGTACGCCACCAGTATCCGCATCATGGGTGTAATGGTATGTGGTTTCCTGGCTATGTTCTTACTGATAGACCTGCTGGCGGCACTGAAGAAGAAAGAAAATCTGATGAAGCCGGTGCTGAATATGGTGTCGTTTGTGGTGGGTTTTTGTTTCTCACTGTATATATCATGGCCGTATCTGTGGCGGCACCCGATAAAGAATTTCATCAGCAGCTTTACCAATATGTCGCACTATCAGTGGGGGGCAACAACGCTGATAGGCGGTAAGGCCATAGTGGCTACGAGCCTGCCATGGTATTATATACCTACCTGGTTCTGGATAACTACACCTGTATTGTGGCTGATTGCCGGCCTTGGTGCAATATGCTGGATCATTTACGAACTATCGAAAAGTCCGGCGGCTTATTTACAGAATACGCGGGAGCGCAATTTTGTGCTGTACATACTTTGTTTCTTTGTGCCTGTGCTGAGCATTATTGTACTGCACTCCGTGGTGTATGACGACTGGCGGCACCTGTATTTTATTTATCCGCCATTTGTGCTGCTGGCGCTTTACCTGGTAGATAAGGGGCTGCATAACAAATACAAAATGGTGGTGCAGGGATTATGCGCACTGCAGGTAGCGATGATAGGCTTTTTTATGGTGAAGAACCATCCGTTTCATGAGGTGTATTTCAATGAAATGGTATCGCATGATGACCAGTACCTGCGGAAAAATTATGAAATGGACTACTGGGGCAATTGCTACAAGCAGGCATTTGAGCACATAATGGAGAATGATAACCGCAAGAAAATCTATGTATGCAGCAATCTGTCGGCTTATGTAGAGAACAATCTGCTGATACTGCGCCCTGAAGACAGGGTACGTTTTCAATTTACGCCGCCCGACTCAGCCGATTATTTCATTACCAATTACCGTGGGCATCCGGATGATTACACGGGTGCGAACGTGTACTATGACATTACCGTGCTTAATAGCAGTATACTCCAGATATTCAGGCTGAAGGCTACAGATGTAAGGCTGAGGTAAATACGGTGCTTTCAGTCATAGGGCTTCATTTACTAATTTAGTATTTCAAAGCAGGTATATGAGTGTTGAGGTAGATAATGATAATTCAAATTACGATGACGAAGCTGATGATCCAAAAAATTGGTGGGGAGTTCATTATTTTAATCCGAGAGACAACAGATTTTTTATCATCAATACGCGTGCATTTAGCGTGAACTGGGGAAATCCGAGTGCTATAGCATTTTATTTCCTTTTGCTGCTGGTCATTTGTTATCTTAAGATGAAACAAATGCATTACTAATAGAACTGCATTTAACCTAAAATAAGAATGCCCGTTGGATAGGACAACGGGCATTCTTGTTTGTTATCGGTATACGGTTAATGCATTACAGAAACTTTCTCACTCCATTTTTCAGTAGGGGATGATGCGGTAAGGAAGTATATACCCGGCGCTACGTCCAGTTTCATATCTGTTTCCTTATTGGTAGCCGTGGTAAATGTCTTCACCTGTACGCCTACTATATTGGTAACAATTATTGTTGCCTGCTCTTGCAACGGAGAGGAAATGAGTACAGCGAAAGCACCGTTATTAGGGTTAGGGAATACCTTTAAGCCACTTGTTGCAGTTTCAGTGTTGGCAACGCCCACATGAGATGTGCAGTTGGTAACGGTAACTGTTTGGGTTGCTGCATCAGTTGTAGTTTTGTAGGTTATGGTTGCAGTACCTGCGGCTACCCCGGTCACGATGCCTGAAGTACCTACAGTTGCAATTGCGGAGGCGCTGCTGCTCCAGGTACCGCCTGCTATTGCATCACTCAATGTTTCTGTGGCTTTAATGCATACAGAAGTAGTGCTGGCACCAAGTATAGCAATAGTAGGGAATGGAGTCACTTTTCTTACTTTGTTATTGCCGATATCACCGATATACATATTGCCGGAGGCATCGAAAGTCATGTCGGCCGGCAGGTTTAACCCCGCCGCGGAAGCCGGGCTACCGTCTCCTCCAATACCCGCGGTAGGCGGTGTACCTACAACAGTAGTAATTGCAGCCGATGAAGCGCTGACCCTGCGGACACAGTTGTTTTTAAAATCCGCTATATAGACATTGTTTGAAGCATCAACTGCCAGGCCTAAAGGCTTATTCAGCTTAGCTGAGCCTGCGGCGCCGCCATCACCTGAAAATCCCGCAGTAGGGATGCCCGCGAGGGTAAATATTTTGCTGGTTAAATGGTCGACATAGCGAACGCGGTTGTTGCCCGAGTCTGAGATGTACACTTGGCCGTTACCATCGATAGCTATACCGGCCGGGCCCCATAACTGGCCGGCTGTAGCCGGGCCGTTATCGCCACCATAAGCGCCTGCGCCACCTATGCCGGCATATGCACTGATGGTGCCGCTGCTTATTTTGCGTACCCTGTTATTGCCATTGTCTACAACGAAAATGTCGCCAGCGGCGTCGAGCGCTAAAGCTACAGGCTGATTTAACAATGCAGCAGTTGCCGCGCCATTGTCGCCTGTAGTTCCTGGCGAGCCAACGACACTACCTGCTATGGTACTGATTATGCCGGTTGATTTGGTTATTTTACGGACATTATTATTGCCTTTGTCTGCTATGTATATGTTGCCGCTGGCATCTACTGCCACGCCCATGGGGTAGCTTAGCTGGGCCGCAGTGGCTACTAAGCCATCGCCTGTTATGCCGGGAGTACCCGTGCCACAGATAGTAGCGATAATTCCGGACGATGTTATTACCCTCACCTTTGCATTGGCAGCATCTGCTATGTATACATTGCCGCTGGCATCCGTTGCCGTGCCGTATGGTTGATTTATTTCAGCAGTGGTGGCAGGGGTGAGATCACCGCTGCTACCGGGTGAACCGTTGCCTGCGTAGGTGCTGATGGTTTGTGCATTTGCTGCGAATGATGCGCCGGCAAGCATGGCTGCCGCGGCCAAAGAATAAAGGTTCTTCTTCATAAGTGGAAATTGTTTTGAGCTATGATTCATTAAATTGAGAGAAATTGGTGTTTATGGCAAGTAAGACACTTAAAATAATGACAAGGTTGGGTAAAAAAGGTTGTATCAATGTGCGGTTTGACAAATGTACTACATTGATTATTAACTATTTGTTAGTGTGTTACTGAATAAACACCGTGAAAATATTGCTTTTTAGCAATTTTTTATTTTTTTTTAAAGGTTGTACTATTAATTGATGGTATAAAAGTTGTAGCTAAATATATAATGAATGAAACCCAACAAGTACTGATAGCTGGCGCCGGACCGACCGGGCTGATGATGGCATGCCAGCTATCTCTGCATAACATCCCGTTCCGGATAATTGACAAGAATGAAGACCATACAACGCAGTCGCGGGCGATTGTGATTCATGCTGCCTCTATGGAGATACTGGCTCAAATGGGCATAGTAGAGGAGTTCTTAAAGCTGGGGAAGAAGGTGCAGGCTTTAAACTATATAGTAAAGGGCAGGGTTGCCGCCCACATACCTATCTTTTCTACGTATGGTACCGGATTGACACCATTCCCGTTTTTCCTGGCTTTAGAACAGTCTAAAACAGAGCAACTGCTGATTGGCTTTCTTGAAAAAAGGGGGCATACCATAGAATGGAACAAGGAGCTTGTTTCCTTTACGCAGACCAGTGAACAGGTACAAGCAGTAGTAAAAAATAAAGATACCACAGAAGAGCATATAACAGCAGCGTGGCTGGTAGGGGCAGATGGCGCTAAAAGTGTGGTGCGGCATGTGCTGGACATTCCTTTCGGTGGCGAGACGTATCCGCTGGATCTGTTTGTGCTGGATTGTAAAGTGAGCTGGCCATTAAAAGATGATGAGTTGTGCCTGGCTTTTTCTGATACCTCATTTGCCGGGTTTTTCCCGCTACCTGGTGGCTATTGCCGGATAGTAGGGATAAGTCGCGATGAACAAGGTGAAGAAGAGAAGGAACTGACATTTGAAGAGGTGAACAAGGACTTTGCCCGGGAGATGCAGATGGAAATTAAACTGTCTGACCCCAAGTGGGTATCCCGATACCGGGCGCATCACCGTTATGTTTCCCAATTCCGCATGGGCCGGTGTTTCCTTGCCGGCGATGCGGCACACATCCATTCCCCGGTAGGCGCACAAGGTATGAATACAGGCCTGCAGGACGCCTATAACCTTGCCTGGAAACTGGCATTTGTGATCAAAGGACAAGCGAAGACGGAGCTACTTGACTCGTATGGGGCAGAGCGGCTTCCCTTTGCCAGGCAATTGGTGCATAGCACCGATCGTGCGTTTGCTATTGCGGTAAAGAAAGGCTGGTATTACCGGATCATGCGCCTGTACATAATGCCACACATTGCGAAGATGATTTTCAGGATAACAAAGCTTGCGAGGTATTTGTTCAGGCAGTTGTCCCAGATCGGGATCACTTACCCGAAACATGTTATTTCGGGTACAGACACTTACGGACAGTTCTCTTCCAGCGCGCCGAGGCCGGGAGAACGGCTGCCCTATTTTGAATTTAAGGACACAAACGGGTTGCGCACCCATACACAACAATTAGTAAGCGCCACTAAGCTATGTCTGCTTGTTTTTACCAGCGATAACACCTCTGTAGCGGCGATAACGAAGAAATACAGCAACATCTTGTCTGCCGGATACATACCCTTCAATGACTACACCCGGGACCTGTATAAAGCGCTGGATATACGATAACAGGGCTGTTACCTGGTGCGCCCTGACCTGTATATTGCTTATCGTAGCAACGGTATAAATAATCAGCATTTAGAAGGTTTTCTGAAAACTTTCCTTTGCTGATCAGGTAGATTACGTATAGTTTTTTTCATGGGGAATAGAAATAGCTGTAGTTTTGGGTCACTACATTAACTACACTATCTTATATGAAATTTACAACCCATTGCGCCTTAGCTGTTCTATCACTGTTTTTTGCCTGTTCATCCAGAGCCCAGATCATTACCACTTTTGCCGGCGACCATAGCTTAGGTACCACCGTTAGCGGTGATTACGGACCTGCGACTGGGGCTGGCATCGATCGTCCTTATGGCCTGGCTACAGATGCTGTCGGCAATGTATACATAGGCACACCTTTTACTATCCGTAAGGTGGATGCGGCGGGTATCATCACCACTATTGCCGGTATTGGCACTGCGGGGTATACCGGCGATGGTGGGCCGGCTACGGCAGCACAGATAGGAAATGCCTATGGCCTGGTGGTAGACGCTGCAGGGAATATTTTTATGGCCGACATCGAGTTTAACGTGATCCGCAAGATCAATACCTCCGGTATCATAAGTACGATAGCCGGAACAGGGACGGCAGGATACAGTATGGACGGTGGGCATGCTGCAGATAGCAACCTGGCCCATCCTACATCAGTAGCAGTAGATGGCGCTGGTAATGTATACTTTACTGAATTCACCTCAAGGGTGCGTATGGTGAGCCCATCGGGTGCGTTAAGCACTGTGGTGGGTACGGGCTACCCTGGCTATGCTGGTGATGGCGGTCCGGCGACTAACGCTAATCTTGGTTTCCCCTATGGCCTTGCCCTGGATGGCGCGGGTAATATGTATATTGCCGACCAGCTCTACAACGTGGTGCGTAAGGTAAATGCGTCGGGCCAGATAAGCACGGCTGTAGGCTCATATTCACTCTCAGGGTTTGGTGGTTACTCAGGAGATGGTGGCGCTGCAACACAGGCGCTATTAAATAAGCCACAGGGTATAGCTGTGGATGCTGCGGGCAACCTGTTCATCAGCGATTATTTCAATAGTGTGGTGCGCAAGGTAAATACATCCGGGATCATTACCACGTATGCGGGCAATGGGTTAGCCGGTTATTCGGGCGATGGCGGCCCGGCGCCTGTGGCCAGGCTGGATAGCAACTTCAACGTAACAGTAGATGCTATTGGCAGATTGTATATCTCCGACCCTTATAACTATGTGGTGCGCCGCGTAGATACTACCTCTGATCATTTCCCTACGCTTGTAGCAGCAACAGATACAGTAGGGGTTTGTGAGAACACTGTAATGTCTCTTGGTTCAAGTCTGTCTGTGTCTGACCTGGATGCGGGGCAGACTGAAACCTGGACCATCCTCACTGCCCCTCAGCATGGTTCGCTGGGTGGTTTTAGCGCAGTGAGAGCGTCAACAGGTGGAGTAGTTACTCCTACCGGATTGAACTACACACCGGTTTCGGGCTATATAGGCACCGATACGTTTGCGGTGCAAATATCTGATGGCACATCTGCGGTTACGGCATACAGGTCGGTAACTGTGCTTCCTACCAATGCGGGCGTAATAACCGGTACGGATACAATGTGTGCGAATACAATAGTCATTTTGTCAGATTCGGTAATGAACGGTGCCTGGACCAGTTATGACACGACAATAGCACAAGTATATTATGGTTACTTCGCTCTTTATGTCGAATCATTCTTACCAGGTACTGATACTGTTTTTTATACGGTAACCAACGGTTGCGGAACTTATATAGCTAGTTATGCCATCGACGTACTGACCCAGGAACTATGCCCTTTGGGCGTGCATACGGTTGTGCCAACAACAGAAGGGATGAAAGTATATCCTAACCCTTCTACAGGCACGTTTACTATTGAGATGCCGGATGGTGCAAGATCGATCAGCATTACGGATATGATGGGCAAGACCGTAGCTACAAGAAATGTGAGTCCGGGTGCTGCTAAGCAAACCATTGATCTTGAGAATATTCCGGCCGGTAACTATATCATACGGCTGACAGCAGGCGATAAGATATACCGGGAGCATATTGCAGTGTGGTAGGCCTGGTTTAAACTATTTAGCAATTATCGTGTCCAATTAAAAACTATAATTATGACGATCAATCATTTTGTAAAAAGCACATTGGTATTTGCATTGCTGTTATCTGCCACCATGGTATTTGCCCAGGACGGACAAAACCAGAAAAAGACGCCTGAAGAAAGAGCCGCAAACCAAACAGCATGGATGCAGAAAAACCTGGGCCTGACAGGCGACCAGTTCACAAAAGTGCATGATATTATACTCGCCTCGGCTCGCAGCCAGGAGAACGTAAATACTGCGGCTGGTAACAACACGGGCGCACGGCAGAAAATAGCCAAAAACCGCGACGAACAGATAAAAAATGTTTTAACAGCCGACCAATACACAAAGTACCAGGCGCACGTAGAGGAAATGAAGCAGAAAATGATGGAGCGCCGGGGTAATATGGGGCAGTAGGGTAGACACAGAATTGCATTCAAATAAATAAGGATCATCCATTTCGGGTGATCCTTATTGATTATAGTTTCTTTGCTGGAAACACTTTTGACAATAACTACATAATTCATTAAATTTGCATAATGAGTACACTAACCGTTCAGCCGGATAATATGGATCAGGAAACAGCTATAAGATTGTTTCTGGACGCTTTGCATGTTAGCTACAAGACCAGCGAAAAGGATGTTGACGAAACGGATTATCTCTCAGCGTCACCGGCAATGAAAGCTCATCTGGATAAAGCAGCAGAACAAGAGAAAAACAATGAAGGGGTTACCATTTCCTTAGATGATATATGGAAGTGATATTCATGCCAACTGCCCTGGAAGACTTAGCTTATTGGAAAAAGTCGGGTAGTATTATTATTCTTAAAAGAATCAGGCAGTTGATTGAAGCTATTCAACAAAATCCATTCGACGGCATTGGCAAGCCTGAAAGATTAAAACATAATTGGTCTGATTAGTGGTCAAGGCGTATAAATGAAGAGCATCGGATTGTTTACAAATGTGAGCAAAACAAAATTACAGTTTACTCGCTCAGATACCATTACCAAAAGTGATAAATAAAAATAAGGATCATCCATTTCGGGTGATCCTTATTTTTTTACCGATCAGTAATTTGTACAAGCAAAAATCCCTCCCAGTATAGACCGGAAGGGATTCTTGTTTTTGTGTTGTAGCATGTACGGGAATCGAACCCGTCATTCCTCCGTGAAAGGGAGGCGTCTTAACCGATTGACCAACACGCCAATCTTGTTTTGGGAGTGCAAAGATACATACCTATTTGTTCCCTTCAAAATTTCAAGCCTATTTTTTTAACTATTATGCTTCTACCGCTGCCGCCATGGCGGTTATTATTCCCAGGAACTCGCTGGCTTTCAGTGCGGCGCCGCCTATAAGGCCGCCATCTACATCGGGGCACGCAAATAATTCAGCCGCGTTAGATGGTTTGCAACTGCCACCATAGAGTATGGCGGTGTCATTGGCTACCTCTGCTCCATAGTTTGCGGCCAGTACCTGGCGTATGTGTGCGTGCATGTCCTGTGCCTGCTGCGACGTGGCTGTGCGGCCGGTGCCTATGGCCCATATAGGCTCGTAGGCTATGGTTATATCGTTCATCTGCCGGTCGCCGAGGTGAAAGAGGCCTGCGCGCACCTGGCTTTCCACATAGGCGTTCTGGGTGCCGGCGTCGCGTACTTCCAGTGGCTCTCCGCAGCAAAAAATCACTTTCATACCGTTCACCAGCGCCTGGTTTACTTTTTTGGCTACGGTGGCATCATCCTCTTTAAAATATTCCCTTCTTTCAGAGTGTCCCACTATCACATATTCCACTTCCGCGCTCTTGAGCATAGCGGCAGATATTTCGCCGGTATACGCGCCTGCCGTCTCGCTGTGGCAGTTCTGTGCGCCCAGGTGCACATCGGCCATGCCGGCCAGTTGTGCACTGGTCTGTGTCAGGTGTGTATAAGGCGGTGCAATTACTACCAGGTTATTTTCATTGAGCTGCGGCATGCCTTTGAACAGGTCATTGACCAGTTCAGCCCCCTCTATCAGGGTCAGGTTCATTTTCCAGTTTGCTGCTACTATTTTTTTACGCATAGTTCTGTGTTAAAGATCGTTAGTTATTAAAGTTCGTTTCGGTTATTTGTGGTTACGTTGTTTGAACAAATGCAGGTACATAGTCCGCTCATCTGCCGATAGCTCTATGTTTCTTCTGCCCATCATACGGTTGGCGGTTTCCATAGCTTTATCAAATTCATAGGTGACCATATTATCACTGCCTCCCCATGAGAAGGACGGAATATGTTTTTCAGGAAATCCGCCACCGAAAATATTGCATGATACCCCTACTACTGTTCCGGTATTGAACATGGTATTGATACCGCATTTCGAGTGGTCGGCCATCAGCAGCCCGCAAAAAGTAAGCCCGGTAGGTACCAGCTTATTGCTATGCTCGCTCCATATTTTCACTTCGTCATAGTTGTTCTTCAGGTTAGAGCAGTTGGTATCGGCTCCCAGGTTGCACCATTCGCCTATTACTGCATTGCCTAAGTAGCCGTCGTGGGACTTATTGCTATTGGCAAAAAATACCGCATTGTTTATCTCGCCGCCTACTTTACAGCCCGGGCCTATAGTGGTGGCTCCATATATTTTGGCGCCCATTTTTATTACTGCATGGTTGCCTGTTGCCAGCGGTCCGCGTATCATTACCCCTTCCAGCACTTCGGTATCAGCGCCTATGTACACAGGCCCGGTAGTGGCATTGATGATGCAGCCGGCATAGATTTTCGCACCGTGTTCAATGAACAAATGTTCTTTACCAGATACGGTTACGCCATCGGGCAGGAGAGTGCTTTTTCGGCCTGCAGTTACCAAGTCAAAATCGTCTTTTATAGCCCGGTCGTTGAGTGAGAATATGTCCCAGGCGTTTTTCAGCGCATATACCTCTCCGTCAAAATCTTTCTCCCTTAATGAGACATTGTGCAGATGAAATTCGCTTATGGTCAGGTTGCCTTCTGCTATGCGCGCAGCTATTACTATTTCTCCCTTTACCAGTTTCTGTCCCTGTTGCAGGTTCAGGATAGCCTGTGCCAACTGACTATTGCCAAATACGGCTCCGTTCACATAAACATTGTCGTGGCCGGCATGCGATGGAAATACTTTTTGCAGGTAAGCCTCAGTGAGTGATCCTGTTGTGGTACCGAGTAGCTTTTCCCAGCGCTCCCGCATGGTGAGTATACCACATCGTATATCGGCTACCGGGCGGGTATGTGTAAAGGGTAAGAGATGGGGGCGGGCAATGTCGTCAAAAAGAATATAATTCATAAGCTAACTGATAAAAGAACACCCTCTATACTACAGCAATTGCCACATACAAAAATCCCGACAAAAGTCGGGATTTTTCGTGCGTAATGCAAGTTTTATGATTAAGCTTTCTTTTCGTAACGTTTTCTGAATTTTTCGATACGGCCCGCTGTATCCACAAACATAGATTTGCCGGTGTAGAAAGGATGCGAAGTATTTGAAATTTCCACCTTTACTATAGGGTACTCCTTACCATCTTCCCACATTACTTTTTCCTTTGTTGGCGCCGCAGAGCGGGTCAGGAACATAGTCTCGTTTGATGTGTCTTTGAATACTACCAGGCGGTAAGCTTCCGGATGAATGCCTTTTTTCATTGTTTTATTTTTAATGCATGGGTTTTGCCATGCGTGAATTAAGGGTGCAAAGGTAAGGAAAATTACCAATTGAGCAAAATCTATTCCTTTACAAACTTCTTGATATCGCTTTCTGCTTCTTCTGCACGGTTATACTTGCCTACTATATTGCCCTTTGGGTCTATCAGGAACGCCTGCGGGATATACTGTAATCCGTAGATAGGGCAAGCTGCCGAACGCCACTGTTGCGGGTTCAGATCGCTCATGTGGTCGGGCCAGGTAAGTCCGTCGTGTGCGATGGCATTTACCCAGTTCTCTTTTTGCATATCCAGTGAGAAGCTAACTACGGTAAATCCCTTCTTTGCGTCCTTGAATTTCTTTGAAGAATACTCTTTATACAAACGCACGAGGCCCGGATTTGACATACGGCATGGCCCGCACCACGATGCCCAGAAATCGAGCAGCACATAGGTTCCTTTATTGATCTCAGACAGTTTCAGCACCTTGCCTTCAGGGTTGGGAAACGCAAGCTCGGGGGCTTTTTGGCCTATTTTTATGGTTGTATTCTCATATTGCGCCGTGGCAGACACAAACATACCCAAAGCCAGGGTGAGCGTTGTCAGTATTTTTTTCATATTGGTTTAAATATCTGGTAAATGTAAGTAAGAAACACAAATTATGCGCAAACAGCGCAGACTTTAGGACTTTTTTTTCATGATGCCCTTGCAGATGTTCTTTGCAATTCCCGGCCCTTCATAAATAAAGCCGGTATACACCTGTACCAGCGAAGCACCGGCATTCAGCTTTTCCAGCGCATCATCGGCAGTAGAAATACCTCCGGAAGCAATGATGGGTATCTCGCCGTTGCTGTGTGTATGTATATACCTGATCACTTCTGTGGCACGATGCCGGAGCGGTGCGCCACTCAATCCTCCGGCCCCTATATCTGTGATCTCGTTTGCAGGCGTGTTCAGTCCGGCCCGGCTGATGGTTGTATTGCTGGATACGATGCCGTGTAATTTTGTGCTGCGTATTATTTC
>JABDCE010000024.1:0-22550 GCA_013288285.1 Bacteroidota bacterium
CAAAAAAAACATCTTTATAATCAATGCCGCCTGTAAATACCTGCGGCAAGTACTCTTTACCATCAGGGCTATAGTTCCTGTAGGCCCGTGCGAAGCAATTGTAATCCGCATCCACCAGCTTGAAGGTTGCCAAAACGAATGAATAGAGATACGGTTGTATCTCTCCTATCTTGTAATCCAGGCCTTGCGGCTTTGTTTTTAAATAGTTCATTCATTTTTTTATATTTGATAGCCCCAATTGTCATCCATGCTTTGCAGGTTGCGCGTTGTGCCGCCGCTATAATTACCATTGTTCACCGGTGGTATGGTCACACATACTTTCTGGTCAGGGATGAATGTTTGTGTTATACGCCACATTTCCCGCTCGATCTTGTTTTTTAAGCCGGTGCGGTATGGGATATTCACTGCGAACTCAGTCCGGGTATTCGGGTTCTGAATGCTTCCCTGTAGCTGCTTAAACAATAGATCAAGCTGCTGCTCTGAAAGGTTCTTTTGCCCGTTTATCCGCGTGCTGGCCATCACTTCCTCTATACACTTAGCCACCATACACATACCGATAAGCCGGTCAAACTGCGAGGCATTACGCACTATTGTATTGCTAAAATCATGGTAAGTGCTCATTTCAAGATTGAGGCCAAACGTCCGGTAGTTGCTTTGGTACTGGCTCCTTACGAATGTCTTGGCAGCGTAATTGCTTTCTGCCTGGAAGCATTGATAACCCAGCATATTGTAATTATTGAAGCCATCCAGGTACACATCAAGGGCCGTTATTGGCTGATTGTTGCTGTCCATCTGGTCGTTTATCTCATCCTGGTAGTAACCAAAGAAGAAAGTACCCGTTTTGTGGGTGTCGTCAGAATAATGCAATATCAGGTCATCAATATTCACCACCTGCTGGCTGGCTGCTGCCGTTACAGTTATTCGCTGCGTCCACAATGGAGCGGCTACCATATCGTTATATAGGTAAAGGGTAACGGTGCATGCGCCTGACATGATCAGGGCTACGCTGTCAATCTTTACTGCATAATCACCTTCTGCCACATCTATCTGCCATCCGCAAAAGTTTGCCGTATTGGGTATAGGTTTGTAGGCCGTCCGGAAGTTCTTGGCAAATATCGCTTTGGGGCTTTCAATAATCTGCGGCAACATAAAAATTCCGTTGAGGGCATCCATGATCACCGCTGCCTGCAGGCTCAATAAGTAGGCGTTGAAATCCGCTGAACTGATCTTGTTATCTTCCTGGCATAACCAAAGAAGATTGGGGGAACAAGCGCCATGGTCGCGGTTGAATGGCAATCCTGAATCATTGGTAATAACATCACCGGTCAGTATAGGCGTAAATGACGACAAAGTAGGTTGAGTCCAGCCCTTACGCTTGGTAAGGGCTGGAATTACTATTGATTCATCAAATCCGTTGCTGATAGCCATGGTTATTATTAATATGGTCAGAATTACCTTTTTCACGTTTACTTAATCAAGCGTTTTGCTAAACCTGCTGGAAAAGACATATGTCCCGGTGAGCACACTCGTCTGTGTGCCGGCGGATATATACCGTATTCGCACGTATTTAAACTGACATCTCGGGAATATAAAATATCCGATAGTTGTAGAACCGGTTACTGATATGGAGCTAGACCCGTTATACTGCGTCACATCAGAGATCAATGTTACCCAGTCACCGACAACTGCATAGGTGCCAGTATTGCTTCCCTGCACTATGATGGTTCCGGTAGTCGTTCCGGTGATGGATGGTACTATCGACCATTCATACGTCACATCCCATTGGTTGGCATCACTGCGGCTGGCATACAGATAGGTAGTGTCAACATTCACTGTAGTATCGGGTGTTGACTTTAGCGTGCCGTTTGCCGTCATTGCTGACAGGTTGCCCGACCTGGTACTTTGCCCGAAGGTGGAAGTTGCCAGCATCATCAGCACGGCGCATATTGAAAAGTACTTTTTCATTGTTTTATTTTGAAAGGGTTTATTAAATTGGTTTGTAATGGCAGATTACATCTGTGCTATTTCGAATACTACGCTTTCGTTTGCATTTGACAGCGGAGTGATAGCCTGGGCCACATCCACAGATATTTCTATCTGCAAAAGATCATCCTGCTGCACACCGTTGGTGCCGCTGGTATCGCTACGAAGCGTATATCCGTGTACCGCAAATGTCAGGTTGGTACCGTATGGATCTTTGAAAGAACCATAGCCACCGAGGTAACTGTTGTAGTCACCATGGCCTTTCCTGTTCTGCTTTGGTATCCAGTCTATCAGCGCGGTAGTGCCCGGCGCCATTATCAATGACACACCGTTGGCGTAGTTGCCATCTGTCAGGTCGACGGACTGTGCAATGTTCAAGCCGGTGAACTGGAATGCTGTATTCTGCTGGTTGCCGTTACCCTGTGCCGCCCAGAATGAGCCGTTCACATAATTCTGTCCGGAAGAGATCACTTCGAACGTACCATTGTTGTAGTAGTTCTGTGTCATGATCTCCTTGGCAAGCTGGTAAAACTGCTTTTGATCACCTGCAGATATCTCATGCGCATGGTTTGTAGCATTCCATGTTACCCTTGCGCCAACCGGTGTAGTTGTTTTCACAACCTGGGTACGCTGCGCAAGCAAGTAAGTGATATAATCACTTTCTATTTGCGCGTGGATATTCAGTATGCAGTTCATCATGTTCTGATCGAAAGCATCCTGCCATGAGAAGATGTTGTTATCCATCTGCTTCAGTGAGATACTGAACACATCCGTATAGGTGGTCCATGAAAGGGGCATGCTCATAGAGTCGCCGGAGCTTCCGGTATGCGTTGCGCTTCGCTGCGCACCTGGCACACGGGACTGGCGTTTGAGTGCATAAGCCGTAACTGTACGGTCTTCCCTTGTCCTGATCTCGTTCGCCGATTTTATCAGGATGTTGGAGTTAGACAGGCCGAGCTTTAAAGCGGGGAGAACTTTCTCGCGGCTTTCTGGCGCTGTAAATTTCTTTTCAAGCCGTGTTTGTGCGGCTACGAGGTTAGAGGGGGTGAAATTTGCCACTTTTGATATGGTTTATCGTGGACTTGCAAACGTATCTTGTTGCGGAATTACCTTGAGCTGGACCTGCTCTGTCAGACTTGGAAATACGTATCTTGATTTCCGAATGTAAAGGTATAAACTATATTTTGAAACGAACAAAAATATTTTTTGGGAAATAAAAAAGCCAGCCTGAGAACAGGCCGGCCCCATTAAATCACCATGAAAACTACTTCACCTCTTCTTCGGTTGCGGCATCTGGTGCAGCCTCTTCCGATTCCGGCAATTCTTCTACAAACTCATAATAAGTAGCCGTACCTGTGCCGGCTATCCGGGCATTATGAGCGTTGGCATACTCTTCAGTAATGTGCACATGCTTCACCAGGCGCTTGTTACTGATTTCAGGCTTTGCCTTCGGGTCTTTACTTGTATCATGCTTCACGTCCACATGATATTCTGCATACTTTTTGTTTGCGTTTTTCATACTTTTTTGATTGGCTGTTATAAAAATAAAACTCATTAATCCATTACCAACGGCGTTCCTGCCTCTTCCGCTTCCTTCATTACCTTGCTCAGGTGACCACTATAGTCATGGTCTGTGCCCATTGCGCTGCCCGGGCCATGCTTGGCTTCAAAGTCCTTCATCACCTCACTGGCTTTGGTATATGTAGGCTTTGCTTTTGTATCGCTGTCATCAGCGCCGCGGCCTTTCTTTGCAGGCTCACCGGTCCATTTCTTTTCAGCTACAAAGACTTTGATAACTTCGCCATATTCAACGTCTGTTTGCAGCTTTGCATCCTTCACCTTTTCGCCATCCTTATAAGGAACGATCTTGCCGCCTTCTTCCTTGAACTCATACCCGTTAGCTTCCATCAGCGCTTCAACTTCACGTTTGCTCATGCCGTTGTTTACTTCAGGGATGGCTTCATGTATCTTTTGGCGGCGCATTACCTTACCAGCTTCGGCACGGGCATTGTCGCGCTCCGTTTCCAGTTCAGTAACCGTCTTACGGAGCTTTTCAACCACTTCGGCATCATCACCCTTGACTTTTACAGCTTCGTGCAGGTCTTTCAGGGTCTTACCCTTGAAGTCAAGTCCATTGGCTTTCTTGTATTCCTTGATCTCGGTTTCTACGCCTGCTACTTTACCTTCGTCATACTTGGCTTTATCGCGGGTGGCCAGTTCTGCGTCGGTGAATACTTTTGCCCCTTTAGGATGCACTTCCACTTCCGGAATATCCAGGTCTACTTCATCTGTAGAGTCAATGGCGGCGTTTGCTTTGGTTTCATCAATCCCAAGTTTCTTAACCAGGGCTTTGAGTGTTTTTTTGCTTATCATAAAATATTATTAGTTGTTATGAAAAATAGGTTAGTGAAATGAGAGCTTATTTACGCAGCGTAAGTTGGTTCGTCTTTTGCCACTCCCTCATCATCGTAGCTACGTTTGATAGTATCGGGTATAGGCTTGGCAATATCCAGGTAGATGATCTTGCGGTTCTCCCATTGCTTGTTCATCTGCTCAGCGCGTTTAGGTTCTATCCGTACCGTCTTTACCTTTTTGCCTACCTCGCCGATGTAATGATCGAGCTCTTCGCCCCCGCCTTTTAGCTTTTTCATTTTTATTTCCACGCTTATTTTGTACTCGCCGTATTCACGGTTTGCGTTTTCAGGCTGGGCCGGTGCTGATTCCGGTGCCGGTGCTGGTTCATTGGTGTTGTTTTGAGCTGGTTTCTTATCCTGAACCTTTGGCTCTTTTTTTTGATCTTCCATTGCTGGTTGGTTTTATTGGTTAATAAAAATCTTTGTTTATTATGGGGATACAAAAGGGTTTTCTGTATCTAAAATCACGGGTGGCATGCCTTCGCCCACTATCCATAACCATACACCTTCGCCTCGATTGATGGCTTCAATGTCTTCTTTGTTTGGCATCCATTTGGAAATAATAACTGACTGGCCATTATCATCGTTCCCTTTAAACACATCCAGTGAGCTACACTGCTCATCTGTCATGGTGGTTGGCTTCTGAAATGTGAAATTCTTTTGCGGAAATTCTACTGGTAGCATGGTGATTAATTTCGTGGTAAAACAATACTTGCCCTTTTCTTATTAAAACCTATCTTCTTCTGCTCTGCCTCATACTCGCCGTTTATTTCACGGTTAGCTTGATCCTTGATGTCCTTAGTCATCATATCCCATGCCAGCGCCATTTCATCCAGTTGGCGGTTCATTCCGCAGTAGACAGCCAGGTTCACGTTAATATCCTTAGCAGTTACGCCGCGCGTCATCTGCAAGGCCACAAATGCACAGACCATTGACAGATCACCACCATTGCCGGCATATTCCGCCACTTGCTCGAATTCATCCAGTGTGCATTTTACTGCATGGTAGGTGAATACAGGAAGGGATAAAAGAAGGTAGTCCCTGAATCCTTCGGGTATTTTATCAGCCGGGAATGTCATTCCTTTTATGGCCGTCTGTACTTTCTTGTTGAACTTCTCTTCAAACTGTTGTTGGTTCATGATATGATTGTTTAATTGTTATGCTGCTTGTTTTTTAGGTGCATATTTACTTTGTAACTGCAATTCTTTTTCTGCTGCTTTAGCCGCCTCATCATTCTTGGTAGCCACTATCTTATCCAGGTATTCATCACGCATTGTGCGGAGCTCATCGAGTGTCTTTGTAATGAGGTCATTCGGCTTTAGCTGGTTCACCCACTCTTCAAAGTAAATTTTGCGGATGTAGTCATCTGGATTGGTGATGATCGTCGCAGCCTGGGATAGCGAGACATGGAAAAACGTGTCCAGCTTCATCAGCTTCACTTGGCGACCTAATTCCATACTGTCACTTCTGAATTCTGCCTGAATCCACTGCATATACAGGAACGTAAGTGAGGTAGTTGGTGCACCTGCAGTGCGGGCATCCTGGTATTTCTTCCAGATAACATCAGGCGATTCGATCAAGTATCTACGCCCTTCGTTGATCTCGCAGCCTTTGTAAGTAGCTGGGAAATTGAACTCGCCTATTTTGTCCACAACCCATGTTTCAACAAATTCCAGGCTGTCGGTATATTTCCCGAGCCGGTCATTCACCGGCTGCACATCAATGAATCTTCCGGTGGCAGTAGCCGGCTGGTCACTGCTGTTATCTTCCAGTTGGTTAGTGCCCCATTTGGTATAATGCGCGTCCTTGAACAATCCCTCAATAGTTTCGTTCATCATTTCCCATGTCTCAATCGGTGGGGTATAGAAGCCGGCATACTCAGGAGGCATCGGATCATTAGCCTTTGGAAACGGCACTACAATAGTCTCAGATACATCATACTTGCTTTTGCGGCCAGTTCCGGCACATGAGGGGCAATTCTTGCCACTTACTTTTTTTGTCCCATTGCATGTAGGGCAATCGCTGCCATACAACCATTTGATGGGAAAACCATGCTGCATCTTGAACATGGTCAGTACAGATCTGTCACGTAGATATTGGTCTGCAACACCGGTGATCTCGTCGTCAGCTGATACATACCATTTATTAATAGGATCGTATATATTGCCATTGGTGATGGCTGGAACCTTATCGAAGTAGTTAGGGTAAGACTGTGATTCAATAATGTGTGCTGTATCTCCATCCCAGCGTACCAGGTAATCAAAAGCATCATCTACAACACGGTAATACACATCCGTTTCTTTACCTTCAGCCGCGTTTTCCTGCTTTATTTTATCATCGCATTTGAAAACGATATAATCATACTCCCGGCCCTTTGGCGGTGGAAAATCAAACACATCATGGCAGGATTTGTAAGTAGGGTAGGTAGTATTATCGCCCACCTCCATGAATATCATCCCCATTGGATCATAGTGCGAAGGAAGCAACCAGAATGTTTCCAGCCATTTCCGCAAGGAATATCCATCCTTCACATTTGCAAGGATGCCCAGCAACTTAGCCTTATCGCCATCCGATATGTAGTAGTTAGCAGATCCGCCGCGGGCCGTCCATATCTTGTCGATGGGGCGATGCAGCCTGCCGTAGAAGTCTTCATTACTCGGTGAGTATTTTTGTCTCAATTCCAGCAATTCAGCCTTTTCAAAGTAATCAATGAGCGAAAGGTAATGCTTCAAATTCAGGCCGGTCACGTGCATTGTCTGCTTGCTGCTATAGTCTTGAACAGACTTTACATACTTCGCATTAGGTTTCTTTTTGAGTATATAACCAATGCTGCCCCCCTGATCGCCTTTAGTTTCGAGTATCATCCTGATAGGTATTATAAATAGGTTATCTTTCTTCTGTTACGTTCACTGTATTGCTGAAATTCATCTTTCAAATAGGTACAAACAAAATAGCGCATGCAGTCTGAAAGGTGTCCGTATGGCTCGTAAGACTGACCTGTTTGCTTGTTCATTATCCGCTTCTTCAATACGCCGCCGGTCTTGGGGTCTTTCTTAGCCATCACATAATCTTCAACACTTACCTTGCAGCGTTCGTTTATTTCAATCTCCCATCCGTCATACCCCATTTCTAAAATGTCGTTGACGAACTCCCCAGATAATGCTACCAGCGGATTACTGCGATTCACCATTTTTACTATATGGTAGCCCTCATCTTCCAGCACTTCAATGTATTTGTCAAAGAACGAGGCGTTATTTTCATCTACCGTTGTATGCGCATTAGCTGTAGCATCACCATATAAGTAAACAACGTCTTTATAATCAATTCTCCTCATCCACTTCACCAGGCGCTGCGCTGCTTTCTTTGCGCTGTTATCCGGCGACTCGCAGATGATCTCATCGTATTGCCGCATCCTCATGTTGATCGTATCACCTTGCCATATCTGCGTTGACACATAAGGGTTATAGTTATTATCCAGTACCACATGAAGCAGGTTATCAGCCTGCCATTCAAACGTCCTGATATGCTTGACCTCGTTGAACTGTGTCCAGAACTCACCACCTGTGCGTTGTATGCCACGTTCACCGTTGGCATAGATTCGGTAAAGGTTTGGCTTGTGTATCCTGTCGCTTTCAAAATCATTGAGCACATGCTGGTCAACCATGCCGCCGGTGCCGGAAGGGTGGCCCACTATCCAGAAGTTATCACGGTAGGTAACTTTCAGCCAGATAGTATCACCTGCCTTGTTGATGCGCTTAAATGCATATTCGCTATTCAAAGAACTATACTTGCTCGGGCATTCTTGTACTTCCAGTGGCAGATCAATCCATTCATCCCGGTCTATCCAGTTACTGTACTGCCACATCTTACTGCTGATCGGGTTCCAGTCACAAATGAACTTCTGATTTACCTTACCCCTCAACCGCTTACGGGCTTGCCCCCACTGATCTTCGGTGAACTGGCTCCATTCATTGAGAAAAACCACATTGAACTTGCCAATCCCTTTGATATTCTCTTCATTATCTAGCCCGCGAAACCTCACATTTGCTTTGCCATCTCTCGACTTCAACAAATCTTGCTGGAAGTGATAATACCCCTTCATCTGCAAGTCGGTAGCGGTCATATCAAAGGCGCTGTACACACTATCCATTATATCCACATGCTGCCTCCTGAATATCATCGACGAGTATTCATGCTCGTACTGATCGGTTAGCAGCGCCTGGCAGATCGAATGTGTCTTGCCGGCTGATGAGCCACCTTCAACAAGTATGTATCTGATCTTCTCATTTCGCAGCGCCTCTTTTATATGCCAGTAAAGAGGGTTGAACATTTTCAAATGAAAATTGAATTCCATTATTCATCCCCTCCATAACCTACTTTTTTTACTGATGTTTCAATATCTAATTTATCAGGTGCGTTGAACCCGAGCATCTTATTGAGCGCCTCAATAGCACCCACCTTGTTGTGCATCTTAATCTTCACCATTTCCACCTTCTCACCTTTGACTGTCTTAGTCTCATGCTCTATTTCAGAGATAGCCGCTTTCACATCGGCAGATAGTTTGTTGAAGTCTTCGAGCTTCACCCAGGATGTACGGACATCTGCTATATTGGCAAACGATAGCTTCTTTAACTCATTGGCCAGCATGGCCGGCGTCACACCTATTACCCTGGCTGTGTCATTGCTCAGTTCTTCAATCCGCGCCTTGATGTGATCCTTCTCCAATAAACGACATGCGGTAACACTCGCTGAACTCTTGGCATAACCAGCCGCTAATGCCGCCCTGGCACCCACACCAATTTTCAGCCATTCATTACAGAAACGTTCTTCGCGCACACTGATCTTGACCTTACTCATTAGTTATAGTTTCCGGTTAATGTAATAGTGCCATCCCCGTTATTGCGTTGCTGCTGGGTAAGCAATGAAGATGTATAGCCATTGCCGCCGCATGTAGCCGTGCCGTCATTGTTGATGCAATAAGTGTCATTGCTGGTAACTACGGTGATTGTACCCGAGCCGCCGCACTTGGTACATTTGTAAGTTTTTCCTTCTACAAGGATTGATTTGAGCGCTGTGAGCTGGGTGCAAATGTCAGTATGAGAAGCATATGTGACTAATGCGGCGGTTATCTGCGCTGCGTTGATAGGGTGTACTGCGATAGCGTTAATAGGGGCTGGCATCGATGTAATGCTTTATGCAATATTAAGAAAACTAATTTTAATAATTCCAAAAGAATTTTAAAAATTAGTTTCGATACAAAAAAACGAGTAGTAAATCTCGACCTGAATTCACTTCTTATCATTGATTATATATTTATGCAAAATGAAGTATAAAATAGTTGTAGGTACTATTTCACTTCACCAACCACCCCTGAGCCCCTCGTCAACAGGTAATAAGCGGCCTGCCTGTAAACAGGATCAGTCGCAGATCGTACCGGCGCTTTTTGTGTATAATCGTGGCTTGTGTTGGAATCCATTTGGCAGATGGGCAACAAAGCGAAGTGGCAGGCATTGTATTGCGCTCTATCGCTCTGGTATCGGTGTCAAAGGTAAAGGTGAATTCAATTAGCCGCCAAAATTATTTCGTTACAGGAACGAAACGAGACAGGTAATCTTCATCTGATAGAACTGGAGCTGGCATTTGGCCGTTCACTACAGTTTTGAAATGTTTTGAGCATAGATAGCCGTGCGTCCCCATAAACCATCCACCGCGCCATGAATTTTTCCCATATCTGATTTTTACAGGCCAATAGTAATAGGGTGCTATGCCATAATCTCTGACTTTACATTTACCCTTACAGTTAGGTATCATGCAATATTCGTAAACCTCTTTATATGGCAGGTAAGGAAGATCGCTGTCTTTTATCCCTTGATTTCTAACCTGTTTTGCGCAATAGTGGCACATCTTGTATTATTTTACATGCTTTTCACACCCGTTACCAATATGAAGCAGTATCGATTGTGGGTTCATCAATGATTTATTACATTTCTTGCAGTGCATTATGGTGGCATTGATACCCTCATGAGTCTGCAATGCCCAAACGAACTTCTTCATCACCATGAAGCGTTTACTTCTGAAATGTGGCCGCGACTTAGGAACCATAACAGTCCCGATCTTTGGATGATTGATAAATATTCTTTCCTTGGCCGTCATTTGAATAAATCAGGGAATATCGTTCCGTCACTGTATATCTTATCCATGATAACATCACCGGTGGGCTCATCGCCATCCCAGCCATCAGGCCATTGATTTATACTCCAGCAATGGCGTATGTGCGCTTCCTCTTCAGCATTTATCAGGCATACCAATGGCATTTTCAACCGTGAGGCGCTTTCGTTGATACGCTCCTGAATGGAGATGATCTGATTAAAAGCGGTTTCACGGGCGATCATTGTCAATGGTCCCATACGTTGCTTGTTCTTACCTCCTTCGTCTAATCCGGTCTTTCTTAGCCGGTTGGCCGGCTCCCGCATCCACCGGTATATTGGTTTGAGTTCTTTCAGGGGCTGTAAGTACTGCCATTTAGGATTGGTGAGCAGAATGTCCAGCGACTGATCTTTATCCACCAACGGGCATCCTATACACCCGGTGCGGGCGTTTTTCTCTTCCGCTTCATCCCCACCATAAGCATCCGCAATGATCTCGGTTGAAAAGTCTCCATATTCAGGAAGGGGCGCCCAATGCTTCAGCCATTCCCACACATGGCATACCCGCCAATGAAGTATTGGCGCCAGTGTATCACATATCGCATCAGGCATTGAGGTCTGGAACCATCCCTGCCCACATTCGGCACCATCTTTGCTACAGCTCTGTATGATCCTGCCATCACGCGCCGCGCTTTCTCCCTGTCTTACGCCGGTGAGCATGAGTATCTTTTCTCCTTTTTCGGCATGCAGCTCGATGATCCTTTCTTCCATTGGGTATACCTTCAGTGCACCGGTACACCAGCGGAACCGGTTAGATGGTGGAGGCACTCCGCGCCCAAGGATGTAGCAAAGGAATCTCTTCTCAATTGGAGCCATTACAGCATGAACCCTGTAACCATGTTCCTCTATTTCTTCGCTAATCGTGTCAACGGCCAGTTGAAGAGGTGTTAACTCCTGCCGGGTATCAGAATAGAATATCGATAATGATTTCGGAGCGGGTATCTTGCCTGACTTTATAAGCCAGATCACTAAGGTAACGAGGGTGCTACTGTCCTTGCCTCCACTCCAGGCCATGCACCAATGATCATACCGGGTACCATAGGCAAGCAGGCTCTGAATCGTCAACTCAATACTTTCATTCATCTGCATCCGGGAAGTAGCAAATATGTTTATCTGTTCTGTCTTCATTCTTCGATTATTGCTTTTAAGTCACCGTGAAAGTTTTTATAATTCAGCGCTGTATACCGGTATACCTTCCATCCTTTGGATGCTGCAAGGTTGTACTTTGTCGCATCCCTGGTGTAACCGGTAACTGATGTGTGCCGGCTCTTCTTGCTGACGATACCTTCATACTCGATTGCGATCTTCTTCTCGACGATCGCAATGTCAAACCGGAACATGCGCGGCTTGGCGAAGTAATGTTCAGTCTCAAACGATATACCGGCATTTTGTAACGCTTTTTTGATCTCTGATACCGCTTTTGGCGTTTTCTTGACCGCTTTGTTCGGTTTTTGCTTTCCTTTTGCAGAAACCGAACAAGAGTCTTTATATCCCCTGATCTTACCGGTAGCGGCCAGATTTTTGATCTCTGCGAGTGTCATGGTACCTCAGTTCTTTTGATTGATAATTTCTTTTGCTTCCCTGAGCGCATCGGCACCTACCTCCGTTTCATCGATCTCCTCGTTAATAGAAATAATGATGCACCTGGCATCCTTTGTGTTCATCTCGCAAAAGAGTTTATGTGTCTTGTCGCTGGATATACCAACACACCAACGTTTCGCAAATATTAACTGGATGATCGCTTTTAATTTGAGTATAGAACAGTTTTAGAATGGTAAATCATCAATTGAATCAGGGTTAACGTTAGGTCTGAATATCTGCGGCTGGAAAGATGATTCCTGCTTCGGCGGAGCCGGCCTGTTGAATATAGCAGCGCCTGGATTAGGATTTTTATAGTGATCGTATCCATCCAGGTCAAAGAAGGTCTGGATGTCCTTATTGAACTTCATGGCTATTTCTTCGATCTTACCGTTGCGGTGCTTGGCGAAATTCACATCGACATTGTCTTTGATCATAGGATCCACTTCATGTTCCTTCTTCTGGTAGTCAGGCCGCGAAAGGAAGATCACAACGTCAGCATCCTGTTCTATGGCGCCGCTTTCCCTCAGATCTGCCAGGTTCGGTTTTTTGTTGGCGCGGCCTTCTACTCCCCGGCTCATCTGGGATAAGGCAATGATCGGCACTTCCAGTTCCTTGGCCAGCGCTTTCAGGTCCCGGGATATCTTGCTGATCTCCTGTTCCCGGTTGCCGTTCTTCCCATTATCCATGCCGCTCATGATCTGCAGGTAGTCAATGATGATCATTCCTACGCCATCCTTGTCGACCATCCTGCGGGCCCGGGCGCGGAGTTCAAAAATATTTAACGCAGCCTGGTCATCGACTTTGATATTGAGTTTTGCAAATTGTGCAGCTGCAGCGTTAAAGCTGCTGAGTTGGTGATCGTTCAGCTTTCCCCGGGTGATGTCTTCATAGTCCACCTTGGACAGGGTGCTGAGTGCCCTGTTGGTGATCTGGCTTGATGACATTTCAAGCGAGAAGATACCCACGCCGTTTTTCTTGATCTGGCTCGTTGTTGCATTCAGTGCCAGGTTGATCGCAAAGGCAGTCTTACCCACGGATGGGCGGGCGGCAAGTATGATCAGGTCGGTCTTCTGCCACCCACAAGTCAGGGCATCTATCACAGAATAGCCTGTCGGCACACCGGTGAGGTGCGAAGGGTTACTACGGAGATATTCCTGCCGGTTCATCGCTTCGGCGGCCAGCTGCTCACTGCCTTTGTAGTTTTTCTTCAGGTTACCGGTAGACAGGTTGTAATATTCCGTTTCCGTCCTGTCCAGGAGATCAAAAACGTCTGTGCTATCCTCGTAGGCATCACTGATCACGGCGCCGCTGATACGGATCATTTCCCGCTGCATGAATTTTTCCATCACATAACGCGCGTGGGCTTCGACGTGGGCGCTGGTCAAAACGCTCATGGTTAATCTGGTCAGGAAGTAAGCGCCTCCGATCAGCTCCAGCTCGTCCGTCTTCCTGAGTTCTGCGGTTATAGTCAGCAGGTCCACCGGTGTACCCTTATCGAACAGGGTGCGCATAGCCGCGTAGATCTTCTGGTGTGCGTCCACGTAGAAACATTCTTCGCTCTTTATGATCTCCATCACCTGGGCGAAGGTGTCTTTCTCCAGCATGCAGGCTCCGAGTACTGCTTCCTCCATTTCCACTGCCTGCGGTGGCACTTTGCCATATACAAGCGTGGTCAGATCTGGTTTACGGTTCCTGGTATTTCCGAATTCTTTTTTGATGTTGACTGTCATAGCTATTTTTTGCCAATGTTTCTGGTCCGTTCTTCCTGTTTTTTGCGTTGCTCGAGGTATTGGTCAATTTCCTTATTTTCCGCCGAATCCGCTTTGGTTTCCTTCCTGATGATCGCGTCGAAGTGTGAGCAGAGTATGTGCAGCATGAAGTTCTCTTTGCGCCATTTGTCGGCGATTGCGCGGTTCAGGAAATGGATCAGTACCTTCTCTGCGTATGGTTCGGTCCATTCTTTGCCGGCGTTGACTGAGATCTTCTTCAGGTTGCTGAGGATGGATTTTAAAGACTTGGCTGCCGTCCCCGCGAAGGTTGGGTCAATTCCGAAATGTTCTTTGTAAAATCCAAACCAGGTGTCAACCAGTTTTTGCCAGTACTGCGTTTTAATCTTCTTCTCTTTTTTAACTACCTCAGATTTTGAGGTAGTTGATTTTTCTGCAGGGACTGATTCGTTAGAATCAGTAGTTTCTTTTGTTTGTTTACTATAGTCCTCAAATTTTGAGGTAGTTGCAGGTACCGTTGGGGTGGTAACTACCTCAGATTTTGAGGTAGTCTGAGCCTTCTTCTCTTTTTTAACTACCTCAGATTTTGAGGTAGTTAGTTCTTTTGTAAAAGAATATTCCCCGAAACTCCTGATACTTTTACCGCTTTTATAGTAGATCGAACCGATCTCAATCAATTTCTTCCTGGAATTAATTAAGGTGTTTTCAGAGATATTTAATGACCGGCATAGCTCTTCGTTGGAACAAATAAAAACTTCGCACCAGTCTCCCTCATTGCAGATGCTGCCCAATTCATGGTAAAGCGCCTGCTCCGTAGCGGTGAGTACGTGTTGTCTGCGTAATTTTTTAAGTCTGATCGTCAATTCATATCCTGTCATTGCGCCCTGGTACCTGTTAATATTTCCTAAAATCAGATACTTTGGCACGTCGATTGTAACGGTTAGGGTATCTGTGTTTTACTCATTATATCCGGCCGCCTGCAAGTAGCCGGGTATTTTATTTAACTAACAACCGTCCCTGATTTCAAACGGTCCTCAGAAAGTCTATATATCATCTGTTCTTTGGTTTCAGGTTGCAAATGCAAATTATGAACCATTTCAGCATACATCAGATAGGCCTGTCGAGCAATAGTCTCATCAGGGCATCGGTAAGCTATTACTTCAAGGGCGTGCATTGCATGGGCATACCAGTGCTCGGGTAAATGGCCAAACTCAGACGGTTTGAAAGGGTGGGGAGGAGTAGACATCATAAATGCGCCTTCCTGGCTGTCAACTTCTCTTTCGTCGGCAGGTACCATAAATGCCCATCTGATAAAAGCAGTGAGCCTGCGCCCGGCGGAATAAGCCACTCCGGTTGATATCCATAATTTCGGCTCTAAATCGCAGCCGCGAACACAGGTAAGCATTGTACCTTGTTCTCTAAGGGGTAATTCCATTACCCAGTTTTGTAATACTGATTGCATTGTGTTTGTTTTTAAAATGTTATCTAAATAATTCTGCTTGTACTTCTTCAGGCTTCACCTTGACCTTACCGGCCAGGAGTTCATCAAACTCTTTCTCGAGCGCCTTACACTGAGGAAGGTTATTGTGGTATTTGAAGTAATGGTTCTGCGCTTCCCAGAGGCTTTTACCTTTCAGGATCAAAGCGTTGGCCCATTTCATCCACCGGGCAACATCTTCATCAACCAAGAATATTTCATCGTTAAGGTTAACGCTCTCCATGGTTAGATGGTTTATGCTTTACAAAATTGTATTGCCTGGTCCTTGGCCGTGATCAGCTCATCTACCTGCTCCTGGGTGCCACCAGCGTCCGGATGAGCTTTCTTTAATAATTCCCAATACCGTTCTTTAATAACCAATTCCTGCTTCGTTTGAGGGATGCCCAGGACATCCCAGCAGTTCTTACCACCGGCACGCTCAGGAAGGGCTTTGAAACCGGTGAATGCACGCTCCAGCACTTCAGATACACCCCATCGGTCAAGGCCGCGCATAGCTTCAATAGATTTTGCGATTGACCACAGGTTATCTTCGATATTATCCCAGCGGTCGCAGGCGAGGACCATCTGCTTATCATTACGGTTGAAATAAACGGCCACACCATAGTCGGCAATGGTACGCTTCAGATAGTCGGCTCTGGGCATCCCATCTTTGCGCAGCGGTATATTGGTGCTGATGATGGCGTTTGTACACTGCATGCGCTCGAGCTCAGCCAGTACTTCTTTAGTGGCCTGTGTTAAGGTATGTCCACCAAACCGGGAATAGGTTGGGTTTGAAGTTCGCTTCTGACCTACGGGCCAGCAAAGTGGATATGCTTCGATCATAATTAATATATTACTCTGCGTTTACTTTTGCCGATATTGACAATAGTTTCAAGGTTGACTAGGTAGTTCTTCCAGTTCGCCTGAGCTACCAGTTCTTCCTTATTCTTTTCGAATGCCTTTATCACTTCGTCCAGCGGGATCTTACCGGCTTGTATGATCTTACATATTGCTACGACAAAATTTCTGTTCTTGTAAGCATGGAAGTCGGAAAACAAACTAACCTGCTGCGCCACAGATATCGCTTCATCTTCCTTCCTGACCATGAACATACCGGTTTCAAACGCCTTCATTGTCGATTTGCTGCCACCGGTATCACTGACTTTTATTCCTGATGACAGCAATGCCAGGTTAACACTCAATGGGAATCCATATACTGAGGCAAATTCTTTCAGCTTGATGTAGTTAGAGTTGCCGGTTTGGGCATAACAGTTGATGAAGTCGCTCCCTTTCCATTTTTCCGTATTGCTGTTCATCTTGGCAATCTGGTATAGCGTCAGCTGGTCACAGATCACATACCATACATTGCTCTTTAGCTGCTTCGCCACCTCCAGCCGGTGCTGGCCGTCAATGATCTTCAGCTTATTGTTCTCCTCAGCCACTATTATCGGGCAGTACTTCAGCAGGTTGGTACCAGCATTGACATCATCCAGTATATGCTTGATCTTGCTTTTGTTCAGTACCCGGTTCCCCTGCAGGTGGGAAAACAAACTATAATCCCTGGTAACGTAGATCTTGCCGGCGGCTTCTATATGGACGAATTTGCTGGTCTTATGGGGGGGGGTAGGAGTTACCGACTTAGGTTCTTCTTCAGGTGATATCTCTGGTATTTCTTCCGGGATATCCTCATACTCTTCTTCATCACCTTCTTTAATTTGTTTTGAAGTACCCTTTTTAGTAGGTGGTTTTTTACCCAGTATTGTACCGTCTTCATTGAATTTAGGAACGATAATACCATCTTTACGCCTGATCGTATTTATGAATTCCTGCATTTCTTCAGGGCTGAATTCCAACGGATCCTTACGATCGCTGACATTGATCACGTAGGTGTTGGAACTGTCGAAGAAATCATACTCAGTGATGCTGAATTCTGCATTTTTATAGAGGATTCGAACCCCTTTATGAAGCAAGGGTGCCATGCGGAATTGCACCCTTGCTTTTATCTCAGTTCTGTTCATATATATTACTTTTTAGCTGCTTTTTTAGTAGGGGTTTTGGGCTTTGCCTCCGGTTTTGGCTTTAGGTCCTTCTTTTGCTGCTGGAGTTCGGCGATACGCTTCTCGACATTCTTCTGTCGTTTGGCAGCCTTTTCCTGCTGTTCTGTTTCATAAGCAGCTATCGGAATAGTACCGAGCAGCTCAGCAAGCTTGCGTACCATATAGCCACCATCACCGTGAGGCAGATTGTTTTTGAATTTTTGGAAAATAAATGTCCTCACCAGGTACGCCAATTGTTCATCAGTGATTGCCTCCAGCTGCGTGAAAAGCTTATCACAGTTGCCATTCCCATTTGATGCACTGCCATACGTGCCGATAACCTTTTTAATTTGATCCCTGGAGCTGTAATCAGCATTTTGGCAAATGAGGAATAACATCAGTGCACGGTCAGTAGTTGTGAATGCCGCAGGAACTGCCTTTAAAGATTTGTCCTGACTCATTGCATCAACTATCTGCTTATGCACCTTTTCCGCATCAAGTTCGGCGTTCCTTTTCTGGCGATCGCGGATGCGGGATATTTCATTATCGATATCTGCTGCGGAAGCTTTGCCTGATTCGACAGCCTTTTTTGAATCTTTAGTAGCTGCCTTTTTCCTGATCTCGATATATTTAAAAAGACCTTTACCATTTCCATCAACAATAAATGCTTTCAAGTACTTGCCACTGGCGATCTTTTTGTCAGTTTCCTGTTTGGAATTTTCGAGTCCGGATACGTACCGATCATACGCCGCCCGCATTTCGGTTTCATCGTTATAATCGTCTTCATCCTCGCCGTCGCACCAGGTGACATAATCCTCTATATCATCTATCTGAATACCAATTCCGTTATAATCATTACTTCTTAAAATGGTATGCTTTTCCTTTTGAAGACGTTCTTCTATTTTCTTATCATCGAGATAGTAATTTGAGCTGATGAAAACAATTGCTGGATCCTCGAGTGCCTTTTTTAATTCCTGGTCGAAACTGACATCGCATTTATGTTTATAACAGGATATATTGGAACAGACCGAGCTTTTGACAGCATCAGGGAAAAGATTGGCCACCGCAGAGTTAAACTGGCAGGAAATACATGGGCCGGCCTTTTTGTCCAGCGTAGTATCGGCACGGTCAAACGGCGCTTTATTCAGGTCGCCGCTATAGCTCCTGAGGCGGTATTCATTGAGACGAATGGAATTCTGCTTGTCGATATTATCCTTTGTGATATCGCTGTCCTTCAGCATTTCCTTTTGAGTATTTACAGGAAGAACGGCGAGATTAAGGGCATTAGTCATATTGAGCAGGTTCTTATAGAACAACTTTTGCCATTCCGGGAGAAGATCGTTGAGCTTCATCCGCTGCTTAATGAAATATTCTTTTTTACCTACCCTTGCCGCTACTTCTTCCGGTGTGTGGCGTTCCAGCAATTGTTTAAAGGCGTAGGCCTCTTCCATCGGGTGAACATCCTTTCTTTGCAGGTTCTCAGTTATCTGCAGCTCCAGGGCCTCGTCATCTGATAACTCACGGATGTAAGCGGGTATATCTGCAATGCCGGCGTTCTGACTAGCTCTGAACCGGCGTTCGCCGCATACCAGCTCATAACTGCCATCTTTACCTCCGGGCCGCAGTAAAATGGGTTGTATCACCCCTTTTTCCTTTACCGAGGTAGTGAGCTCATTAATTGCATCCTCGTCGAATGCTTTCCTGGGATTTGTTTTCCCGATCGTGATGTCCTGAAGCAGGACCATCTTTAAAATTGATTTTGTGTCTGTATTCATTGTTTTTTATTTACGGTTAAGAAATCACAATTCATTAAAAAGGGTAGAGATCCGGTCTACTATCGACATTTCCATCGAGTCAGTGCCGCCGGTGATCGTATTGGCCATGTCCTTTTTCTCCATGATGAGTTCAAATACCCTTTCATCTATGGTATTTTGCCCCAGGAAGTAGGTACACATCACATTGTTGGTCTGGCCCTTCCTGTGACAGCGGTCCTCGCACTGAACTGAGTCAGCGTAGGTCCACGGGTATTCAATAAAGGCCACTCTGGAGCTGGCAGTAAGTGTGATTCCTTCCTTTCCAGCCTGAATATTGCAGATAATCAACTGCTTCTTAGGATCGTTCTGGAAGGAATCGATGTGTTGCTGCCGTATCTCAAGGGAATCGTTACCGGTGACCGTCATGGCAGAAGGGAAAAGTCTTTTCACTTCATCTACGATTTCATGCAGGTTGCAGAACAGGACCAGCTTTTCACCGGCATCAATAATTTCCTGTGCGAATTCCTGTACCTCGTTGAGTTTACCCCGGGCGGAGATCCTGCGCAGCGCATTCATTTTTACCAGCGCTTCCCCGCGCATCTTCTTATCGATCTGGCCGTTTGTGAATCCGTTCTGCCGTAACCAGGTCAGCAGATCCTGCTTAACCCTTTCATATTCCGGCCGGGTGGTAATTTCACAAAGGATAGTTTGGCGCTGCTTCTCAGGAAGGTCGCTGAGCACATCTTTCTTTTCCCTCCGGAAGAAACAATGTTTATTGAGCAGGTAATTCAGTTCGCGCAGGTTATTGGCGCCGCGGCCACCTTCGCAATAGCGATCCAAGAACTGCTTCTTATCTCCGAACTTGTGAAGCTGGCCAATGATCGCAAGCTGGGGCCATAGATCTGCCGGTTTATTTTTTACCGGCGTACCGGTTAGCCCGATACGGTAATTCTTACCCAGGCCTATCCGGATGCAAAGCTTGCTTTGTAATGTGCTGGGATCCTTGCACCGGTGCAGCTCATCGATCACCACCGAGTTATACAGGTTGATGGAATCGCGCATAACGATGTCCTTCGATTTTGCGTCCTTACCCTTTTTCGGCATCGACTGGACAAAGAACTTTTTAAGGCTCTCGTAGTTGACAATGAACACCTGGCATACACCGGTCTTCCAGTATATATGCCAGGTGTTTAATGTTTTGTCGGACAGTACCATTGCTTTTTTACTGGAGAACTTCTCCCATTCCCTTTGCCAGTTGATCTTTATGGTCGATGGGCAGATGATCAGGGCAGGGAACACAGCTTCGCCTCTCAGGTCTGCAGCTACCAGCGTAGCGATCGCCTGGAATGTTTTGCCGAGGCCGGGCTCATCTCCGTTAATGAACTTCTTCAGCTGCAGCCCCTGGGCAACGCCCTGCTCCTGGTAATGCATCAAGGTACCCTTCAGTGCAGCCAGTAACCCGACAGTCATATCCAATTCAGGTAATGGCGCTATTTCGCCGGTCGTCTCCGCTGCCATCTGGTCCGCGTGTATCATGTGTGCTCTGTATTTTTGCCCTAAAAGCTTTACCTCCATATCATACTGGGAGGGTATACGCCAGTACTTTTCTTTGAACATCCATTTGTATTCCGGCAATAGCTTCACATCGGCCACTTTCGATTTGAAATAGCTGTCATACCCGAACGATATGTGGAATTCGTTGCCGTAGTCTACAATGGTCATTGTTAGTCTATGTTTACAGGGTTTTCTTTAGATCCTCTTCTGCCGCGTTTTTTGGGTTTGATATCTTCATCTTCTTCCCCTTCTTCTACAGGGAATTCCATTTCTGTTTGTATGGCCCTGGGCGCCTGCTTGCCATCCATATAGAGCATGATCTCGTCGGCAAGGTCACGTGCCGCAACCCTCAGCTCATTGATAAAAAAGTAACTACTTGCCTCCCAGACGATCTTTGGCGTGGTGAGCTGTACGGAGTCACCGGTAGAAAGTGTTTTCTTTCCGATCAGGATCACACCTTCATTTTCACCACTGCCATCGTATTGAATACCTGACACGACGAAGGCGTAAAGCTTTTTATCGATACCCTCCAAAGATTTCTCCCATTCGTCCAGTGGCATATTTTCAGGCCTTACCGGCATTTTATCTATATCGCCGATCTCCAGGTTGTGGACCTCTTCGCAGATAACAGCGAGATGTGGATTGAGCTTCCGGAATGCAGCTTTCATATCGTCGTGGATAGGCCGCTGTGATTTTATGGTCGCTTTGTCGGTAATTCCTTTAGCCACTTCCTTCGAGTAGCTGTAATGGCAGAACATATCATCTTTGATGTGGCCGCCGGTAATGGTTACGTTTTCGTTCATTGTAAATTTGTGGTTTTAAAATTTGTAACCCTTACGTTGCTTTTGTAAGGATATCAGCGTAAGAGTCAAAGCTTAATTATTGTTCTTTTTTCTACGGGGATCAGATCAATGATTTCCTGGAGTGTTGGCATTGGTTTTTCACCGAGATACTCGAGGATCAGATTATCTCGATTAGCGAACTCATGGGTAAATACCGGGCGTCCTAATACTTCCTCCATTGATTTTTGGAATAGATCGAAAGGCATACACAGGCGTCTTTGGAACATCTGTAAGCGAACTATTTGTTCTGCATTCAATCCTGCATAACTTTCACTTTCTGCAAAGGCAATGGCTTGATCTTCTGTTAATTGAACGGCAGCCCACTTTCTGTCATCTTCGCCGGCAATTCCTTTGAGTATTTCCAAAACAGTATTGTTGTCAGAAAAGAACAGATGAGCGAATGTTGGAAGTACTGCACAACCGGCGGTTTCTGTTCCGTTATCACCTGCTTCAGCTTCAATTTTTGCAGCCTGGTTATCTAGCACGCATGCCCAACCGGCGAGGCAATGAGATGTTCCACAATGCCAGCTTCCCATATTTAGGCTTCCAGGACGCGAAAGAACCGACTCGGCAATTTTCTTTATCAGCGCATTTTCATCAACTGCAGTGACGTTGAATTTTTCACGGAGCACAGAAGCTGCCTCGGATTTGAGGTCAGTGTACTCAATGAGGTAGCGCAGGTCTTCATTGTCAGGGTTCTGCTTCAGCAGCTGTGCCCCTGCCTCGGATTTGAGGTCAGTGTACCGAATGAGGTAGCGCAGGTCGCCGTTTGTAGGGTTCTGCTTCAGCAGCTGTGCCCCTGCCTCGGATTTGAGGTCAGTGTACTCAATGAGGTAGCGCAGGTCGCCGTTTGTAGGGTTCTGCTTCAGCAGCTGTGCCCATGCCTCGGATTTGAGGTCAGTGTACTCAATGAGGTAGCGCAGGTCGCCGTTTGTAGGGTTCTGCTTCAGCAGCTGTGCCCATGCCTCGGATTTGA
>JABDCE010000024.1:22560-36571 GCA_013288285.1 Bacteroidota bacterium
TGCCTCGGATTTGAGGTCAGTGTACTCAATGAGGTAGCGCAGGTCGCCGTTTGTAGGGTTCTGCTTCAGCAGCTGTGCCCATGCCTCGGATTTGAGGTCAGTGTACCGAATGAGGTAGCGCAGGTCGCCGTTTGTAGGGTTCTGCTTCAGCAGCTGTGCCCATGCCTCGGATTTGAGGTCAGTGTACCGAATGAGGTAGCGCAGGTCTTCATTGTCAGGGTTCTGCTTCAGCAGCTGTGCCCATGCCTCGGATTTGAGGTTGCGATCATTACTATTGACAATGATGTTTAATAACTCGTTTTTTGATTTGTTGGAAAGATCCATTTTATTGTTTTTTTAAGGTGAAAACTTTATTGTTCTGCTTCGATTATTATTACCGGATGGCCGTTAATTTCATCTCCGGTTGCTATGATTATGATCGGCTCCATGGTTTGAATTATTTTTTTTAAGCGTTCGTAGTATTTTAAGTGAAACCGGCCCGTTGGGAAATAGCCGTTTTCTTTCTTCGTCGGATAGGGGCATCAGTTCTGTATACCCAGTTCGTCGAGGTTCATTTTTCTTTGGCTTATTTATGCTCATGAGCGTTGTTAGGCAGTTTGCATTTTAGGTTTGTAGAATGCCTGGAATCTAACAGTTTCGGAATATTCAGGCGATTTAATAAGCCCATCACCTTTGCCTGCCAACGACTCCGCGCCCGTTTCATCAAGCACTACACGGCTGTCAGATTCCTTTGGAACTCTGAAACATATTTGTACTGGGAAATTGACCTTCGCGTCACCAGTTATCACTTTGACGGATGCACGCTGAGTTGCGGCCATTATCCTGAAACCTGATGATCTGCCTTTTTGTAATAGAATGCGCAAATTTTCTTCCAGAGATTTATAACCGCTCAATTCTTTTCCTTTAGCAGACTGTGCCACGGCATCGGCAAATTCATCAAACACAACAAGTGTATTTCTCTTTTTACCAGACTTGACCAGGTCGTTCATTTGCTCAACCAACATGAGCATTTTTAACTCGATGTCATCAATGTCGTTGGATACGGACACTCCTGAGCGGCGACTATAATCTGTAAATTCATATTTCGGGTCAAGTATAACAACTTCGTCAACACCGGCAAGCAGAGCGTATTCTATCGTATTTTCTACGAGTACGCTTTTGCCACTGCCAGTTGCGCCACACACAAGTACGTGTGGCGTGGAATGGTTGGCCAGATCCCAAACAATGGTATTACCGAAGTTGTCTTTACCCAGGGGAAGCCTTTTACCCTGTAACGCGCTTTCGTCAAATATTAAGTCTGAATCACGCTTTTTTGCAAAGTCTATAGATACGTAAGACTTGCCCTGGTATACTACCAGGTTTTCAGAAAACCGTACACTGGAAACATCAAGTGCATTGGCGATATCAAGCCGGTGCGAGTACATGGACGCTATTTTCACCCCAGCTGATATTTCAAGCAAAAAGGTGTCGCTGGAATAGCCTTCTAATTTGTGCGCTACTTTCACCATTATGGCGAAGCTGCGTAATACGTGTTCAATTTTTTCTGCCTGTGTCATATTTGTGTGGCTTAGATCGTAAGCGATGAATGATGCTGCGTTTTCTTTGAATTGTTTTATTACTGCCGGGCTTATCATTGCGCTGGAGGCATCCCGTATTTTCTTCAACCGCTTACCTACTAATTCCCGTTTGCTTTCGTCAATATTGAAGTCTTCAACCTCACTTATTTGTGTACGGCACCAGAAATCATACATTTCTGCGCGGTCGATAAAGTTGTCATTGTCGTTGATGATATACACATAGTCTGGATCATTGACTGCGGAGATCAGTTTACGCAAAGGCTCATATAAAAGGGCTTCATATAGCTTACGTGTTGCATCGTCTACTTCTACTACAAACTTCCTGAGTTGCGCTGTCTTATCTTTATTTTGGCTATGCTTGTTCTCAATAAACCAAACCTCATCAACACTACAACCGGTCTTTGATTCAAAGCACTTGATATAAGTAATAGCCTGGAGTCCTATAGAAAGTCCGATTACATCGTCCTCGGTGTAGGTGGTTTTACTTTTGTGGTCAATGATGGCAATTTTACCCGTTTTAGTCTTTACGACTAGGTCAACCAGTGCATGACAGGGAAGAGGTATATCCACTCCATTAATGGTCAGGAACTCCTCAAAACGCATTTCCACATCCAGTACCTCTGCTATATCATTGGTATAGGTGCTTATCTCGCCAACAAAGTTTTTAATCAACGTGTTGGCGATCGTAGTAGCTTTTATCCGGCATTCCTCAACCGTTGGCGTCGTCTTTTGTAGCTTCCACCAGTTGCCCTTGACCTCATCAATGTAATTGAAAGCAATAGTTTCCATATCCACTATTTCCAGCGTCTTGCCTTGTTTCATCCACTTGAAATACATCTGTAAAGCCTCGTGATATGCTTGTCCGGCTACGGTAGTGGCCGATGACTTGCCTTTCATGCCGAATATGTAAGACATTTCAAATGCCTTTTCATTCCTGGAGAATGTTGTTACCCTTGAGTAACTCCAGCTATTGACAAGGAACCGGCTTAATAGTTCCTCCATTTGCTCTGGCGGTAGGTCTCTGTATTGATGGCTCATATTATGCGAGATTTAATTTTGCTTGACCTTCATTAGCCTGCTTTACTTTCTCCTTCTCATCATTCACCTTCTCCTGGTCCGTTTTGTCGGCCTCCTGGCGCTGTAATTCGTACTCTAATGCCGCTTCCTTACACATATCCTTGTGAGACTCGAGGACTTTCTTCAGGTGCCTAGGGACGGTGTTCCATACGTTAATTAAGGCCTCCATACCGCTTTCGCACGACATCTGCATTTCGGATTTCAACTGTGTGATCTTAGGATCTTCCCGTTCTCCCTCATTGAGCCATTCCCGGATAAGCTTCCCCGTTTTGACGCCTATATATCCCTTCCCATCACCAAATGCCGGGATAAGGAAAGAAGGCATTTTTAAGAAAGTCTGATGCTTGCCGGAATCTTCCATCAGCAGGGATGCTGTGAGCTCAAACATGAAGTTCTTTTCCTGTATCGGCTGCAGGCCTTGTGGAATGAATTCATCTTTGCCGGCTATCTTTTCGATCTTTACTTTGTCGCGGGCTCGCAAGCAACAAATGATATCCATGCTCGACTGAAGGAGCGTATTCATAAAACGCTTATGCTCACGCTTTGCCTGGGCCCAGTTTGCGACCTTACGAGGTGAACCATCTGACTTCGGAGCGTTGGCTATGTCATCACATCCCCCTTCACCTTCCCATTCATGGGAAACTGAATCTATAACGAGTACTTTAACGCCTGCATTCTGGAATTCCTTTATTGCCTCTGAGTAGCGATTAGGAGAGAATGGAGGTAGAAGGTCTGCTATTAAAAATGGTCCGTCCAGTATATCTGCATATAAAGAACCGCGCTTATTTTCGGCGTCCAGAACGCCTATTTCCGATGGTTTAGAAACCATACCGCGTGCAATTTGCAACGCTGTATATGTTTTTCCTGAACCAGAGACGCCGGCAATGCCTATTATAGCTTTGCTTTCTCCGCGTTTTGCTTGTCTAATGTTGAGTATTGGCATTTTTGACGTTATTAAGAGTTAAGAAATCCTGTTATAAACACCCGATCGTTTCGGGAAATGGCCGTGCGGTTGGGAGCACTTTAGTTTCTTCATCGAGATCCCATGGACTGAACGGAAATGGATGCTGGCAACCGTCAGGGAGGACCAGCGCCGTTAGTATAACCTTCCTGTCGTTGATGACAGACGTTGTAAAACTGACCAGCGTGCCGTTGTTATTTGGAAGTGAAACGCGGCAATTTTTCTGCATCCAGTCTTCGTAATACCTGAAATTCTTTTCCATTGATCAGCTTTTAGAGGTTGTGAATGATTTTGTTTTCCCTGCGAATTACCTTCAATGTCAGGTTAGCCTGGCAGCACTTCACCTGTTCAGTCAATCCATACACCTCCGACAGGTTGGTGATCATGCGCCGGCAGTTACAGCATTGCGCTATCGTTTTGCAAAAGCTGATCTGCTTACCGATGAAGGAAGCTGCTGTCTCAACCCTTTGCTGCTGGCGACGTTTCTTTGCCAGCTCGTCATCGTTGTATGACTTCGGAAGCGGGAATAACTTGTTGTCTATAAGGTCTGACAGCTTACCTGCTGTTCTGAAAAGCTTTATTAACGGCATAGGGAACTGAATAAATGGGATCATATAGATATCGTTTCGCGTGAAGAAATGGGCTCCAACGATCTGTCGTCATTGTATGTCTTAGTGCGTACGGCTTTGCCGGCCGGATCAGATCCGTATATCGTCAGACACTGCAGCTCGCTGTCTACCTGGATCACAAAGAACACTTCACCGGTGACGTGCGTCATCCTGCCACCAACCTTGGCGAATACGGATACTGTTTCTCCTTTTTTGTATTGTTTCATGCTGCTATTTCTAAAGGTGAACGATCGTATTTGCCTTCGTCTGATCTCAGCCACTCGTTAAGTAGATAAACGATGTCAGAGTGATGGAATTCAGGATCAGTAGTTGCGCGGAACATGTGGAAGAACTGGGTGATGTTCTCGGTAGAATTTCCTGTTTTGAAGATCACATCTTCGATGTCGTATTTTTCGGCGTCACGTTTGTAAACGATGCCGGAAAACTCAATGCACCCGAGATTATCGGGAAAACATTTGGTTACGGTAAAATGTTGAGCTATTTTTGCCATGGCGCTGACAATTTTTATTGTTGGTTAAGAAATCAGGCTCCTGTTCGCGCAGGGGCTTTTTTATTTTTGTAACTGTCTTTTTTTGTATCGTGTACGTGCGGCATTCATTATTTCTATATTCTTACTTCCCTTTCGGGAAGCTATCGGCTGCCCACCAGCCGATAGCTCACGCCGCAGCATTGCAGCTTCTTTTGACATTGTAGCGGCCATTGCTTCCAGCCCTATCACTCTGTCCAATATTGTAGGTGTTGTACTCATAGGTTAACAGTTTTGACCCATTTTGGTTATTCTATCGACTTCATGTAGCCAGTAGGTGGGTACACCTACCATCCCGTAGAGGAGGGAGATTACGAAAAACCCATTCAGGTATTTTCTTAACCATTTAAACCATTTGTCTGTTTTCATTTCTAGTTGGTTTTTGTTAAAGTCTTTATCAAACCGTTTAATATATGCAGTGTTAAAAAGATGTTTTTTATAAATGTTTGGCACACATTATGCAGTAAGCCTTTTGACCTCTTCTTCACGGGTTTCTAAAAGCTCCTTCATGGCCTTGAGTATTTTCAATCCGGTAACAACAGACTTCCCCTGCAGGCGGGTGATGTATTGGTTTACAGTGTGTATTGTTTCTTCCGATGCATCCGCTATCTTCCCTAAGTCCCCCCTTTCCAATTTTTCACGATGCAGCTTGAAACTCTGCGTCAGCAAATCCAATGTGTCGTTACTTTCTTCTGCCGTTTTTTTGTTATTTTGCATTTTCATTACCGTTTCGTTACTATTACGATACAAAGATAAAGAAGAAACTTCTGTAAAAACAAAGTATTGAAAAGAAAATTACAAATTAATTATTTTATAACAAATAATTGAGTATAAATCAGTTTTATAAATGTCATTATCTCGAATTGAATCACTGGATGAAATACTTAAATGGTTCAATAATGACCATAATTCCACAAGTTTTTTTAGTGAAGATCAAATACTGGATGGTGTAATTAAATTAGTGCCGGATCTTAAATCAAATATTCATTTTTTGCCTGACTGCATTCACGCACTCAAGAAGTTGGAAAAGGATGGATTCATTGAGAGAAACGACCAGGGGAAGTTGGGTATAACCTTTGAGGGCCTTGTTTATATTGATTCTGGAGGATATAAAGGAAACATTGAGAAGGAAACTATCGCCTACCAAATATTAGATCGAAACAATCGACTTTTGGTAATTGGCTCATGGTTGGCAGGGATTGGGACTGTGCTTTTGTTTTCGGTTGAACTATGGAAAGTTCTTTGCTCTTTTTGCCACTAAATAATTTTTTCAACCATTTCATAGAACTACTATTACGATACAAAGATAAAGAAGAAACTTCTGTAAAAACAAAGTATGAAGACATTCCTTCAAAGTATTTATGATGAACTCGTACGGCTTGATAAAGTCAATTCTCAAGTGGATTTTGGCGCAAAGCTTGGGTATAAAAGCGAGGGGTATATTAGTACACTTTTGAAATCAGACGATGATATACCATTCAAAATGCAAAAGAAACTCCATGAAGTTTTTGGCGTTGATAAAGAATGGTTGTCATCAAAAGGGAGTAGGAGCGAAATATTTGGCTCATTAATTCCTGAATCCACTAAGAAACGCATCCCGATTATTGGTGAAGGTGCTGCTGGTAATACCATGGAGATAAACGTTCACGAGGGTGGTAATCAACCTACAGACTATATAGATGTTGGTGATCTTTTGAGTGATTCTGAGGCTGCATTTACAGTATATGGCAATAGCATGACGCCTGCATATCCTCCCGGTTGCATCCTTGGCATAAAAAGAAATCTTGACGGCTTTATACAACCAGGAGAAACTTATCTACTCCTCACAAAAAGTAATCGTGTATTCAAGCGTCTTTATTATACCGAGGATAAGACAGGGTATCTATGTATTAGTGACAATATTTTAAAACATGAGGCCGGGCCGATGACGGGAAAGTACTTTTATCCACCATTTGAGGTAAAAGGAGATGACGTGATAAGTGTCTTTGATGTAACTGGCATGATCCGCCGAAATCGTAACTCTGGAATTGTTAGCAGGCAAAAATAGAAACAATGAAAAATATTTTATTCGCTTTACTGTTTTTAATACCACTTAGAGGCACTTCTCAGGTTGTTATCATGAAAGATACAATTCCCGAAAAAGAAATAGCTAGTGGCACAAATGCAATCCCTCCATCACATAGTATTTACATGCTACCCAGTAATTATTTCCCGGAAAAAATTAAAGAAAAATATTCGTGTCCAATCGAAATCACTGAGTCATTTGTTATCAGTAATGAAATTGGAGAACCGATTGCTGTGATAAAATATTTAAACGTCACGGATAAATTAATTGATGGTGTTGAATTCGATATAGCGTGTTTTGATAATTTCGAAAGGAAAGTAAACCAAATAAGGGGCAATAATATTTCCGGAGGGATATCTCAGGATAATTTGGAGAGTGGTTATGAAATAACTAATCAATGGACACTTCATCTGCAAGAAAATACAACTCATATAAAACCAAAAGTCACCAAAGTTCACTTCTCTGATGGTACAATTTGGCCTTCCCTAAAAACAAAAAAGAAAGCATAAATAATGCCCACTAAACTAAACATTGCAGATCAGCGCATGCTCACCGTAATGGAGTATTGCATTGCCAATAAGCTGAAAGGCGCGCGCTCTATTACAGCCTGGTGTGAGCTTATAGAAATGAATCAAAACAATATTTCAAATATCCGCGGTGGACACCAGCGTTTCAGCCGGGATCATGTTAGTGCAGTGTGTTCCGTTTTTGGCATTAGTGCTGACTACTTGTTTGGCTTCACAGATCAGATGCTCAGGAATAAAGAATCAGTATCGCCAATACAAAGAATAAAGGAAGCGTTGAATGAACTGGAGCATGGGCAAAAAACCACAAAAAACGTAAAATTGATAATCAAAAAGAAAGCAAGCTGAAAACCTTTCCAGTAAAGCGTTTGAGGCCTATTCAATGTTTGTAATCCAATCAGTAACACCATTTTCAATCAGCAGGTCATACTATAAATGCTATCATTTCAAAAGTCGCTACAGTACTGCATTTCAGCTCTTTAAAATACAAAGTGGAGCGCTCTTAATCAGCGGGTCCAGGGTCCGAGTCCCTGCGGAACCACCAGGTAGTGAAGGATTTCAGGCATTTTTGCTTGAAATCCTTTTTCATTTGGAATCGTTTTTTTAAGGTCTGTCATTCGGTTTTTTAATATAAAAAATATATGATGTCACCAAAGAATACAAAGAATAGCAAGGGCTCACCAGGTACTTTTACAACACCGGGTGTTTATATCGAGGCGGTAAATGCCTTTCCAAACACCGTAGTACCGGTTGCTACAGCCATACCTGCATTTATAGGTTATACAGCGCAGGCGGAGTATAATGGGAAGCCGCTCGACAGGACTGCGGTAGAGATTAACTCTCTTAACGACTTCATTACGTACTTCGGTGCTGGTCCCGTTATTCAGTTTTCGTTATCGGCATCTACGCTATCTATACCGCTTAAACAAAATCCTGTACATCCTGTTTTGGCGCTAAATGGTAAAGTGGTAGCATTATCAATATTACAACCCGTTTTTTATCTGTATAATAGTATCCGGCTGTTTTATCAGAACGGTGGTGGTACCTGCTGCATCGTATCAGTGGGGAGTTATGATAAGCCGCCTGTGAAACTGGATTTCCTGGACGGTATTGATGTGCTGGATAAGGAGCAGGAGGTTACTATGACCCTCTTCCCGGATGCTTTATCACTAAGTAAAGAAGATTACTACAGTGTGGCATGTTATGCAATAGCAAAGGCTGCTGTATCACAAAAACGGATAGCTATCACCGATGTGTGGGGCGGATATGCTGCAGATACAGGGGAGGCTGCTAACAGTGTAGTAAGCGATTTCAGAAATGGCATAGGTACTGATAACCTCGACTACTGCGCCGCTTACTACCCGTGGCTGGAAACGGACATTACGGCCGCTACCGAAATTAATTTCCTGAATTTCCCCGACCTGACTTCCTACCTTGAAAACAATACGCATGTTACCCAGGCTATTGCCCAGGCCAAAAGTGCCGTGACAGCCGAAGAAATAAGCAACGCGCAAAATGCGTTATTGGTAGTCAGCCCTAATTATCAGATCATCATCAATTGCGCACTTTCCGTAGTCAATGTATTGCCGCCATCACCGACAATAGCAGGAGTATACACTAATGTGGATGGTACGTCTGGCGTATGGGTAGCGCCTGCCAATGTGGCCTTGACATCCGTTATTGCACCTACTGTAAAAATAAGCGAGGCGGAACAAGCTGCTTTTAATGTGGACGTTACCGGCAAATCTATCAACGTGATTCGCGTGCTTGCAGGTCAGGGTGTGCTGGTGTGGGGTGCAAGGACCTTGGCCGGAAACAGTAATGACTGGCGATACATAAGCGTTCGCCGTACGGTGATATTTATAGAGCAATCTATAAAGCAGGCAGCGAATGCCTTTGTATTTCAACCCAATGACGCTAACACATGGTCGGCGGTGAAGGGCATGATCAGCAATTTCCTCACCCAACTCTGGCAACAGGGCGCGTTGATAGGGGCAACAGCTGCTGATACTTATAACGTATCAGTAGGAGTGGGCAGCACAATGAGCGCTCAGGATATTCTGGATGGCTTTATGAATATTTCAGTTCAGGTAGCTATTGTTCATCCCGCGGAATTCATCACGATCACTATACAGCAAGTGATGCAAACGTCATAGCATTAAAAAAGGATGCCGCAAGGCATCCTTTTTTAATAAAATATTTGCCTGCGTTATTGCTTTACAAACTTCATGGTACTTACTCGTCCGGTAGCTGATTCACGAATAGTGATGTAGTAGTTGCCTGAATTCAGCAGCGAAGTATTTACATAAATGCTTTTTCCGGCATCATTGCTTGTATACACGGTCTGGCCAGTTACGTTGCAGATAATGATAGACTTTTCGCCGTCCATATCAGAGTTAATGTGCAGTATGTTGGTTACCGGGTTAGGAGCCATTGTGTAAGCAGGAGCAGAGGTTATCTGTTCAATACCTGTAGTATTCGTTGAACTTATGGTGTCGCCTTCCAGTGTTATATTGTCAAAGCGGTTGTTGCCTTTGGCAGCGGTGCTATGGGTATTGCCGGTAAAGGTGATGCGGAAGACCAGCTTCTTATTGTTCTTTGATGCTATGTCCATAAAGTGAACGCTTGCTCTTGTAAACGTATCGGTAGGTGCGTAAGACCAGGTAGATAAGCCGGGGCCGCTTGTTATCCATGTATTACCGCTGTCATTGCTGTATGAATAGTTCTGCTGGAGCATGCCGCTGGTGGTGCTTGATGACTCTGTGCCATACGTCAATAACAGGTTGTAGTAATTAGTGGACGGTATATAGAACAACAGTTCCATACTATCACTGTTATTACGTGCACGCATCATTTGGCCGCTCGTTGCGCCACTCCTGAGGTTGATGGTATCAAAATCGGCGGTTACCGAAGTTAGTGTATCGATATATGAACCCACATTTCCTATCATGCCATAAAGGCCGGTATACAATACACCATTGCCGGTGGTGGCAACACGTGTATAGTCGGCAGAGACTGGTGTAATGGTTGGCGTATACATTGCCCCCACCGTGTTATTATTGAAGTTCCAGTAATGGATTAGGATGGCTTGCGCTGAACTGTTTGTGTTGGCTGCGAACACCATAACCATGCAGCATAAAACCGTAAGTAATTTTCCTTTCATAATCGTTTAATTTTTTTGCAAAGAAATGCCGCTTATGTTACTGGAATATTACCGCAGGGTTAAGTAAATATTTCCTGTTTTTAACCTTACTTAATAATCGCTTAATGTTTACGTAATGATTTGGTAATATTGGCGAAAGACCTTCGCGCAGCTATTTATATAAGAATGGCTTTGATTTTATAATGCGCTTTGTTCCACTGTTCTTGTTTCTATTGTTGCCTGTGTTTCCTCTGTTTTCTAAAGAGAATAAATTACCTCATTGTAAATTCAAGTTTGATCATTTCAAGTCGTTAAATAGAATACCCGAACCTTCTGATATTGTCTATGATAAGGATAGTAAACACTTCTTTATCGTTAGCGATCACGGGAAATTATTTGAATGTGACCTCGCAGGAAATATCATTCGTAAAGCTGATGAAGAAGGAATGGATTTCGAAGGCGTGGAAGTGACCGACAGTTTTGTATATGTATCAGACGAGACACCGAGAAAAGTATATAAGTATCGTAAGAACGACCTGTCCCTTGTAAAAGTTTTTTCTGTGAGCTGGGGTGGCGCCGCCAATAAAGCGTTTGAATCTATTGTTTATAATGAAGCGAAAAAGTGTTTTGTTCTTGTATCCGAAGCCCCGGTGAGTATCGTAGAATATACTGATGACTTTAAAGAGATAAACAGGTATCCTATTCATATTGCCCGGAACATGAATGGAGCAAGGTGGTACAAAGGCGATCTGTACCTGCTGAGCAGCCTTGACGAAACGATCTTTAAATGTGACCCGGAAACCTACAGCGTTAAAGAATACTACAAAATAAATGTGCTGAACCCGGAAGGGATGGCATTTGACGCAGATGGGAATGTGAGCGTTACCTCAGACAATCTGCAAAGACTATATTTTTTCAAAAACTTACCAACAATAAATAAATAAGATGAAGAAATTGCTTTTACTCCTGCTTGGGGCCACTATGGTACATAGTTCCTACGCCCAGTTTTCCGAATTTGTCAACAATTCGGCAGCGAGTGCGTTTACGCTGAGCTCTGATAATAATACACTCCAGATAGGAGGCAGGGTGTCGGCTTTTTACGAGTACAGGGCCTTGAAATCGGGCGTTACCAACCTGGACCATAATGGCTGGACGCCGAAGGACGGCGACCTTGACCTGCTGGGGAAAACAAGCAGCAAATTCGTCTATGAGTTTCATATCAGCATATTAGACCTGGCCACCGCTGCGGCAACGCAGAATACCAATAACCCGGCCAATCCCGGCATTAAAGCTGGCTACCTGCAATATGTAGGCTGCCCCGTGACCATAAAGCTGGGGTATGATAAGGTGCCTTTCTCGCAAGGGAACCTTAACGAAGTGTGGGGAACACCTATGTGGAGTCACGCCAACCTGTATGGCGGTGATCTTTTTGCGCGCCGCGACTTCGGGCTTACACTGAACTATGCCACATGGAAGAGCAGGATAAACCTGTATGGTGGTGCGTATAGCGGTATGGGCGAAAACTTCTTTGAATACGGCAACGATGCCAGCGGCACATTTGAATACATAGGCCGCGCAGAGTTTTGCTATCCGGGAAAAATGAAATATCAGCCAATCGACGAAGACAACTCACCTACGCCACAGATCAGGATTGCTGTTGACGCAAGGTATATGGACAAAAAACAGCCTGCCGGGCAATCAATCCTCGCCAACGATCCCGATGCTCCGGGTGCATACGGCATACGCATATTTGATGGTAAGCGCACCGTATATGGAAGTGACTTTATGTTCAAATACATGGGCATATCAGCCCTGTTTGAAACTGACATTATCAGGATGCAGCCTACAAGCCCTACAGACCCGCTTTATGATGGTACGCCCGCTTCGTTCAATGGAGGCTATATTATGGCCGGTGGCTTCGTTACAGGTCTTAACTACAACTTTGAAAAGATACGTTCCGTATTCTCTGTGCAGTATGAGTCGTTTAATACAAACGACCTGATAGCAGGCCAGCAACAGTGGGTTTACCTTGGCTATGCTTACAAGGTGAGCGGGTTCAATTCCGTATTCAAGGCTGAGTACTACATACCAACTGAAGAAGACAAAATTCAAAACCCGTTGAAATACACTGGTCAGTTGCGTGTAGGTTACCAGGTCGTGTTCTAATCTAATTCTTGAAAAATCATTTTTATCAAAACAATACTTATGAAACAATTATCTTTTTGTGTAGTCCTGATCACGGTTATTTTATCTTCCTGCATCAAAGACAGGCTGCAGCCTGCTGCTGGCCCTGTAAAGGTGTCTGCACAGGACACTTTAATGTACTACTGGGACTTCAACGCCGGTGACTCCAGCCAGCGTGGCGCAACAATTGCCATCAACAAAGGAGCCATCTACCAGTACTACTGTTCGTACATTGATTTTACCGGTGGCTCAAACCTGAACCTGCGTGGTACCAGTGATTCAGGCCAGTGCCTGCGTTTGCGCAATCCTTCCGACTCGGTTATATTTTATATGCCTACAACTGGTTTCGACAGTATCTCCATTCAGTTTTCCGAAGAGGCGTCAGGCAGTGGCCCGTCTCAGAATGCTATCTATTATACCACAGATGGTGTTCACTATGTAGCCACTGCTATTGGTAACAATACATTTGCTGTAGGCACGGTGTTCTCTTTGAATACCTTTGGTATATACTCTGATCCTGCTGTAAATGATAATCCTAAATTCGCTATCAAGATCGTTCCGCTGAATAACAACACCGGTGCATCTGGCAATGACAGGATCGACAATGTAAGCATGGTGGGCGTTAGGAAATAGGTGTAATTAACTAAACACAAATCTGCTGTATTTTGAAACGTGCCTGTCTTATTGCTTTGTGCCTGATAATTGGGCTTTCTTCGATTGCTCAAACCGATACACTGCGGGTATTGGGGTATAATGTTCTTTATTACGGCAACGGCTGCCAGGGGCCTACCTATAAATATCACGGTTACCTCAGGACCATAGCTGCGTTTGCCAATGCAGACCTGCTGTCGTTTGAGAAGATGGCTTCGGCTCCGGTATCGGCCAATGATAAGTATGCCGCTGCACCCGCTGGGTTTATTGACTCCATTGTTAAATACGCGCTGAACGCTGCTTTCCCCGGCAGGTATGCCTATTGCCCGTTTACCAATGCGGCGAAGTCTAACAATGCCGCCGTTCTGTTCTACGACCAGCGCAAACTTGGGTTTGTAAATATTGTGTCGTCATACAGCAACATCACTGACTTCAATACTTATAAACTGTACTATAAATCCCCTGACCTTGCCTCACCACTGGACGTACGCTCAACCTGCACGCCGGATACACGCTGCAATACGTTAGCCACCTGTATGTCAGGAAGCAGCTCGATGGTACGAGCAGACATAATGTTGAGCAGGTTGTCTGAGTTCTTTTCTATATTCCTCGCCTGCTCGTCACTGCCATTTTTCAGTTTCGCTTTTACTTCCACCTCGCCCAATTCTTTTGAAA
>JABDCE010000025.1 GCA_013288285.1 Bacteroidota bacterium
CACCCTGACTTGTAAAAAACGCTTCGCTTTTTTACAAGTCGTCCCTCTTCGAAAATGAAGAGGGAAGTTAAAAGCGACCTATTTCCTTCGGAAATAGTTTTCTGTGCGAGTAAGAGTTCCACGACACGACGAGTAGGGGTGAAAAAGCCAAAATAAATGCTGTTTATTTTAACTATGAATATTTGCATTTGTACATTATAAAATATAAAAATTACGCTATAATATAGCAATATAAGCATTGTGGAAAGTGTATTTGATTCATTTGTTTTTATTGTAATAACTCGGCACGAATAAAAAAAATATTTATTTCCAAGTGCCGATCTTTTTGATGACATTTGCTGTACTAACGATGGGTTAGTAAGTACAGTCCTATCCCGACATACCCGCCGTATGTCGGGATCTCTTTTTTAGTTCCTTCCCATTTTTTGAAACTGGTTTACTTCATTGCATTTGACTATAGCCACTTATTAATTCTTAAAGGTGTAGTTACATCAACTATTCAACTTAGTTTGTATTTTGCGTCTTCAAAAAAAACATAGAGCTCATGAAACATTTTTTTCTGTCCGTACTATTTATTGTGTCAGCAATAGTGGTGAACGCGCAAAGCCAGTTGAAGCTGCCACCACTAAGTCCTAATGCCAAGATATCGCAGGATTTTTCTACGTCGTCCATCGACATCAGCTACAGTCGTCCGTCTATGCGCGGCCGTAAAATATTTGGTGACATCATTCCTTATGGCAAGCCATGGCGCACGGGTGCTAATGCGCCTACCAAAATAAAGATAGGTGAGGAAATGGAAATAGGCGGCCAGAAAGTAAAGGCGGGGGAGTATACCTTGTATACCGTGCCCGGCAGAAGCGAATGGGAAGTGATACTGACCACAGGTAACGGCGCACTGCCGGCAGACGGTTATCCGAGGGACCTTGATGTGGCCCGCTTCAATATAAAGCCATCTTACTTTGAAGGTGATTGCCAGACGTTTACCATGCTTATCACTGATATTACTTTCACTTCGTGCAAGCTGGAAATAGTATGGGAAAGGACTAAAGTGGTGATACCTATAGTGGCCCGTAATGCAGAGCATATAGAAGAGAACATAGACAAGACGCTTAATCACCCGGCGCAGTTGCCATACTTCCAGGCAGCAAGTTACTACTTCGAGTCGGACAGGAAACTGGACCTGGCAAACACTTATGTGGACAAGGCGATAGAGCAGGACCCTAAGGCGTTCTATATATGGTATCTGAAGGCACGCATAGAAAAGAAGCTGGGCAATAATGAAGAAGCTGTTGCCGCTGCCAAGAAATCAATGGAGCTGGCAAAGGGTACGCCTAACGAAGGAGAATACATGCACAACAACGGCAAACTGATTGAAGAAATTAACAGGACTAAACAAAGAAGACAAGTAAATGACTGATCTGAAACTACCGGCTCTTAGTCCGAATACTAAGATAACGCAGGACTTCTCGACGACACAGATCGAGGTATTGTATAGCCGCCCGTCTATACGTGGCCGCAAAATATTCGGAGATGTAGTGCCTTATGGCAAAATATGGCGTACCGGCGCTAATGCTGTGACCCGCATAAAGACCAGCGAAGACCTGGAGATAGCAGGGCATGAGGTGAAGGCAGGCGAGTATGCGCTGTATACTATACCCGGTGAGCATAGCTGGGAAGTGATACTGAATACAGGCATAGGCAACTGGGGTACCGGGGGCTACAGCCATGAAGGCGATGTGGCACGTTTTAACGTGACGCCTCAGCAGGCTGCGCACCCGTACAAGGTATTTACTATTGATATTACTGACATCACATTCAACACCTGCAGCATAGAGCTGATGTGGGAAAATGTAAAAATAGTGATACCGGTGCATGCTCACAATGAAGCGCACATAAACGAGAATGTGGATCGTGTATTCAACGATGACAAAGCGCCGTACTACCAGATAGCTACGTACTATTTAGAAAAGAATCAGCATACAGACAGGGCTAAAGCCGCTATTGACAAAGCACTTGCCTTGCAGCCAACGGCGTTTTATATGTGGCATACCAAGGCTAAAATAGAAAAGTTGCTGGGCAGTAAGTATGAGGCGATAGCCGCTGCTAACCGGTCTACGACACTGGCTGCAGGCACGCCATACGAAGAAGCGTATAAGCGCCAAAATGAACTGCTCATAGCTGACCTGGATTCTTAAATAATGACTAACTATCCGGCAATCAGCATATCGAGGTTTGAGATGCTGATTGCCGGTTTTTAATTTTACCATGAGGAAACTACTTTCTACCATTGTCCTCGCCGCGACGGCGCAACTGGGATTTGCCCAACAGGTGAAGCCAGCCACATCTGCGAAGATATACCATGAGATAGCCCAACTGAGGCACCTTGTAAATGTGCTCTATGTAGCGGCGCACCCCGATGATGAGAACACACGCCTGCTGGCATGGCTGGTAAATGACCAGAACATACGGACGGGATACCTATCGCTGACGCGTGGTGATGGTGGCCAGAATATACTGGGCAGCGAACTGGGCGACGCACTGGGACTGATACGGACGCATGAGCTGATGGAGGCCCGGAAACTGGATGGCGCAGAACAGTATTTTTCGAGGGCAATAGACTTTGGTTTTTCCAAGACCAATGAGGAAACGTTTAAGCACTGGCCACAAGACCAGCTTACTTATGATGCGGTATGGGTGATGCGTAAATTCAGGCCTGATGTGGTGATATGCCGTTTCCCGCCCAATAAAATGGCCGGACACGGACAACATGCAGCATCTGCTATTATAGCGGCAAAAGCATTTAAGGCCTCCGGCGACAGAGGGCAGTACAGCGAACAGTTTCGTAGTTATGCGGCATGGCAGCCCAAAAGGTTGCTGCTGAATACGTACCGGTTCGGGGACAGGAATACGACCTCTGAGGATCAGTTCAAATTGACTGTAGGCCAGTATATACCATCGCTGGGTATGGGAAGCGGTGAGCTTGCGGGATTGAGCCGCAGTATACATAAAAGCCAGGGAGCGGGTACGCCGAGCACGCCGGGGGTACAAACAGAGTATTTCAAACTGGTGGATGGGGACAGCCTTTCGCAGTCGCTGTATGATGGTATAGATATAACGTGGAACCGGGTGGGCGCGATAGAGATAGGCGATGAGCTGAAGATAATAGAAGAGCATTTTGATTATAAACATCCGGATGCGAGTATTCCGGCGTTACTTACAGTGCGCAAGCAGATAGCCACAAAGGTGAAAGACGCGTACTGGCGCAAAGAGAAGCTGGCAGAAATAGATCAGACGATACTTGACTGTACGGGACTGCTGGCTGAGCTCTATGCAAAGCAGCCACAGGCTGTGAAGGGTGCGGTGCTGCCTTTCACACTTCATGTTATTGCCCGGTCTAAGACACCGGTGGTGCTGAATAAAGTAGCATGGGGCAGCGGAGATGCCGACAGCGCTATGAACCTGCTTATCTCAAATGACAGCCTGATGTCATTTGACCATACGATAATGATACCTACGAACACGCCGATAACCCAACCGTATTGGCTGACGGCAGAGCATGCAAAGGGCGAGGATATGTTTGCCATACCTAATGATAGCCTGATAGGGCTGCCGGAAACACCTGATAACTTAAATGCAACGCTGTCATTGACGATAGGCGGAGAACCTTTCCATGTGCTGGTGCCGCTGTCTTACAAAAAGCTGGACCCGGTAAAGGGAGATGTGGTAGAGCAGTTGCGCATAGTGCCTGATGCTACCGTTATGTTTAATACTACCTTGCTTGTAACCCAGTCGGACGGCGCCGTAACCACCGATGTGCGCATACACGCTTATAAAGACCTGCGGGATGCTACGCTTACAATAACGGGTACTAAGTCGGTAGTGGCAACTATAAAGGGCCTGAATCTAAGCGCTGCAGCAGACACCATCATACCGGTAAATATATCTGCGGCTGTGTCTGCACAGCAAGGTAAGGATGACTACGCTCTGACTGCGGACCTCTCTGCAAATGGGAATACCTATAACCTGACACAACACCTGATACAATACAATCATCTGCCATCATTGCAGTATTTTAATGTAGCTACTACCAAGGTGCTGCGGGCGAACTGGAAGTGTACGGTGAAGCGTATTGGTTATATAGAAGGGGCAGGCGATTATATCCCTACGTTGCTGCGCCTGGCGGGCATGGAAGTAGATGTGCTGAAGGAAACAGACCTGACGAGCGCCGCCAAACTGAAAAAGTATGATGCGATAGTTACCGGTATAAGAGCGGTGAATGTGGAGAAACGTATGGCGTATTGGTTGCCTGTACTTATGGAGTATGCACAGAATGGGGGTACCCTGGTGATGCAGTATAATACAACACAGGATATGGCTACTACCAAGCTGGGGCCTTATCCGTTCACCATTGCCTCTGACCAGCGGGTAACCGAGGAAGATGCGAAGATCACCTTCCTGGACCCGCAAAGCAGGCTGCTCAACTACCCGAACAAGATCACGGATGATGACTTTAAAGACTGGGTGCAGGAGCGCGGCCTCTACTTTGTCTCTAAGTGGGATGATAAGTATACGCCCCTGTTCTCCATGAATGATGCTGACGAGCCGGCATTGAAGGGTGGTACGCTATATGCAAAGGTGGGTAAGGGCAACTATATATATACCAGTCTGTCGTTTAACCGCCAATTACCTAACGGCAACAAAGGAGCAATAAGACTGTTTATGAATATGCTGAGTGTGGGGAAATAAGCAGTGGAACGGCGGTGATCTTTCGGATGCGAATATCTGATCAAGTAAATACTACTTTGTGAATAAGGAAATACAGGGAGTGGTCTTCTACAGTTATTCCAATTAAATTTTCCCAAGCAATGGGTACTTCAACCAAGAAATATTTGCCGTACCTACTGTTGCTATTGCTTTCGGTACCGCTTTATTTTATTGACATAGCGGATTTACATGCCTGGGGCGATGACTTTGCACAATACATTAAAGAAGCGCAAAATATTGGTCATGGGAGACCATTTTATTTATCCAACTATATTTTTAATAAATACAACACAAATTATGCTCCTCCTCAATACCCACCGGGCTTCCCTTTATTGCTGGCCCCGGTAATAAAAAACTGGGGATTGTCATTCAGAGCGATGTATTATTTCAATTCGTTTCTCGCTACCTGCCTGCTGTTTGTTTTGTTTGCTTATTTTCGGAAATATGCCGGTATTGTTGCTTCCGTTTGCTTAGCGGTACTGGTCTGCTATAGCGGAAGAGTGATTGACCTGAAAGGAAATGTACTAGCAGACATCCCCTGCCTGATATTCGTGACGCTATACCTCTGGCAACGGAACATGGAGCAGCATTCCCGGCGCAGTATAGCGCTATTGATTCTTTTTGCTGTATTGGCAATACAAATGCGTTCACAGGCTTTTTTCCTGATAGTAGCAGAGGGTATTTTTTTGCTTCTTGTATTTATCAAAACGTCTGTTCAAGAGAAGAAAATCGTGGTAAGAAAGACATTGTTTCTTTCCCTGTATATCATTGCCGGGGTTGTAACGGTTAATCTTTTTCTTAATAAAGTGATCTTTTATTCGCCATTAAGCACTACTGATTTTTATAAGAATATTATAGACGAAGTTCTGTCGAAAGACCTGATAAATGTGGCTGAAGGGTCTATGACCTATTTACTGAAAACTATTTCCGCATTTTTTTACTTCAAAACTTATGATGGTTTTTCCAAAGCCGCCGTTTTCTTTATTACCAGTATCGGACTGACTTTTGGGATTACCGGCTTTATTGTAAATATATCCAAACGGCTTGCTTTAGATGATATTTTCTTCGCAGTCATGTGCGTGGTCATATTGTTTTTTCCGGGTCGGGATGAACGTTACTTTTTGCCAGCAGTGCCTATTTTATTTTATTATTGTTACACTACTTTTAAAATTATATTGCCGGCAATAACAAGTGTGAAGGGTCGCGGGATCGCTATCATTATTACATTAATATATCTGGTCTCCGGCTTTGGATACTTTGAAAAATCATCAGCGGAATTGTCTTACGGAGGTATACCAAAGCATAATGACCTGGTAGCATTACAATATATATCAGAACATGTAGCTGATAGCGACATTGTAGCTTTTTCAAAGCCGAGGATGCTAACACTATTTACCAATAAGAGAAGCATGAATATATCCTGGCAAATATCACTGGATATGAACAAAAAGGTCTTTGACAGCATGCATGTAAAATATATGCTCGTTTTAGATGGCATTGACGACGGATATTTCAAAGAGTACTTAAGAGAAGTGCAACGTCCTGTTGACAGTATTAGAATTTATGAAGGATATATCCTTTATTCTTTAAGGCATTAAGCTCTTTAGTTCACTGCTATTTTCCTCATAATTCTGCTGGCACGATTTTTTAAATAATGTCTTATTACCTTTTTATTTTGGGATGAAATATTGACTGCATAAATAGTATATATGTAATTTATTATTAGCTAATTATTTATTAACGCACACAATTTCTTTTCTATGAGTAATTCTAACGAAGTCCTCAACGGTTCCTCAAATGGGGCAGATGTTATTGCCCAGGATGCAGTACTGCAAAAGCCCAAAGCAGTAAAAAAGCAAAAAAACAAACAGGCTACTATCCAGGAGAAGCAGCAGTATTATGAGAATCTGTATGACCCGCGGCCTGCGGAGATACTTGATAAAGAGTTGCTACGCGTGCTGATAGAAGTAAGGAACGGAAATTTTACGGTTCGTATGCCTTTTGACCAGGTGGGCATAACGGGTAAAATCTGTGATACGCTCAATGAGATCATTTTCATGAACCAGAAAATGACGGAAGAGTTCACCCGCGCCAGTAACACCATAGGCAAGCAGGGTAAACTGACCCACCGCATAGAGGTGCCATTTGCAAAAGGCGAATGGAGTACGGGCGTAGACTCACTGAATACACTTATATCTGACCTTGTGCATCCGACAATTGAAATTGCGGGTGTTATCAGCTCCGTAGCAAAAGGAAACCTTTCGCAGCAAATGCCGCTACAGATAGGCGACCACGTGCTGCAAGGGGAGTTTGCCCGTATAGCCAAGGAAGTAAATGATATGGTGAAGCAGCTTAACCTGTTCTCGATGGAAGTGACCCGCGTGGCACTGGAAGTGGGAACTGAAGGTAAGCTGGGCGGACAGGCAACAGTAAAAGGCGTGGGCGGTGTGTGGAAAGACCTGACGGACTCTGTGAACCAAATGGCGAGCAACCTGACGGCCCAGGTACGTAATATAGCCGAGGTGACAACTGCGGTAGCAAAGGGTGACCTGTCGCGAAAGATAACTGTGGATGTAAAAGGGGAAATACTGGAGCTGAAGAATACGATCAATACGATGGTGGATCAGCTCAACTCATTCTCATCGGAAGTAACGCGTGTGGCGCTGGAAGTAGGTACGGAAGGTAAACTGGGTGGACAGGCGCAGGTAAAAGGCATTGCGGGAACGTGGAAGGATCTTACCGACTCTGTAAACCAAATGGCCAGTAACCTTACGGGCCAGGTGCGTAACATTGCTGAGGTGACAACAGCGGTGGCGAGGGGGGACTTGTCGAAGAAGATAACGGTGGATGTAAAGGGAGAAATATCTGAGCTGAAATACACGATCAATACGATGGTGGATCAGCTTAACTCATTCTCGGCAGAAGTAACCCGTGTGGCGAGAGAAGTGGGATCGGAAGGTAAGCTGGGCGGACAAGCAGAGGTGAAGGGTGTGGCCGGCGTATGGAAAGACCTTACCGACTCTGTGAACCAGATGGGTAGTAACCTTACGGCACAGGTGCGTAATATAGCCCAGGTAACAACAGCGGTGGCAAAGGGTGACCTCTCGCGTAAGATAACGGTGGATGTGAAGGGCGAGATACTGGAATTGAAGGACACGATCAATACGATGGTGGACCAGCTCAATTCATTCGGGTCGGAAGTGACGCGTGTGGCGAGGGAAGTAGGATCGGAAGGGAAACTGGGCGGACAGGCGACGGTGGAAGGTATAGGCGGTGTATGGAAAGACCTTACCGACTCTGTGAACCTGATGGCGGGTAACCTGACGGCGCAGGTGCGTAACATAGCCGAGGTGACAACGGCGGTGGCCAACGGTGACCTTTCGAAGAAAATAACGGTGGACGTACAAGGTGAAATACTGGAGCTGAAGAAGACGATCAATACCATGGTGGACCAGCTTAATTCGTTCGGGTCGGAAGTGACGCGTGTGGCGAGGGAAGTAGGATCGGAAGGTAAGCTGGGCGGACAAGCAACGGTAAAAGGCGTGGGTGGTGTATGGAAGGATCTGACATATAGTGTGAACCAGATGGCCAGTAACCTGACGGCACAGGTGCGAAACATAGCCGAGGTAACAACGGCTGTGGCAAACGGTGACCTGTCGAAAAAGATAACAGTGGATGTGGAAGGGGAGATACTGGAGCTGAAGAACACGATAAATACGATGGTGGATCAGCTAAACTCATTCGCATCGGAAGTGACCCGTGTGGCACTGGAAGTGGGAACGGAAGGTAAGCTGGGCGGACAGGCAAAAGTAAAAGGTGTGGGTGGTGTATGGAAGGGACTTACCGACTCTGTGAACCAGATGGGTAGTAACCTGACGGCACAGGTGCGTAACATAGCCGAGGTAACAACGGCAGTGGCAAACGGTGACCTCTCGAAGAAGATAACGGTGAACGTGGAAGGGGAAATCCTCGACCTGAAGAAGACGATCAATACCATGGTGGACCAGCTCAACTCGTTTGCATCGGAAGTGACCCGTGTGGCGCTGGAAGTGGGAACGGAAGGTAAACTGGGCGGACAGGCTAAAGTACAGGGAGTGGGTGGTACGTGGAAAGACCTTACTGACTCTGTGAACCAGATGGGTAGTAACCTGACGGCGCAGGTGCGAAACATAGCCGAAGTAACGACTGCGGTGGCAAAGGGTGACCTGTCGCGTAAAATAACCGTGGACGTAAAGGGCGAAATACTTGAATTGAAGAACACGATCAATACAATGGTTGACCAGCTCAACTCATTCGGATCGGAAGTAACGCGTGTGGCGAGGGAAGTAGGATCTGAAGGTAAGCTGGGCGGACAGGCGAAAGTGCAGGGTGTGGGTGGTACCTGGAAAGATCTTACGGACTCCGTGAACATCATGGCCAGTAATCTAACGGCACAGGTGCGAAACATTGCTGAAGTAACGACGGCGGTGGCCAATGGTGACCTGTCGCGTAAGATAGAAGTGGACGTAAAGGGGGAAATCCTGGAGTTGAAAAATACCATCAATACGATGGTGGAGCAGCTACGTGGTTTTGCATCGGAAGTGACGCGTGTGGCGAGGGAAGTGGGAACGGAAGGTAAACTGGGCGGACAGGCAAATGTGCCGGGTGTGGCGGGTACCTGGAAAGACCTTACAGACTCCGTGAACCAGATGGCCGGTAACCTGACGGACCAGGTGCGAAACATAGCCAATGTGGCGATAGCCGTGGCGAACGGGGACATGTCGCGCAAAATAACGGTGGATGTACGTGGTGAGATATTGCAGCTTAAAGAAACGCTGAATACGATGGTGGACCAGTTACGAGCCTTTGCATCGGAAGTGACCCGTGTGGCGAGGGAAGTGGGTACGGATGGTAAACTGGGCGGACAGGCATTCGTGCCGGGTGTAGCGGGTACCTGGAAAGACCTTACCGACTCCGTAAACCAGATGACCGGTAACCTTACGAGCCAGGTACGTAACATAGCCGAGGTGACAAAAGCCGTGGCGAGCGGTGACCTCTCTAAGAAGGTAACCATTGACGTAAAGGGTGAAATATTTGACCTGAAGAACACCATCAATACGATGGTGGATCAGCTCAACTCGTTCGCATTTGAAGTAACGCGTGTGGCGAGGGAAGTGGGAACGGAAGGCAGGCTGGGCGGACAGGCAGAGGTAAAGGGTGTGGCCGGTACGTGGAAGGACCTTACGGACAGTGTGAACATGATGGCATCGAACCTTACGAGCCAGGTGCGTGGTATAGCCAAGGTGGTAACCTCTGTGGCGACCGGGAACCTGAAACAAAAATTGTCTATCAGTTCGCGTGGCGAGGTGGCACAACTGACTGATACAATCAATGAAATGATAGATACGCTGGCGGTATTTGCAGACCAGGTGACAACTGTGGCCCGTGAAGTGGGTGTAGATGGCAGACTTGGCGGGCAGGCAAACGTGCCCGGCGCATCTGGTATATGGAAGAACCTGACGGAGAATGTGAACCAGCTTGCTGAAAACCTGACAACACAGGTGCGCGCTATATCAGAAGTGGCATCGGCGGTAACGAAGGGTGACCTTACCCGTATGATACGTGTGGATGCAGAAGGCGAAGTGGAAGAGCTGAAAGATACGATCAACCAGATGATCGGTAACCTGAAAGAGACGACGTTGAGAAACCAGGAACAGGACTGGCTGAAATCGAACCTTGCGAAATTTACGCAAATGCTGCAAGGGCAAAAGGACCTGAACACGGTAACCAGGCGTATCCTTTCTGAACTGGCACAGGTGGTTAATGCTCAGCATGGCATGTTCTACATCCTGGAGCAGGATGACCTACAGCTAACGAGCTCCTTAAAATTATTTGCGGCTTATGCCTATAAAGACGAGCTGAATATGAAGAAAGAGTTCCTGCTTGGCGAGGGCCTTGTAGGGCAATGCGCCATAGAAAAAGAACGGATACTGTTATCTCATGTGCCGGAAGGATATGTGCGAATAGGGTCGGGATTAGGAGATGCAACGCCGCTGAATCTTATTGTGCTTCCTGTATTGTTTGAGAAAGAAATAAAAGCGGTTATAGAACTGGCATCGTTCGAGGCATTCAACGAAACACACCTTGACTTCCTTGGGCAGTTGACAGAAAGTATTGGTATAGTACTGAACACGATAGAAACCAACTCCCGTACAGAACATCTGCTGGAACAGTCGACCTCGCTGGCAGATGAGCTGAAGAGGACAAATGAGGACTTACAAGATAAAGCCCACTTGCTGGTAAAACAGAAGGAAGAAGTGGAAAATAAGAATAAGGAAGTGGAAGAGGCAAGAAAATCGCTGGAAGAAAAAGCAGAACAGCTTACGCTTACATCGAAGTACAAGTCTGAATTCCTTGCGAACATGTCGCATGAGTTGAGAACGCCGCTGAACTCGCTCCTGATACTGGCGCAGCAATTGTTTGAGAACCACGAAGGTAACCTTACAGAAAAACAAGTGCGGTTTGCGAAGACGATCCACAGTTGCGGAGACGACCTGATACAACTTATCAATGACATCCTTGACCTTTCTAAGATCGAATCAGGCTACATATCAGCAGATTTTGTGAATGTGCGGTTCAATGAGATCACCTCGTTTGTGGAATCGACCTTCAAGCACGTTTCTGAAAGCAAAAATCTTAAATTCGTTATTGAAAAAGAAACGCATCTTCCGGACATCATTGAAACTGACGTACAGCGGCTGAACCAGATACTTAAGAACCTGCTTTCGAACGCGTTTAAATTCACGGAGAAGGGAGAAGTGAAACTGAGAATATACGAGTCTACCAAGAGCTGGAAAATGGGCAGCCCAAGCCTGGAAAAGGCACGTAAAGTGGTGGCATTCGAGATCACCGATACGGGTATAGGTATTCTAAAAGATAAGCAGAACATCATTTTTGAAGCGTTCCAGCAGGCGGAAGGATCGACAAGCCGGAAGTATGGTGGAACAGGTCTGGGCCTTTCCATCAGCCGCGGACTTGCAGACCTGCTTGGTGGTACGATAGAACTGGATAGCGAAGTAGGTAAGGGCAGTGTATTTACCCTCTACCTGCCTATTGAGTACAATCCAAAATTGATGAAGAACGAAAAGTCGAATTCGCTGGTACTGAGTGAATATGATGTGGCTCAAAACGATGAAAAGCTGTCTATTCAGACAGTGCCTACCATTAAGTTGCCGGAGCGGGACCTTGAAGGCGTGAACGAGATCATTAATAATGCCGGAGACGACAGGAATAACATCATGGCAGGTGATACTGTAGTGCTCGTGGTTGAAGACGACGTACGGTTTGCAAAGATAATGATAGACAAGGCACATGAAATGAACCTGAAGACAATCGTTGCGGCCAACTTTGGCGAGGTTTTTGAGCTGACCAATAAGTATAACCCAAGCGCTATAACGCTGGATGTGAAACTACCTGATGCGAGTGGATGGAAAATACTGGACCTGTTCAAAAATGATATGAATTTCAGGCATATTCCGGTGCATTTGATCTCAGGGGAAGAAAACAAGGTGCTTGCGTTGAAACGTGGCGCCAGGAGCTTTCACCTGAAGCCACTGAAGAATGAAGCTTTGTCTGTGCTGTTCAATGACATCATTGACTTCCATGCCCGCAAGCAGAAAAACCTGCTTATCGTTGAAGATAACGAGATCGACTGCTCCCAGATAGTGAAGGAGCTGGAAAACGGAGAGCTGATAAAAATAAACATTGCGACAACAGGTAAGGAAGCGATAGCCCTGATAAAGGAAAATATATACGATTGTGTGATCGTAGACTATATGTTGCCTGACATTGGTGGCCTGGACTTTGTAATGGAAATAAACGCGGTAAAGAAAATGCCGATGATGCCTGTGATCGTTTATTCTGCCAAGGACTTCTCGCCAAAAGAGAAAACGCAATTGAAACAATATGCCAACAGGGTATTGCTGAAGAGCGTGAACTCACTGGAACTGCTGCTGGAAGAAACAGTGATGCACCTGCATGTAAGCCACAAAGACCTGCTGCCTGAAAAGAGGAAGATAATAGAGAATCTGAAACTCAAAGAAGATGTGCTGGCTAATAAGAAAGTGCTGGTGGTGGATGATGATGTGAGAAACCTTTTTGCACTTACTACGGCATTTGAGAAGTATAGTATCAATACGATAACGGCTGAAAGCGGACAGGATGCGATAAACATCCTTAACGAGAACAACAGTATAGATATGGTGCTGATGGACATCATGATGCCGGAGATGGACGGTTATGAAACAACACAGAAGATACGGCGAGAACATACAAACAGTAACTTGCCTATCATAGCAGTGACAGCCAAAGCCATGAAGGGTGACCGTGAGAAGTGTATAGATGCCGGAGCATCGGACTATATTACAAAGCCAGTGAAAATAGACCAGCTATTGTCCCTAATGCGCGTATGGTTGTATAAATAACAGCTAATGGAAGAGATAACAGAAGAGATATCAGAAGACGATATACCTATAAGATCCGATATAAAACTACTGGTCGTTGATGACCGGGATGACAATCTATTGTCGATAGAAACGATACTGGAGAGAGATGGGTATACGATAAGAAAGGCGAATTCAGGGAGGGCAGCGTTACGGACATTGCTGAAAGAAGATGATTTTACACTTATCCTGATGGATGTGCAGATGCCGGACCTGAATGGGTTTGAGACGGCGACGCTTATCTATGAGCGGGACAAACTGAAGCATATCCCCATCATCTTTATCACGGCAAATGACTATGGCGACGAGAGTGTTTTCAAAGGCTACCAGATGGGTGGTGTGGACTATATATACAAGCCAATAAACCCTGAGCTGCTACGAGCCAAGGTATCAGTGTTTGTGGAGTTGTATACTAAGAACCACCAGTTGATAGCCCAGGAGCAAAAAATGGCAGCGGCCAACAAGCAACTGGAAAAAGAAATACAGAAGAAAATAAAGTCGGAAGAGCAGGTAAACCAACTGAATAAACAACTCGTTGAGCATATAACACGTCTGAAAGAAACCAATGAGGAACTGGAACGGTTTGCGTACGTTGCCTCACATGACTTACAGGAACCGCTACGGAAAATAATTATTTTCAGCGATCAGATCTCGCATAAGTACAAAGATGTTTTAGACGACCAGGGCAAGGATTTTATTCACAGGATAACGAAGGCCTCTGACCGGATGCGCGTGCTGATCAAGAACATCCTGAATTTTTCAAGGTCGGCTGCAAATACAGATTCATTTGAAGAGACGGACGTGACTGCGCTGATAGAAGGTGTTTTATCAGACCTGGAGATATCTGTAGCGCAGAAAAAAGCTGTTGTGCGCATAGATAAACTACCCATACTAACTATAGTTCCAAGCCAGTTCAGGCAGCTATTTCAAAACCTGATCATTAATTCACTAAAGTTCTGTGAAGAGGGCAGGCCACCGGAAATCCATATTTACGGAGAGAAGAACAGGAATCGAAATGAGGATTGGTACAACATTTATGTCTGCGATAACGGTATCGGGTTTGAACAAAAATACGCTGATGATATTTTTACGCTGTTCAAACGGTTAAATACGTACGACAAGTTTGAAGGTACGGGAATAGGGCTCACGATCTGCAAAAAGATCGTTGAACAGCACAGCGGGGAGATATCTGCGAAAAGCAACCTGGACAAAGGAGCAACGTTTACTATATCGCTGCCTTTAACCACTGTATATAAAGCGGATATCCTGGAGCAGAAAACGGCAAGTGCCTGATCATCATTCAGCTTTGGTGTTACGGGCAGTTACTTTAGATCATTGATTGCGCCCGATCTTTATTTCGACATTGTGTTCCATTTTATCATTTACAAGTGTGATAAATTTGTCCTGTAGTTCAGCGCCGTCTGCTATTATGTTCATTGTTTCTGTTATTGATTGGCTTTGTGTTACTGTGATGTGATACATAGTATCATAGAAGCGATAGTCGATCTTGCAGTTATCCCATTCGGCAGGAATACATGGTGCAAAAGTCAGTTTGGTACCTTGTTGTTTTATGCCAAGCAGCCAATCAATAATGAGCTGGTAAGTCCATCCTGCAGACCCTGTATACCATGTCCATCCTCCACGGCCTTTATTTTGTGAAATGGAATAAACATCAGCGGCAGCCACGTATGGCTCTACTTTATACACCGCAATTTCTTCTTTTGTTCTGCCGTGATTTATGGGGTTTATTATGTTTATCAGCTCCCATGCACGTTTTGCATTGTTCAGCTTTGCATACGCCATTACCATCCATACTGCGGCATGAGTATACTGCCCGCCGTTTTCCCTGATGCCCGGTACATAGCCTTTGATATAACCGGGGTTTAAAGGTGACTTATCAAAAGGAGGGTCTAATAGCTGTATAAATTTATCTTTATCATTTACCAGGCGCTTGTCTGCTGCGGCAAGTGCAGTATGGGTGTGCTCAGCGCTGCCGGCGCCTGATATTACGGACCAGCTTTGGGAAATTGAATCTATCTGGCACTCGTCATTTGCAATGGAGCCAAGAGGCGTACCGTCATCAAAATAGGCGCGACGGTACCAGCCGCCATCCCATCCATTCTTTTCAATATTGGCTTTTAGCTGAGCCGCATTTTTTGTGCACACGTCTGCAAACTGACTATCTGATCGCATAGTAGCAATTTTGGCAAACCGGGTGAGTACCTCATACAGGAAGAAGGCCAGCCAGATGCTTTCGCCCTTGCCGTCTTTGCCTACCTGGTCCATACCATCATTCCAGTCGCCAGACCCCATGAGCGGTAACCCATGTGTGCCGAATTTGAGCCCTTGCTGAATGGCCCGAACACAATGTTCATAAACGCTTGCCGACTGGTCTGATATAACCGGCAGATCGTAATAGGACTCTTCATCGTGATTCAGCAAGCGACCTTCGAGGAATTGAACCTGCTCATCCAGGATGCCAGTATCCCCGGTTTTAACAACGTACCCGGCTGTGACATACGGCAGCCAAAGAAAATCATCTGAGCAGCGTGTTCTGACACCACGACCGGCAGGCGGGTGCCACCAGTGCTGCACATCTCCTTCTTTGAATTGCCGGGCTGCACAAAGCAATATCTGTTGCCGGGCAATATGTGGCTGACTCTGGATAACAGCCAATACATCCTGTAGCTGATCCCGGAACCCAAATGCTCCACCCGACTGGTAGTAGCCACTGCGCGCCCATAACCTACATGCTATGGTCTGGTACATCAGCCAGCCATTGGCCAGTATATTCAGCGCCGGGTCTGGAGTGTGTATCTGCAATGAGCCAAGTGCATGAGCCCAGTGCTTCTTCACTTTTTCCAATGCCTGCTGTGCGGCGATCACACTTTTGAATTGCCGGGCCGCTTCTCCGGCCTCTGCCAGACTTTTCCCCGCGCCTAACCTGAAGACAACCGTGCGCTCCTGTCCGTTGCCAAGAACAAAAACAGTTTGCAGGGCAGCGCATGGATCAAGGGCAGCACCTACCGTTCCCGACAAGCGGACGCGGCTCATGGCATCCGGGTTTGCGAGTGTGCCATTCCTGCCGATAAACTCTGCACGGTCGGCTGTGAAACTGCGCGCTGCATCGTCGGTATCGAAGAAGGATGTATATCCTGTGAACTCTGTATTATAAGGGTTTCTTGCAAACAGCGCGCCGGTAGTTGCATCTATCTCGGTGACTATGTGCATGGCTGTTTTAGACTTTTTGTCGCCAAGTATCCATTCTATGAAACCAGTAGCGGATAAGTGGCGTGTAGCACCGGAATTATTTTTCAGGTTGAGTACAAAGAATTTTACTGCTGCGTCTATATCCACAAATACACACATTTCAGACACTATGCCTTCTTCGTCGTGCTCAAATACGCTGTAGCCAAACCCATGGGTAGTACGATATGGAAATTTACCGCCGGCATGCAGCGGGGTGGGCGACCAGAAATGACCACTGTCTTCATCACGGAGATAAAACATTTCACCGCTCTTATCACAAACAGGGTCGTTTTCCCAAGGTGTGAGGCGATACTCATGCGCATTAGTGAGCCATGTATATGATTGACCACTTTCTGAAATTACCGTACCGAACCGCGGGTTAGCCAGTACATTGCTCCATGGGGCCGGAGTCCTGTTTCCCGGTTCCGTAATGATCACATATTCCCGTCCATCGGCAGAGAAGCCTCCGAGGCCGTTAAAAAATTGAAGGTCTTTTTCATACGGCAATACGGGCAGTTCGTTTACCGGTTCTGGCTCTACCGGAACGAGGTGCGGTATGGTGTTTTTAGCGCGGTTCTTACGCCTGATATGTTCTTCAAGCGTGCCGTCTTTATCGCAGATGCATATTCGTGCTACAGCCTGGAATAGAATACGGTCTTCGTTGGATATCTGGTCAGCAGCCCTGACAAATATGCCTCCAGGGTGATCGGCAAGGTCAGCCCCGGTACCTGCGGCAATGAGGCCTAGTATCTGGTTTTGCAGCACCTGCCTGTAGCCGCCATGATCTTCATTCCAGATCACAAGATCTACAATAAGGCCTTTCAGCCGCCAGTATGCATGGGCCTGCACTAATTGTTTTACTAATTCAATATTGTTCTGATCTTCTATCTGCAATAAAACTATCGGATGATCGCCTGAAATAGAATAGCCCCATAGGCCGGACTGCCCACGCTTATTTTTTATCAGGATGGATGGGTCGGCCCGTAGTGATGGGTTGGTGTAGATTATAGAACTGGCTAACTGACCGTACAACTGGGCATCGGCTTCTGTTGCGTTTATTTGCCGCAGCACTACCTGGCTGTGCGTCCATGCCAATTCAAAAACACGATCTTTGTGATGTTTGTCCTGGTATTTTTCTATAAGCCCCATGCAGCCTTCCCTGGTCTCACTTATGCCTGTAATGATATCTATGATCACAGTTTCATCCGGCTTTAATGTGAGCAGGTATCTTACAGAGACAATAGGGTCTAATACGGAGCCCTGGCTGTTAGACAATGGCCCCTGCGTATGCATTGCAGATGGGGTGGCGATGGAATTTCCCCTGCCAGTGAATTTCATCCGGTCAGTTTCGTAGGACACTTCTTCGATAACTGCGCCGTCTGTTGTGACGAGGTGGAACATTGATGGAGGTGCTTCATTTACAGAGCGTGGCCGGCGGGTACATAAAATGGCGTGGCGGTTCTCAATTATTTCTGTTTGAATGAAGAGGTTGCTGAACGCGGGATGTATTACATCGGCTGCGGCAGTGTTCAGCACTACTTCAGCATAAGTGGTAATTTCAATTGTGCGGCGTCTGCGTGACCGGTTGGTAATATGAATACGCCTCATCTCTATATCGTCTTCAGGAGACACTACAACCTCTGTGGTGGTTTCGATATAGTTGTCCCTGCGCCTGAACTCAGCCCTGCCCTGGGTAAATACTGCTTCGTAATTTTTTGTTTTGGTTAGCGACGGCTGATGTGCATTTGACCAAAAAATATCTTCTTCAAGGTCTCTTATGTAGCAAAATGTACCCCAGTTATCACAGGTTGTATCTTCCCGCCAGCGTGTTACGGCTATATCTTTCCATTTGCTGTATCCGCCACCGGCATTAGTGACCATGACATGGTACTTGCCATTTGATAGCAGTTGTATTTCCGGTATAGGTGTATCGGGCGTTGTGATCACTCTCATTTCAGTATTACCTGAAACATGGTTTATAGTGGCAATGTCTGTGGCATGCGCATAATAAGTGGTCAGCTTAGGTATACGCTCCTGCAACAAAAGCATTGTTGCCTGAAACCTTAATTCAGACTCAAACCGTTTTTGCATGGGTTTTCCAAGGAGTGCATAACCGAGCGCGCCAAAACTCATACCCTGGTGATGCGCCATGAAAGACTGTATCATAGCGCTAGACTGCCCCCTGGGCAAGCGGGATGGGGTATAGTCTATAGCTTCATAGAGTCCATATCTTCCCTCATACCCATCTGCCGACAGTCGCTTCATATTCTGGCATGCCTCTTCCGGGGATACCATCAATGCAAGAACAGAAGCATACGGAGCAATGACGAGGTCTTCGCCTAAACCACGTTTCAGGCCAAGACCGGGTACTCCAAATGCCTTGTACTGGTAGTTGAGATTTGCATCTGTCATATTGTACCCTGATTCTGAGATACCCCAGGGAACATTACGTTCCGCTCCATATTCAATCTGCCTTGCAACTGCGGCTTTGTGCGTCTGGTCTATAAGTGTCTGTTCGTAAGCCGGCATTACCAGCAAGGGCATGAGATACTCAAACATCGACCCGCTCCAGGAGAGCAGGGTAGGATTGCCATTGGCATTGGTGAGCAGCCGACCCAGTGCGAACCAGCTTTCCTGGGGTAGCTTCCCCTGTGCTATCGCGACAAAAGAACATAACCGGGCCTCAGATGCAAGGAGGTCATAGTAACCGGTGTCGCGCTGATGCTCTTCTACGTTGAAGCCTATTGTCAGTAACTGTTTTGAGCGGTCATAAAGAAAATCATAATCAACGTCAGCAAACTCTTCACATTTTTCAGCCAGCACTTCTATTTTACTAATGCGTGCTGTCGCTTTTGCAGCTGCTTCGGAAATAACTGTTTGGAGAGATGTTAACCATTGTGCTTCTTCCTGCGTGTTGTTCTGTGATCTCAATGCCTCTATTTCAGGTGAGATCGTTGTGGCGATAAGGGACACTTCCAGTAAGGTGTGGGCTTCAACTTTTTTACACACGGCTTCGAATTTTAGAGGTGTTGGTGGTAACCATACCCATGGGAATAGTTCAACGACCTCCTTATTTACAGCGACGCATTGGGCGGTCAGCTTTTGTAACCACCAGTTTGCTTCACTACTTTCATCAACGACCAGGTGACTCGCTATTTCGCCGACACTGTCCTGCAGTTCTTTTGTGAACTCTGCCGTGTTTTTGGCGGTGACAAATCCGGTCTTGAGGATCGAGTTTATATTTTCTCTGAATCGCCTTGTCAACACATCATTCTTTGCTTCCTGCTCCAGTATATCTATGGTATCCAGCAGGCCTTCAAACAATGAGGCCCTAACGATCCTTTCCCCCGGCAATGAAAGCAGACCCTGTCGCAGCGTAAGCAAATGCCCGGCCATATTGCCGCTATCTACAGTGGAGACATACCGTGGTAACAACGGGTTTAATGTAACAGTGTCATACCAGTTATACAAATGCCCGCGGTAACGTTCCAGTTTCTCCAGGGTATTCATCGTATTTTCTGTACGTTCAGTAAGGACTTCGGTAGTAATATATCCGAAGTCATAAGCCGACAAATTGGCCAGAAGGGCAAGTCCGATATTTGTAGGTGAGGTACGGTGAGCGATCACATTATTCGGACGTTCCTGGTAGTTATCTGGTGGCAGCCAGTTGTCTTCTGCATCCACGAAAGTTTCAAAGAATGCCCAGGTCTTTCTTGCTATTTTTCGCAGGTAGCTGGTCTGTTCGGCTGTCAGCACGGCTTTTCTCGTGTTGAATGGTTTGCTCACCCACCATGCAATAAAAGGCGACAAAGCCCATAACGACAACACTGGCACGGCGACGAATAACCGCATGGGTGTGAATATGGCCAGATAAACAATGATTATTACTGATAACGACGGACTGATCCACATGGCGCGATAGGCAGAGCTCAAAGTTTTGTCGCTGGTATGCTCATGATTTGCAGATGGATTCCATTCCAGTAATTTTTTGTGGGAAATAAGCATACGCCATCCGGTGCGCATTATAGCATCGACACTGTAATAGGCCTCATAGGGCAGGCAGACGAACATAAAGGCATTCTGGAGGAAGCTATCTGCCAGTGAGTTTATCCATGTATATAAGTGTTGCCACAGGGTTACTTCTTTTGATTTCCTGAAGACATTCCAAACGGAAGAAACAAGTGAAGGCAGAAAAACGATAAGTATGACCGATAATGCCCAGAACCAGGATTGATGCAATACAGTCCAACTTAATAATAACAATGAAGTAAGCGCAAGCGGCACAAGACTACGCCTTAGATTGTCAAATATCTTCCACTTCGACAGTGCTGACAGCGGGTTTTTACGTATGCGGTTCCTGTTATCCGGCGCCGCAGGTAAAGACCAGTATCCTATCTGCCAGTCGCCCCGTATCCATCTGTGACGACGGTTTACGTCAGCGCTGTACCGGACCGGGTATTCTTCATATAACTGAACATCGGTTAACAGCCCGGCCCTTGTATAACATCCTTCCAGCAGGTCGTGGCTGAGTATGCGGTTTTCGGGCAGACGGTTATTTAGCGCAGTTTCAAACGCGTCAATATCATAGATACCTTTGCCTATAAAGGAACCTTCATCAAAGAGGTCCTGGTATACATCAGAGGTAATACGGGTATAAGGGTCGATGCCGGGCTCGTTTCCGTGCATTTGCGCATACAGAGACATGCCAGACATGGATAGACTTACTGATACCCGAGGCTGTAATATGCCATAACCCTTCGTGATCCTCTGCTTTTTCTGGTCATATACCGGGTGATTCAGCGGGTGTGCCATTGCTCCTACCAACTTCCATGCTGCATCGCGTGGTAATTGTGTATCGGTGTCCAGGGTAATAATGTATTTTACAGCGGGTATGGCCTCAATGTCACCAACTACCAGGGAGAAATAATCCTTGTTTTTTCCCCGAAGCAAAGCATTCAATTCAGATAGCTTCCCCCGCTTTCTTTCATAGCCCATCCATACTTTATCATGCGGATTCCATTTCCTGGGACGGTGAAACAGAAAAAATTTACTATTGGGGCCGTACTTGTCATTCAGTTCATTAATGCGCGTAGTGGCCAGCTCTAATATGTCGTTGTCAGCCGGGAGTGTTTCGGTAGCTGCATCGGGAAAATCCGTGAGCAAACCATAATGCAGGTGATCGTACCGGTTGGCAAGAAACCGCACTTCGAGCGCCTCAACTATGTTTTCGAGACTGGCAGGGCCGGAGAGCATGGTAGGCACCACAACAAGCGTATTATATGCGTCCGGTATTCCTTTTGAGAAATCCATTTTTGGCACTGCATCAGGCCTTATGAGCATAGTAGCCAGCCAATTGATGAGCGCAGTGGCCAGGTGTGTTGCAGCAAGGATGGCGCAAATGCCTGTAACAATTACTACCCATGCAGGAACTGCCTGCCGGTATGCAGTCATGCACATGTATCCGCCAACGGCCAATGCAATCACAACAATGGATCCGGCATAAAACGTTAGTGGAAATTGTTTAGCTGCCCGTTTAAGCCTTTCTTTAAACTTTACCTTCTGCTTTGCGAGTTTTTCTGTTTTAGACCTGCATTCACCCACAAGATAATATCCTACGTGAGTAGTTCTTTCATCAGTGTTATCAATAGCAGCAGCCTGTTCGGCAAGCCGTATAGCTATCAATGCTACCTCATTTTCCGAAATTTCACTGTTTTTAGATATCCGCTCCACTACATGGCGATAGGTATCCCGTGTTGCAAAATCCATGGAGGGGTATACCCCGCTTACATCTTTACGCAAAGTTTGCTCCACGACACTCATGCTTTCCACGAATTCATGCCACTCAATAGAGCCCAGGAAACGGAGACTGCCGATGCTATTGCTTATGGATACCTGGTCTGCCGCCTGCTTTTGGTTCTCCATATTTACAAGCTCGTTACTTGTAAGCCCTTTTTCAGACAACCTTTGCTCTACCCAGGTGAGCGGTAGCGCCAGACCCGGCCCCTTCCACATGAGCTGGCGCATCAGTTCAGAAACAAAAGAACTTTCCATTGGCGGCCCCGACCTGGCCATGTCTGCTATAACAAGAATAAGGCTTTTCGGGTCGTTTTCCGCTGTAGTGGTCATGAGCGTAGCCCAATAATCGGCCAGGTTTTGATTTACCCGGTCCAACGCCACTCTTACGGCAACACGCCGGAGGTTTTCGATCAGCGCCAGCCGCAGCATAATGGGGATCGCCCACAACTCGCCCAGCCGCAAGTGTGTCACAGACTGGTAAGCGGTTATGAAAAGGCTGAGACTTTCCAGGTCTATTCGCCCGTCGCTGTGCGAAATTATATCGAGCGCAATATCGTATACTCTTGGCAGTCCTTCTGAGGGGCCGCTAATCAGGTTGGGCAAGCCCTCACTATATCCCTTCGGTAAATGCCTTTTGCCGGTTACGATGTGCTCTTCTATCAGGTAAAAATTGTCCAGCAACCATTCTCCGGCTGGCGTTACCAGGTGGTTGTCTTTTATGGTCTCTGTAAGCAGATTGCGTACTTCGATGAGTATTTTTTCGTTACTGGCCAGCCGTTTTAAGAGTTTATCTTTTGCACGTCCGGGCTTTACCTTGTGGGCCTTTGCTATGTATTTTGCATGCTGTTCTAACTGATCTGTGTTGTACAGTTCGGCACGTAGCGGTTCTTCATTAGTATATTTTCGTGAAAGGTCATTTTCCTGGAAATACAGCCGCAAGCGGCCAAGCAGTTCCTGAACATTAATGTTTTTTACCTGCATTAAGCCATTAATTTATATCTTTTCCTAACTGCCATAAAAAATCATTCCATCAAAAAAGCCGGGTTGTGTCAACCCGGCTTTTTTGATGGTGTTAAGGTACATATAAATGACTTACGGTTCACATTAAGTATAGTATAACATTCTGTAGTCTACAGTATGGCGGGCATCTTTGTAGCGTTTCATTTTTTCGTAAACTTTTTTCAATTCGCTTTCCTGCTCTTCTATCAACTGAAGTGCTTCCAGGGTCATTTCGACGTGCAGGCTCAATGCAGCATTGTATGCGTGCAGTGCCACTTCCTCGTTATACAGGCAATTTGCAATGATGGCTTTCTGCGTATTGCCGGCGAACGTGACCTTAAGATCAGTCCATGCGTTATATATTTTGCCCAATATAGGAGCTTGAGTTTTTGCACGGCCATTCAGCTCTGTTACCTTCTCCCGCAGTTGCTGCTTATGATCGTCACTTTTTGAAATGATCTTTTCGAACTCCTCATATAGATCTGAATCTATATTTTGCTGTTCCAATGCATGCTGATAACCGGCTATACGGTCGTTGTGGATCTTTATAAGATCGTTAAGCACCTCTATCGCTTTGTTGTTAGTGTGGTATTGGAATATCATGGTCCCCAGTTTTAGCTATTACGTTCGCTATTGAGGAATAAATATTGTGCCACTTGGAGGGTTGCTAAAAACCAACACTTTCTGTATTACAATTGTTCGCGGATGGGACTTTTTTTACCCTAAAACGAAATCTAAAAAACCATATTGAATGGTTTTTGTGGCAAATTGCTATCATAGCACACACCCAATGAACATGGAAATTTTGAAAATACATTAATGCCATCCGGTATACAATAAGGATAGCAGCAGCGCAATTGCTGGCAAACGACGGAAAACTCCTGGATCAATTAATTTCTGGTATAGACATTTGTTGTAGCGCCGGGAGTATTGAGCATCAACAGCCACAGGGTATCATTGTTCTTTGATATAGAATAAGCAAAGGACGCATATGCCATAGTGGACTGAGAATAATCGTATATGGTATCTAATGAAGCTATATACCTTACGGCAGGGAAGGATTGTACCTGGTAAGTTGATGATCCAATTATTATGGGGCTAATCCCGGTCGAAGATTTCCATGTCCCGATCAAAACCGGATTGACAGCTATTGTATCATTAACGGTAGTTGTCACAGTATCATATTTCGTAACAGTTACTGTATTGGTTTTAGTTTTTGTACATGACGTAACCACACAAGCGAAAGTGATAAGAAGAAAAATATATTTCATAAGTCTTTTATTGAGTCGCAAAGGTAATAAACATTTAACAATGGCATAGTTGTACCTATTTTCGGTAAACTATCTATTATACGTGGGGTTTGCAGATGAGCGACAGGAATATTTTTGTTTCGCCTTGATATGAAAATAATACCTTTGATAAAAAACAAGTCATGAAAAAAGTAAGCATATCACACATCAGCAATGAGCATAACTATTGGCTGCGCAGCCTTGATTTTTATAAATCAGAAATTGGTATTTTGAAAAATATTCTTACCGAAATAGCACAAAAGAATACCGGCTCTGAAGCCATGAAGGAAGTGGAGCATTTCCAGAACCAATTCAAGGTGCAACTGGAAAATATTGACCAGTTGTCGCACAATATCCACACTAATCTTGACAACATCAGTAAACAAGCCCAGCAACCGAATGCAGGTTATATTGACGGTGCATTATTGGTTGGGCATACAGCGTTGGGCGAAAAATTTACCAATGAGGAACACGTCATTGCAGATACCATTCGCACTTTCCGCAGGTTTGCAGAACAATGGATGTGATCCCGCTAAAACGAAAAACAGCCGGTAGTATACTACCGGCTGTTTTTTATGTTATATCGTTGATTACTTTTTTTCTTCGTCCACATCATCCTCGTCTTCTTCCGGTTCCAGGTCTTCGTCCTGCTCCCCACCTGATAACGGGAAGTCTGTATCTACATTGTCCAGTATGTGGCCGAGCCATGATTCATGCTTTGGTTCGGCTTTTTCTTCTCCAGAATCGGCTACATCTTCTGTATCTTCTTCCGATTCCAGGTCTTCGTCAGTTTCGCCGCCGGATAACGGAAAGTCTGTGTTGATTTTGTCTAACGCTTTATCTAACCAGGACTCATGTCCCTGGTTTTCATTACTATTCGGATCCTTCGGATTTTCGTTTGCCATGGCACCTGATTTTTTAAGTGATATACAAATATCTTGTTTTTTTATGAAAATACAATAGTCTACGCCCGGTTAATCTTCCATTTGCTTACTGCGCTTACCTGGGTACCAGCATGGTTACTTTGTTTTTTGTCCTTATTCCATATCTCTGCTGATAACAAGACTGCTACCTGCTCAGCCTCCGGGTCATTGTGATACAGGTACTCTGGCTTAAAGTACTTTTCAATGAATTTGGTATCAAAGTTACCGGAGCGGAACGGTTCGGTCTGCACTGCCCATTTGCCAAATACCAAAGTGGTTTGTATACCCTTGATATAATACTCATCGATGGCGCGGCAAAGCCTGTCAATAGCCTCGTCTCTTGTGGCGGCATAGGCCACCAGCTTGGCTATCATTGGGTCATAAAATATAGGAATATCCATTCCTTCCTCGTAACCATCGTCTACGCGGATACCGGGGCCTTTTGGTGGCTGGTACATCTCCAGCCTGCCTGTATCGGGCAGGAAGTTATTGAACGGATCTTCTGCACATACCCGCAACTCTATGGCATGCCCGGTTATTTTCAAGTCGTCTTGTGTGAACGACAACTTATTGCCACGGGCCACATTTATTTGTTCTTTCACCAGGTCTATGCCTGTTATCATTTCCGTTACACAGTGTTCTACCTGCAGGCGGGTATTCATTTCGAGAAAGTAGAAATTGAGCTTTTCATCGACCAGGAATTCAACCGTGCCAGCCCCATAGTAGTTACACGACCGTGCGGCTGCGATAGCACATTCGCCCATCGCTTTTCTTATTTCTGGCGTCAGGCAACTCGATGGCGCTTCCTCTATCAGCTTCTGGTGGCGGCGCTGTACACTGCATTCACGCTCAAACAGGTAAACGTAATTACCATGCTGGTCGCCCATCAGTTGTATCTCTATATGCTTAGGCGCACCTACGTACTTCTCGATGAACACATCGTCATTCCCAAATGCGTTCAATGCTTCACTTTTTGCTGCGCGTATCTGCTCTTCAAATTCTGCCTCATTTTCTACCACACGCATGCCCTTTCCACCGCCACCGGCAGAAGCCTTTACCAGGATAGGGAAACCTATGCTTCTTGCTACCTTCCTGGCCTCTTCTATGTCTTTCAGGGGTTCCTCAGTGCCGGGTACCATGGGTACATTGAATTTCTTCGCGGCTTGTTTCGCACCTATTTTGCTGCCCATTATCTCGATGGAATGAGCTGACGGGCCAATAAATATCAAACCTGCATCACTTACGGCTTTTGAAAATGAAGCATTCTCACTGAGGAAACCGTAGCCCGGATGAATGCCTTCTGCCCCTGTTTTTAAAGCGACTTCAATTATTTTATCTGCACGCAGGTATGATTGAGCGGATAGGGCAGGGCCTATGCAAACAGCTTCGTCGGCATACCTTACAAAAGGCATGTTCCGGTCTGCTTCGGAATATACTGCTACTGTTTTTATGCCCATCTCTTTTGCCGTGCGCATCACCCGCATAGCTATCTCGCCACGATTGGCGATCAATATTTTTTGCATGGGGCTAAGTTAGTGTGGAAAGCCGAATTTGCCCAAATAAGGCAGTATGAATAATTAGCTATCGCTATATTTTATTTCATATTTGTTCGAGATGTGTCTATCATTTTTAATAAAACATTGTTTTAAGTAATGGTTATTTATGGCTCTATAAGATCAAACAGGTTGTCTGCAATCTACTTAACGTTATCTTTACCACTCATAAAAAACCATTTGCATGAAACGTAACGCAACCGCCGTATGGAACGGCTCAGGAAAAGAAGGTAGTGGCAACCTGACCACCCAAAGCACTGTACTCAACAAAACGCAATACTCGTTTAAGAGCCGTTTTGAAGATGGTATAGGTACCAACCCGGAAGAGCTTCTTGCTGCGGCACATTCCGGTTGCTACACAATGAAGTTGACGTTTCTGATAGGAGGAGCCGGATTTACACCGACCCAACTGGAAACAAAGTGCGACATAACACTGGATAACGGCAAGATCACTAAAAGTGAGCTGACTGTAAAGGGAACAGTACCGGGCATATCTGCTGAAGATTTCCAGAAGCTAGCCGACCAGGCAAATGCCGAATGCCTGATAGGTAATCTTTTCAATTGTGAGAAGATATTGGTTTCTGCAACACTTGCTTAAGAATACCAGTTCTGAAATAATAACAATGAAGCCCCTGATTGCAGGGGCTTCATTGTTATTTTATGTAATCAAGTCAGAGATACTTTATTAAACCAGCATGGTTACCGGGTTTTCAAGATACGCCTTTAATGTTTGCAGGAAGCGTGAACCAACCGCGCCATCTACCACACGGTGGTCGCAGCTCATGGTCAGCTTCATCAGTTGACGAGTAACTACCGCGCCATTTTCTATAACGGGTGTTGGTGTTATCTTTCCTACTGCAAGTATGCAGCTATCCGGTGGATTGATGATGGCAGTGAATTCATCAATATCCATCATACCCAAGTTGGAGATAGTGAACGTATTGCCTGTAAACTCCTGCGGTTGTATTTTTTTCGTACGCGCTTTCTCGTATAATGTAGTTGCCTCCTGCGCTATCTGCGATAAGGACTTCTGATCGGCAAATTTTATCACAGGCACTATCAGGCCTTCCTCTACTGCCACAGCAGTACCTATATGTATGTGATGGTTCTGGCGTATAAAATCACCCATCCACGAACTGTTCACTGCCGGATGCCTGCGCAGAGCCATAGCACATGCCTTTATCACCAGGTCATTGAAGGATACCTTAGCCGGAGATAATTCGTTGATCGCTTTACGGGCATCAATAGCTTTATCCATAACAATGGTCATACGCAGATAGAAGTGCGGCGCAGTGAACATGCTTTCAGACAGGCGCTGCGCGATGATGGTGCGCATCTTTGTGAGCGGAACATCTGTGTGACCTTCTTCTCCTACCGGAAGCGCTGCAACCATTGCGGCAGCGGCGGGTTTGCCTGCCTGTTGCGCGGCGGCAGGTGTATAGCTATCTACATCACGTTTGATGATGCGGCCATTGTCGCCGGTTCCTTTTACCGCATGTATATCCACGCCCTTATCTTCAGCGAGTTTCTTTGCAAGCGGAGAAGCTTTGATACGGTCGTCAGATTCTGACGCCGGTTGTTCTTTTGTTTCAGCAACGGGTGCTACAGTTGTCGCCGGAGTTGGAGCAGGTGTCGGAGGAGCTGGTGTTTTTTCCTGTGCAGGCGCGGCTGGCTTTTGCTCAGGGGCTGCAGGGGCCGCAGGGGCCGCTTCTTTAGGTGGGGCTTGTTCAGCAGCAGGTTTCGCGCTGCCACCTTTTTCAGCATCCAGAATAGACTGGTAATCTTCGCCAGGCTTGCCTATGATAGCCATGATGCCATTCACCGGTACGCCTTTCCCTTTTTCCACACCTATATACAGTAATGTCCCGTCTACATACGGCATTACCTCCATGGTAGCTTTATCGGTCTCCACTTCGGCAATAACATCGTCAGATTTTACTGTGTCGCCAATCTTTTTGTGCCACTCTGCTATCACTCCTTCCTTCATTGTATCGCTCAGCAAAGGCATACGTATCGCTTCCGCCATAAAAATTATTCTAGATTTTGATTGTCAAAAGTAAGTTTAATTGGTTAATTAGGCAATTGGTATTGGGTTAGGAACGATGATTAAATAAATTCCACCATCTTACTTGTTCCATTCCTTTTTTATTTCGTTGTAAAAGTCTTTAAATAGCTCAGTATTCGCAGATTTTACGCCTCATAAAAAAGAAATATAACTTCGCAATATGGTGAAATTTATTTAATCAACGTTCCTTAACGATAAAAGTCTCCGTGTCTAGACGAATGTTCATTTTACCTATTTAATAGTTTCGTCAGCAGATCTAATATTCTATCTGCATTCCGAGACCATCTTTAAGTTTTGCCAGGTTAGGATTTTTGCCGGCCATTACCTCATACATTTCACTTTTGCTGAGCACGGTGTTTTTTTGCGCACTTATTACTGCTTCATCTTCCTGGATTTCTGTGGTTATACGCACGATCATCTTTGTCGCTTCCCTATAAAAATCTATTAATGCCGTACGTTGGTCGCGGGCGTAGCTGTCTGTCAATTCACTGGGAGATATCAGGCGTACTTCATCAGGTGGCAGCACTTCCACCCGCATCATGCTGAACTGGGCGCTGACTACGCTTTTCCCTGCGTCCGAAAGTTGCTTTCTATATTGTTCAAAAAGCTGCATGGCTGTTTCCGCAGAAAGTACCTTTTTTTCAGCGTTCTGATTGGCAGCAGCTGTAGTCACGGCAGCATCAATGTCTGAAAGCAGGTCCATACTTAGTTTCCTTGACCTGCCTTCAGGTTTGTCTGTAACTGATGCAGAAATTGGAGGGGGGGCAGGATTTTGTTTTGGAGCAGGTGTTGGCTGGGTAGACTGCAATTTTGGCGCCTGTTCGATTAATTCTTTTACAGGAGCAGGTTCAGACTTTACTGCCGGAATACTGGCTGTAGGTGGTGGAGTAGCAACCGGCACATCATTTCTTACACTACCAGAGTTTTTTTTTACTTCTTCAGCCTGAGTAGCCGAAGATGCCTGCAACAGGAAACAAAGTCGTATCAGGCACATTTCTACGTGCAGTCGCTTATTCGTTGCATTTTTGTATTGTAGCTCGCAGTCGCTAATGACATTCAACGCCGAGAGTATAAATGAAGGCGGGGTTTGGTTTGCCTTTTCATTATACAGTGGCTTGTGATCGTTAGGTACATCCAGCAATTTAGCCATGCGTGCGTCTTTGCATAGCAATAAATTGCGGAAGTGCTCTGCAAGGCCACTGATAATAATATCTCCTTCGAATCCCTTTTCCAGCGCCTGGTCCAATAACAGGAGTGTGCCAGCCACATCCTGGCTGAGCATACTATCTGTGACCCTGAAGTAATACTCGGCATCCAGCAGATTCAGGTGCTCCATCGTATTTTTATACGTGAGCATTCCATTTGTAAAGCTGGCTATCCTGTCGAGCATAGACAATGCGTCGCGCATGCAACCTTCGCTTTTCTGCGAGATCACGTGCAGCGCTGCTTCCTGCGCTATCATACCTTCTTTACTGGCTATGCTTTGAAGGTGGGCTACAATATCGTGGGTAGTAATTCGCTTGAACTCAAATATCTGGCAGCGGCTTTGTATAGTAGGCAGTACTTTATGTTTCTCGGTTGTGGCCAGGATGAAGATAGCATAGGGTGGCGGCTCTTCCAGTGTTTTCAGGAACGCATTAAATGCCGCAGCGGTAAGCATGTGCACTTCATCTATTATATACACTTTATACTTACCCTGCTGTGGCGCAAATCTTACCTGGTTGGTCAGTTCGCGTATATCATCGACTGAGTTGTTGCTTGCTGCATCCAGTTCAAAGACATTGAAAGAGGCATTATTCTTAAAACTTACACATGTCGCACAGGTACCACATGCCTCTGTATCTTCCGTAGGCGTCTCGCAGTTAATGGTCTTTGCCAGTATACGGGCACAGGTGGTTTTGCCCACGCCGCGAGGGCCACAAAAAAGAAAAGCATGTGCCAGGTGCTGATTCTTGATGGCGTTTTTCAGGGTAGTGGTAATATGTGATTGGCCCACAACCGTGTCAAAGGTCTGTGGCCGGTATTTGCGTGCGGAAACTATATAATTGTCGCTCATTAAGATCAATCGAAAGTCTGAGAACCGGGATAACTTATATACCAGTTCCCTTTGTAATTAATGTTTCACAAATTTACCTGAAAAACAGCAAATAAAAACTAAAATAAACAGGCTATAGATAAACTAAGAATAGAAATATGCGATACGGTTTGTTCCAACATTTTTATACGCATATTATTACAAACGTACTGACAAAGTGGAAGCAAGGCTGTAAATAGTATTATTGATCGGAACGACCGGGTTATTGTCGTAAGATATATCAGCAGAAACGGCAAAATAAAACTTCTTGGATATTCGGATATTAAAAGTGGTATAATTACTTAAACGATATGAGCGAATAATGTCATCGATCTTATTCTGAAGAAACACAGCGGAAACAAGATCACAGTGATCGTTGATAGAGATAGATGCTTTTACATATTGGTTCGTTTTGTAAAAATTATTGGTGATCGGGTCAAGATTTGCGGGGAGCTTTGAAAGGTCTGTTACGCCGGCATAGTTCCATTCTTCGTTCTCGAACATCAACCCTACACCATAATAAATATCGGCTTTTGTGTTATTCAATAGCTGTATGCGCATATTACAGCCGAGCAAATAACGCTGTACCAAGCCCAAAGTAGCATTCCATTGATATTGAGTGAAGGGCTCAGCTGAAACGTGTCTTGTATCATTGTCCCTAAACCGGAGGTGTATATATCCCAGGTTCTGAATGACGGAACTGCCCGATGTTGTCAGATTGCTCTTGCCACTCAGCACCAGTATGTAATTTTTAGGCATGTAGCGTGTGAAATCGTAGCTGATCGATTCATCTACAAAGCTATAAGTCTGTTGCAGGGTATTAAATGAAGCACCGATCACCGCAGCGTATTTTTTATGTTCTGTGCTGTCTACCTCAACAGTCCTATCGAGATTTAATATCTGGCCAAAAGAAAATGCGGGACAAATAATAGAAAAAAAAGCCACCAGTAATCTTTTCATTGTATTTCAACTTTTTTGTAATCGATCGTGCATTTATTCAGCTTGCATAATACGACTTAATTGCATAAAATTATATAGGGATGCCATGCGGCATCCCTATATAATTTATATTGAGTTGTTAATAAGGCCTGATTATGGCTTCTTTGGAGTTTTCAGTGGGCCTGGAGGGGGAGGTGGTGGTGGTGGCGTATGGTGTTTGCCATTGTTATTATTTGTCGGATTTACCACTGGAGGTGGTGGTGATTTAACCGGAGTGGTTCCATGATTATTACCAGTTCCTGGCACTGGTGCTGCCGGAGTATTATTGTTAGTAGGGCTGTTACCAGGAGGAGGAGGTGCTATTGGTGCTGGATGTGCTCCTGGACCCGGAGGTGGTGGTGGTACTGGATGAACCTGTGCAAAAGCTCCAAGAGCATAAACGCCAAGGAACGCAGCGAGCATGAGTTTTTTCATTTGTTTTTTGTTTTAAAAAGTTAATTGAATGGTCAATATTACTAAAAAAATGTCATTTCCAATAGTTTTCAATAATATTTTTCGAATAATTATTGAAAATGTAGTTTCATTAACTATTGAAAGATAGTTTTTTAACACGTATGTGTAACGAAATAATAAATTGTAATTCTTAATTTATTATGCTCAAGTGATTATAAATCAATACGTTCGTTGTCAATTTTCCTGAAAAACCTTCAGTTCAACGTTAGCTTGCCTAAGCCTGTTGGCAATTATCAAAGCTAATCGCTCAAAAAAGACCCCGGCAACCTCAGGATGCAATTTTGTGGCCTGGTTAAATTTATCTCTTGATAAAACATACAGATCTGTTTCGTCAACGGAAAGTGCATCGGCTGAACGTGTTACTGTTCCAATAAACGCACCTTCGCCAAAAATGCCGCCCATACAGATCGTTTGTAAATGAAAGTGTTTACCATCATTTAGCGGCAGTTCTATCTTGATATTGCCTTGCCTTACAAAATAGATCTCGTCGCTTTCCTCGTTTGTCCTGAATATATATTCACCGGCATTGTATTTCTTTTCAATAAGGCACAGACGTATTGTATCTAAGAAGTTTTCGGAAAAGCCGGTAAAAAATTCAATTTCTGCCAGATCCAGGAATCTGTTGTTATCAAACTTATGCACGTTTTCATCTAATAGAACCTTGTCTTCAATCCACGCAAGAGTGGTATCGAGGTCATCGAAAAGCTTCACCCGATCATTGTGTAGCAGGCCAAAATCCTTTAAGTATTTCTTTGGGTTTTGTCCGGTTGACAATACTTCAGGTATAGACGAGAATATGAGATAGCCATTGTTCTCCACGATCCTTACGAGTATCTTTTTTAGCATATTGGCTGCTGTATAGTCTACAGACTGTATCCGGTGCATATCCAGCACTATAAATTTACAGGTAGAGAAATAGGGTTCCAGTTTGGAGAAAAGCTGGTCTGTAGTACCAAAGAATAATTGTCCATGCAGTTGTATGATAATGGTCTCAGTGCCTTTATTTTCCAGCACATCGCGCTCATGGGCCATGCGCACTTTTTTTGAAAATACCTGGTTGCCGAATAATTTGCGACGTATAACGGTAGCGCCCATCTGCTCTTTTAAGAACAAAAGGATGGCCATTGATATTCCCACACCTGCCGCTTTGATCAAGTCTAATTCTGCAGCGGCTATCACTACAGTGAGGATAACAATGAAGTCGAAAACGGTTGATCTATGCTTCAGCATAGAGAAGATGGTAAAATCTATAAGGCTGAAGGCCACCATGATGAGTATGCCAGCGAGGGCAGGCAAAGGTATCCAGGCTACAAATTTGCCGAAGAGCAGCAGTACTATCAGCGAGTTAATACCAACAAACAGTACGGATTTGCTTGTTTTGCCACCGCTGCGTATATTTTCTATAGATGAGGTAAGAATACCTGCTCCGGGGATACCGCAAAACAAGCCGGTAGCTATATTGCCCAGGCCTTGTACCATCAGTTCTTTTTTGGGGTCATGATGGGCGTATGTTACGGCATCGAGCACAATGCAGGTGTTGAGTGTATTTATGGATAATAGTAACGTAAGGGTCATGCCCGGCACAAGAACAGTTTTTAGCGCATCAAAATTCAGATATTGGAACAGCGCCCATCTATGAGTTACGTTGGCCATGATGGCAGATGCAGAGGTGGAAATTTCGCCCAGCACATAGTGGTTGTTATCTAATGTTCTCAGTGCGGGATCCACAATTGCAATCAGCCAGTAGGTTATGAAGCCTGCAACGAGGCCGACTATCACCGCAGGCACTTTTTTCGTGTATCTCCTGGCCAGCGCCATGAACAATATAGTGATGCAGCCGATAGTAATGCTTTCCCACTTCCAGTAACCGACCATAAATATACCATTTATGAGGTTGGTGTCTTTAGGCAGGCCGATCAATTTGGGCAACTGTCCGATGAGTACCAGCACACTCAGTCCGCTCAGATAGCCGGTGATAACGGGGTAGGGGATGTACTTGATAAATTTCCCACCTCCGAAGTTGCCTATAATGATCTGTAACAAACCGGCAAACAGGCACAGCATGGTGACATATACAGGGATAACATCTATGGGGATATTACCTCTTTTAACCAATTCCGCAACAAACACAGATATAACGGCTGCAGTGGCTGCAGTGGGTGCAGATACTAATCCCTTTACACCACCGAAAAGTGGTGCGATCAGGCATAAAGGAATAGTGCCTAAAATAGCACCGATAGCAGCCATAGATGCATATTGCGGTCCCAGGGACGCAAAACTCATCAGCCCATAGGCAATAGTGGAGGGGAGCGCTACCAGCAGGGCAGCAGTACCTCCTAAAAAATCGCCTGTAAGATTACTGAAATAGTTTTTCGCGGTCATTATCAACCAGGTATACTTTGCGCTTCATTGCCGCATAAATATAACAATTGGTTTGATGAATGCAAAGCCTTGCAAGGACAATAACTGATCAATAGTAAACTATAGCGCGAAGGCAGATATTGGCAGGTTTCCCGTTTACCAGATCAACCCGCTTTTTCCAGTTTGCCTGCTGATCGTAATCAGAATAGGTGTAGGTGACCTTTTCGACAGGTTTGCCAAAATGTGTTCTTTCTATGAGGTGGCCTTTTTCGTCGTACTTGTACTTAGTAACTACAGGTGCGGCATTAGCCTGTGATTCGGTTGATTCATCGAGATTACCGCTTGCATCGTAAGTGTACCGGGTTATTACTCTTACTGACATAGGTATGATACTGTCGTCTTTCTCTATTAGTTGCTTATCCTGGTTATACCGGTATATAGACATCACCTCCCGCTGTTTGTCCGCATTGCTTCTCATTTCACTCCATATGGCCCGGCCCGCAGTATCATATTTGTAGGTAGTAGTGAGGCCGTCTTCATCTGCGCCCTGGTCTATAATACCGAGCGCGCCGGTGCCATAGCCCTTAGGGCTAAAGCTGTACGAATGTTTTTGTACAGACTGGTATTTCATCACCTGGCCTTTATCGTTGGTGGTGTAGATCGACTCTGCTATTGATTTTACCTTGCCATTGAATTTTTCATTGGTCAGGTGATTCACCACGCCGACAGGGGCGCCGGGAATGAACAAGCAGAATAATAAATACAGAACCGGTTTCATAGTATACAGACAGTATGGTGAATGACAAATATACTAAAACATGCCACGCACAAGCCTATTTGTCTTTTACACTGATATTGGTGAATGGCGAAGTTTCCCTGAATGCAACGGTATCGGCCTTTGTATTTGCAACGAAGACAGCTAAGCGGCCATTGGTAAAACTGTCGTTATGGATCGTAGACGGTTTTATGGCAATGGCAGATCCATCCGAAGGTACCCTGAACGTCGTAAATATGATCTGTGGGATACCATCCTTAGGATTTTTGACTTTGTGCCCCAATGTCACCTTGGCCTCGCAGAATACCTGGCCTTCTTCGGTGGGCCGGGGCAGAAAAATATGCGGGAAAGGGTGATGCTCTACGAACATGCCACCACCGCCAAGTGGCGACATAGCATAGTTGCGTATATAGTCCGGTAACGACGTATTGTATTCCATACCAAAGAGTATTTTGTCGAAACCCATAGTG
>JABDCE010000026.1 GCA_013288285.1 Bacteroidota bacterium
AGTTTCGGGCCTGATGCAAGAGCGGGACCGCCTGAAAGAAGATATTGCCATACTTGAAGGCAAAAAAGATAAGGCAAAACATAAACCTAATGCCAAAGGCCTCACCGGTGACCTGGAGAATGAGAAAGCCAACTATGAAAAACAACTTCTTTTAGCCAAGCAGCAGTTTGACGATAGTAGAAAATCATTCGAGGATGAAAAGCAATTGCAAGCAGCAGAGCGTTATGCAGCAATACAGCACGGGGAGGCTATGGCCGCCATCATCGAGAAATGGCACGGCAAAGTAGGTGAAAGTGAGAATAAGTATGCGGCCAGGATCAAGGATGCCAATAATGAAGTGGTCACGGTCCTACAAAAGTCGCGTGAAGTAGATGCAGCTATAGCCAAAGAAATAGAGGCGCGTCACGAGAAAGCAGAGGCAGAGCTGACCGACTATATAGAAAAATTACGGGCAAGCCGTATAGAGATCGCGCGATTATCTACGGAACTGGAACTATTGCAATCGGGAGATGCGGTGAAACTTGCAGGAGCAAAGCGATTAAATGTATTCAGTGATGGCAGTAAAGATGAACATGAAGACAAGATAAAGGAACTGAATATCGCTATTGCATCAGCTGAAGAAAAGGTAAGAAATGGTAATAAGGCCGTAGCTGATGAGAAAAATGCACCTGCATTACTTGGCCGCGCTACAGACGGTGATAAGCTACAGGCAATGCAAGCGGATGTAAAGAAGTCTGAAATAGATGCAGAAAAAGCGCACAGTGATAAATTAATAGCTATTGCTGAGTATGAGAAAAGCAAGAAAGAACAAGCATTAAAGGAGATAAAAGACCTCACTATAAGTCTTGCACAGGAGACTATGCAGGCCGTTATTACTATCAAAAACAATCAGTTTGCCGCAGAGGCACAGCAGTTAGAGATACAATCGCAAAAACTGGAAATAGCTAACCAACAAAAGATAGAGGCTATAAATGCTTCAGCTAATTACCAGATCACTAAAGATAACCTTTTGCAAACACAGGCAGCGGCGCATGCGGCTGCGCAAAACCAGATACAACAGGAGCAGAACCAGCTTGCCTTGAAAAAGGCGAAGTTTGATAAGGAAGCCGCTGAAGCAGGGGTATTAATGAATACTGCATTGGCAATATCCAAGATACTACCAATGTATGCTGATCCGCTTACTGTTCCTTTTGCTGTGGTGGAGACAGCGCTGGTATCGGGCATAGGCGCAGTCCAATATGCAGCAGCGGCATCTACCCCACTACCTCAGTTCTGGACCGGTGGTATTACGGAAACACCGGTATTCAGAGCTGGTGAGCGCGGGCGGGAATTCGGCATTACGCCATCCGGACAACCGATGTTGTTTAATACAGACTCGACATATGTCGCGCCAGTAGGTACGCAGATATTCAACAATACAGATACGGAGAGGCTCATACAATATGCCGTGCATAATGTGAATAATCCGTTACCTGCAGCAGCTGCGCAGCAGGATAACAGCTACCTGATAAAAGAAGTGGCCAGGATCGTTTCTGATAAGTTTGAAAAGGTGGGGTATGATCTGGGATATGTCATTGGTAAAACCCGACAACAGCAAAGACAACCTGATATGCGTGCTACCCTTCTGGAACTGAAAAACTCACAAGCATTTAAAAGTAACCGATAAACACTATCACCGATGGCATTTGAACCCAAACTACGTATTTACCTGATTGACCCAGCCACAAGCAACTATTATTCAGCTACCCGCAATACTGATGATACCTATAATGTCACGCTTGGTAGTACACCTACCCCTATATTGGTATTGCCGCGCGGATGGCAAGATATTAAGATAACCTGGGACAGGGATACTACCTATATGGGTGTGTTCACCGCACAGTCGCAGGCGCTGGGCTTCGTGAGGGATGCGCGGTATATATTATTGAGCCTTTATTACGCTGCAGGCGGTGGTATACAAGCTGACTGTATTATGCGCGTAGATGCTTTTGTGGATTACCGCACCGGGTATGCCACTGCATATGAATGTAAGTTGAATTTCAGCCAATGCAGCGACCCTAAGCAGAATGGCGATCCTTTGCTGAAGGGAGGTATATTCGATGTTCCGACATTAAACGGAGACCTTAATGTGCTCGTCAGCGCTTTAGGAGATAAACAATTCAATATACCAATGTGGACGAAGTCGGGCAGCAGCTGGACGAATAATGCTGATTTCGGCTGGCATCCGGGGATAAAGTTGCTTTGGAATGCAAATTATATATCGGCAGCGACCACCGCAAACCCACAAACCTATGTGGTGAATGGTTTTGACGGCGGCGATCCAAGCGGCGGCAATCACACACTACCCTCCATGAATAACTATAACCAAGTGCAGAATAATGGTACAACGACCTTTATAGGTAATGATATACTACAGCCTTTCCTGATACAGCAGAATGAAAGCCAATGGCTAAATGAGGCGGTGTTTGATGGTGTGAATAATAGCCAAAACTCGACGAAGCAAACTTACTTGGTAAAGAATCTGCTGGTAGATAGCAACCAAAGCGGCGTGAATGTAGATGTGAACTGCAATATCAGTATCACTTTTGCTCTAGGAAGTACAATTAACCTCAATAGGACGTATGTAGGTGGTTCGTTGAAATTTGTGTTGTTTGAAATAGGGCCAGATGATAAACCCGCCCTTGATCCGATCACAGGGTTTTATTTGTATCAGATAATTTACGACTTACCTGTTACTTTATCCACAACGCCATCATATAGCCCAATTACGAGCAGTGTACCTGTTACTCTAAATTATGGAAAATGCTATATTGTAGGTATTGTATTGGATAATACAGCAGGTGGAACCGGTTTGAACAATACCTTTAACGCCACCTTCCATCTTGCGAATCTACAGGTATCTTTTGCATCGGCATATAATTCAGGTATAAGCGCGCCGGTGGCCGCTCCGTCATTCCCAGGATCTCCGCTAATGGGATTCTACCCCTACAAAATATTGCAGCAGCTTGTGCCAATGTTGAATAGTGATAGCACAGATCAATATGGCTTCCCAATCGTACCGGCGGGAACACCATATACCGGCGTGAGCAACTTCCTTAGTCACAGTGCTACTAAGTATGATAATGATCCGATGAAAACCATAATGGTAAGTGCAAATGCTATGCAATTGCTGCCTGGGTATCCTTATATGAGCATATCACTGAATGATATTTTTAAGACTTGTTTCAATGTATGGTGTTGCGGATTGGCAATTGAAGGAAATGTAGTACGCATAGAACATCTAAGTTACTTCTTTGATGATACTCATGGAGCCGCAATAGATCTCCTTACAAATGTGTCTTCAATGAAGATAGAGCCATTGACTGAGATAATGAACTGTTTTATTCAGAGCGGATATGCCGGCCAGAATACTAATAGCGATTTTGGCGTTGATGCATTCAATAAAGAAATAGACTTCAATACGCCTCTTACTAAAGTGCCGGGTACAAATCTGAACCTGCTTGTAAATATGATAGCTGAAATGTATGCCGCAGAAAAGACAAGGGCTCAACAGGTAAATAGTCCTATACCATCATCACCACTACCAGGGGCACAGAGCGGGAGTAATGATACCTACCTTTTTGAACTTGATCCTTCAGCTACTCCGGTGACAGTGGAAGTGCCACTACCGGATAACTCTGCATTCTTTAGTCAGGCATGTATACCATTGAAGATGTACCCAAATGCTCAAAATGTTGACCCGACAGCGGCAGTTGCGGAATATATTTATGGTCTTTATTACCCCGATACGGCAATAAATCTTGGATTGACCCCTGGAAAGAACCTTCGTAGGCTGGGCGCTTATCTTCACTCTATGCTCGATGGGCTGGATAATTTCAACCTGGTGTATCAAAAAATATACCAGATGCTATATAATGATACTACGGCTCTAGTACCTGGCATACAAACCAATCTTACGGTAGGTGTAGGCGCAAGCCCGATAAATGAAGTATATGACATACCGATTGTTAACCTTGACGCTCAGCTATTCAGGCCTTATAAGATAACGCTAACTACCGCATCTCCGGTAAATATGTACTCTATTATGACATCTTCTGCGAGAAACAGGTATATACAATGGACTTGGAAAGGGGTACAATGGAAGGGTTATATAGTGCATGTAGACCAGAACCTGGCACTTAGAAAACCGACAAGCTATGAATTATGGGCGCACCCAAGCGTAACTAACGCTATGATGATGAATGCTTAATTTAAATGAATTGAAAGGCCTCCAAATCCAAGAATGTTTCCTTGCCTGCTTATGGGGATATAATTGTAATGATTCGATGCAACTATAAGTATATAGCTGCCTTGAGGAGCGGGATCACCATACTGGGCAGTAAGAGGATATGTTTTAGAAAAAACTGGTTTAATTGTATATACCGACCTTATTGAATCAACGCACCTTATTTCAGATATCGTACTATCGGCATTGAACATCAAAGAATCATAATCATAGGCGGATTGGTGTTGAAAAAAATACTCCTTACCAATAGTTACACCTACAGAATCCATTTGTGTCTGATAGGTGAGATTGCTATCTATATAAAAACTGTCTATCGGCGTAAGATTGTTATGAGACGTTTTCTTGCAAGCAGGGTATATAACTAAAATGAGTAGAAGTAACGGCAGGTATTTCATGGTTATTTGTTATTAAGTTTTTTTAATTCTTCCAGAATTTCTTTTTGCACCCTGATATCATCTTCATGAGGTGAAAGAAAAAGTATTATTAGGCCAATTATAGGTGTAAAAAAGAAAGAAACCAAAAATGTAATAAGAGGATTTAATCTTCTCCATTGTGCCGCTCCGCAAATAATACCGCAGACTGCAATATATACAATAGCTAATACTGAATAAAAAGTTTCCATAGCTTTGAATTATACAAAAGTAACATTTTACAATAAAATCGCAATTTTGATGCCAAGTTGAAGCATATAGCCCCTACCTGGTTGAGTAGGGGCTATATAATTTATTATTTGTGGCGCCCATAATGCCTTGCGCCGCCTCTTTGATGATAATGGCCGCCCTTATGCGAACTACCATGACTGCCTGAATAATGGCCGCCATGGCTGCTCGTGTGATGGCTTCCACTGTAACGTTGAGCCGATGCACTTATAACCATACAGATCATAAGGCATAGAAAAGCTAATTTTTTCATAAGAAAAATTTTAGGTGAATAGGTAAAGTATAAATAAAAAGTGATAAGTAGGTAATATGGAAGCTTTTTACGTCAATTCCGCTTCCAAAATGGTCATTATTTTAATCAGGTATTTACGCGCATCATTGCGTTGCCGCTCGATCAATGGCAGCGCTTTAGGGTCTTTGGGATCATCATACATAATCCTTTTCTGAAGGATTGTCACACAGTCGTTATATACCTCGGTTTGATGCTCTTTAGGAATCAGTCGTAATTGCGTGGTGAAATCATCAAAAGGTTTGGTGCTGTTTTTCACCTTATGAAACATCTCCTTAATGATTTGCATATCGAATATGTCGCCGTAAATATCATACAGGGCGCATATCTTGGAAAGGTGCAATTCAAAAGGCGGATGGTCTTTATGTACCTGGCAGCAGAATAATATCGAATAAATATACGCTTCGGCCTGCCAGCCTTTAATGGGTGGTAATTCTTTTTTATTCAGAGCGGTTTCCATGTACGGCAAATATAATAAATTACTCCTACTTTTGTAATCTAAGCCCTATCAAATGTCTCATATTACTATTCCAATTCCGCAGAATACCATTCACCTGTATGAAGCCGAAAGCACACTTGCGCCGATATACAATGAGCGGCCATTTGGTCATACCTCCTACCTGGATGGCTTAAACAAGAGCTACCAGACGGCTATTCCCTACCAATGGAAAGCGTTGTTTACGGACACGATAACCATAATGGTGCATACCCAGGATAATGGGGGATTCAGTGGCCCGACGCTGGATATACTCGACTGCAATATGGAGTTGGTGACCACGGTAGTATCTCCCCACTTCAAGGGAACGCAGCTTACCGGCTTCAATAACTACACAGATCCCGTGACGGGGGTGGTAACGGCGCTGGTGACATCGCTATGGGCGTTCTCTTTCGGGAACTACCTTACACCAAACAGCATAGGCGTACCCGGCGATAGTGGTATCTACTATCTGCGTGTGAACAATGAGGATGGCAGCGGGGCGTTCTATACTTCCCTGTCTGACCCGATACTGGTATCAGGCACCAACAGGGACAGCTTTGGTAATACCCGGCTGGTACAGGCCTACAGCGATACCAATAACAACCTGGTAGTAGTAGACGGCTGGGCAGGTGGTTATATACCCACCTTCAGCATACGTGCGGAGATGGACAAGCGGGATATGAACCTGAGCGGCGTATACCAGGGATTCCAGCAGCAGAGCTTTGAGCAGGTGATCACAAATGCGGAAAGCTGGAAAACATGGTCGCTGAACCTGGGCACTACTGATGTGGGTGTACCGAAGACGCTATGGGAAGGGATGGCCAAGCTGTGGGAGATGGATCATGTGTTTTACGAAGGGCAACCGATGATGTATGACCTGGGTGATGGGAGCGACGGTGCGAAGCAGGCATGGAAGCTGAGCGATACCAAGACCAAGGATCTGATACATGCGACACTACCGATACGCTACCTGAGCGAAAGTCAAAATGCGCTGGTAGATACGAGCGTAGGCGGCCAGACGGTTAACTGGTTCATGGCGCCGGGCGCGATGAGTGGCGGAACGTGGGCATCGGTATACCCTTACGCAATAACCAAGACGATAATGATAGGGAGCGCCACGGTAGTACTGCCTACATCGGTATTCTACAGCGCGGCGGATGAAACGGTGCTGCTCAACTACCTGGAAACGACCATAAAGGGCGTGTTATACCCGCTTACCGGCAATTTCTTTTTCAATGACGGGCAATGGGGATATGCCAACGGCCCGGGAGAGCTGCTGTACTTTGCCAATAACTACGAGCTACTGACCAAGTATATGACGTTTGATATATCGCCGGCAGGTTTCGCCTATACTTTTGCATGGAATGTAAACCCACTATCGTTTGCCTCGCAGAATATAGTGGATTGGGGAGATAACAGCGGATGGCCGTATGTGACTACCGAATACCGGATGGCAGGCGCGGGTTTCAGGGTGCAGTCGCATACCTATAGCGGCGTGAATACCAGCGGGCATACGGTGAACTGGTTTTACGACGATAACCTGGCATGGATACAGATAACCTCTACATCAGTACCGCTCATTGATAACGCGCTGGGCGGGAATGCCTTACCAGCTAATATCAATGCCTTTGAATTTGATGCACAGAACCTTACCGGAAGCGTGGATTTTGCGCCGCTGGCCCTCAGCTATCCTACGATGACAGAACTGAATCTGCCAGATAATGGCATCAGCGACTTTTCGCCGGATATATTGCAGCAGCCTATGCCTAACCTAAAGTTTGTGAACCTGTCGGCCAATAAATTCAGCAGTAGCATAGTGGATCGGCTAATCAATGACTTCTACAATAACAGCGGATGGAGCGGCGCGAGTGTGAGTGGCGGCATCTTTGCTATAAGCGGGAATACCCCGCTGGCCCCGCCGACATCTGCCAGCGCTACGGCTATAGCTACACTCACGGCGGCTGGTATGACGATCATACATGACTAAACGCAGAAACGCCCCGTATTACTACGAGGCGTTTCACTTTGTTCCGGGCTAACTCATCGTTGCCCTGTCTGATTTATGATGGCTCCGCGAACTAAGGCCATCCGGTAATTATTGTTTCCCCTTCCTTAGTAATTGGAAACAATGGACATGGCTTCGCGTTTGTGCCTGATGCGTGTAGCGAGAACAGGGATCGAACCTGTGACCTATTGGTTATGAGCCAATCGAGCTATCGCTGCTCTATCTCACTTCGACAAAATTAATATTTTCTATGAATTTATAAAATTCAAAAGAAATTTTAAAAATGTTACCTATTTTTGCTTTAACTCTATACCCTATCAAATGCGCCCTATTTTATTTGCCCTGCTTTTTATTTGCTTTGTAGCGCCTGTTATGGCGCAACCTATTACCCAGCAGTATGCAAATGCTGTAACCAATGCCAAGGATAGTATATGGTTTTACCAAGGCAACGGAAGGGACAGCCTGATACACAAATACACCATAGCCAGGGCGAACACAAACGGCTATAGCTTCACACTGAATGTGTATGATACGATACTGGCGCTACTAACCAATTACCAGACGATCATTCCTTACACGACTGAAAACACGGCCAACAAAGTGACCACCTTCGCCGGTGCGGATAATATCCATTACGCCAGTGCACTGGCAACGCTGAACCTCGTAAACACATCGATCCCCGCCGCAGGATGGGGATTATTGAATTATTTGAAGGTGGATAGTTCACTATTGCTTTCGCAGGCTCATTTCTCTGCCTTCTGGGCTATGCTTGGAAGCAACGCTTTTACTTCTACTGCTTACTACGCTGCAAGCAACCCGAGCGGGTATATTAGCAGCTACACAGAAACAGATCCCTTCTTCACTGCATCGGCAGCACACGGCATTACCAGCGGAAATATAGCCAACTGGAATACCGCTTACAACAAATATACCGCGTCAGGTACCTACGCAGCCGGCATAATCACCTTTACCCGCAATGATGCTACTACATGGACAGTAACAGGCCTGCCAACTAATAACGGCACGGTTACATCAGTGGTGGCAGGATCAGGCCTTAACGGTGGTACTATAACCAATACAGGCACTATTTCAATGCCGAATGTCGGCACTTCCGGCACCTACGGCGATGCCACACATATACCGAGTATAACCACAGATGCACAAGGCAGAATATCAGGCGTTGTTACCTACACATTTACATCAGGTGGCGGCACAGGCACAGTAACGTCCGTAACGGCAGGCGCAGGGCTATCAGGTGGCACGATAACGACAAGCGGAACTATCTCCATGCCGAATATAGGAACGGCGGGAATGTATGGTAGCGCAATGGCAGTACCTGTTATTACAGTAGATGCGCAGGGAAGGGTTAGCAATGTCAGCGCAGTCACAAATGAAGGTACCACGTTGGTAGACACTACCCTACTAACCCAATCGATAATTCAAAATTCTTTTTCAAGTCCTGTCGTTTTAGTACCAACTCCGCCAACAGGGTACTATATAGTAGTTGAGAATATTACTATCGCCTTTACGCCTGTTACTACGCCATACACTATGGCATCTACTATTAACATATTAGAGGGTTCAAATATTATATGCCAAGTTACTCAAACTATATTTACAGCAACCGTATTTACGGTAACTAATTTCATACAATCGACTGGTACAAGTCAAGCTACATCAAGCAGAACTCTCACTATAAATACCGCTTTAACATTTCAGTCGACAGTAGCAAATCCAACGTCAGGTGATGGCACAGCGGTAGTTAAGGTATTTTTTCATTTAGTCCATATTTAACAATTTTCACTAACCGGCTTATGTGATGAGCGTGAGCCACAAAAACAAAAGCAATGAAGAGCATTTTAGCAATTTTATCAGTTACACTCGTAGGGGGCGTAGGTACTACTCCAACTGATCCAAGTATCACCTCTACCAGTAAGTGTATTATCCAAAACACATCTACTGCGCATGATCCCAACAGTGGCACTACATCTACTGCATCGGAGTACAATTATGCAATAGATGTCACTACCGACCCCGCTAACCCTGTAGTGATCGTTACGGGGTATAAAGGATTGACAAAAGTTGTCAATGCCGGTGATGTGAGCACTGTAGATGTCTTTATCGTAGGCTAATCCCAACTAAGCATGTTTCCGACACCCATGTCGGGAACATGCTTTTCAACTTAACAACCCTTCACAAATTGAGAAGAAATGACTGACAAGCAAAAAGAAGGATGGCGGGCGTTTACAAGAACTTGGATAAGCCCGATTGTAACCATTATTACAGGCTGTATGGTAGCATGGCAGGTATCTCATTCGGCTGTCATTGCAAGTTACGGGCTATATGTCAACGGGCGCGTTCTGATCGATTCTATTCACTATAGCACGTATCACATAAGTATTATCGAAAAGGACGTAGCAAAGTTGAAAATAGACCGTCACATTGATTCTACAAAATTGGAGCGTTTAATAGCAAAACAACCGTAGTATGAATACGATTACAAAAATACTTGGCGCGAACTGGCGCACAACATTGACAGGTTACTTAACAGGGGCGTTCCTGATAGTAGAGCCGATAATTACCAATGGCAACTTTGACCCTAAAAGAGACTGGAAACAATGCGTATTTGCCCTTGCAGCGGCTGTATATGGCAACGTAAGCAAGGACAAACAAGTAACAGGTGGCACAACGCCAAACGACATTAAAAATGACAACCATTAGCTCACCGGGGTTCCTGATAGTCTGCTTCCTGATGGGAGTAGCCTTGATAGGGCGACTGATGAGCAAAGGGTATTGAATAATACAACCACATCGCAGCCGGTGGATAATTCGGCTGTACTAACATCAAAAAAAACCGATATGAAAGTGTTTGATTTACTCAAAAACGATGTAACTAAAATCATCGCATGGGCCAAAAGCAAAGAGCCTGAATTTATTACTGCCACACAAAAAGCAGCAGTGTTCACTACAGCGGCTATCGCCTATGTGAAATCACCAGAAGGGGTAGCAGTGACCGACTTTGTGGCCGCTAAATTTCCCGGCGCAACCGACATGTAGAAGGAATCTATTACGATAGCTACAACTCTTATTACCGACATGCTGGCCGTGAAAAGCCCGCAGGCATTGGAAGGTATTGCTTTCAGACTTGGCGGCGAACTGTTGAACATATTTGATGGAAAGAAACTGCCATCAGGCATCAGCGGCTACCTCGCTGAGTTTCAGCAAATATTTGTAGGATAATGCTATTCCCAATAACTGTATGCATAGTGTCAATTCTCGCATTGATGCTATGCATTTACCTTTTATGGCGAGATAACAGACTTAACCAATGACGAAAAACCAACGAGTAGTCGGCAAGATGTGGAAGATGGTAAAACGCAACATCTGGCGCAATGCTAAGTCCATGGGCTTTATACATTACAGCGTTATGCGGGGCATACGCACACAACGGGATTTTGAAGATCTGCTAACGGCTGTCGGATAACTACACCGGAGCAAATTCAATATCAATCCCCTTCAGTATCTCCATATCTCTATTAACTCCCTCAGTGTCATAGTTTCGCTTTAAAATAGCCTCCGTATGCTGATTGTGCAATGCGGCCAGCCTGGTACCCACCCTCTTTGAAACCTCTGAGCTGTGAGAATGTTTCAGGCTATAGAAATCAGGTATATTTTCGCCGTATTTCTTATTGCCGTCGCTATCCACTCGCAGCTTTACCCAACGCTCCCACCGTCTCGTTATCTGATAAGATTTAATCGGCTCATCCCCAGGTTTCAGGCCACGAGAAAATACGTGTTGGTGTGGTTTACAATCTACTAGAGCTTGCTCCCAAAGATTGACAGCATTATTCGGAATAGGGCGATATTCATATTGATAGTTGGTTCCTTTTAAAATCAGATATTTTATAGTTTGTTCTTTCAAATTCACATGATGCCCTTTTACCTGCATCATTTCCGTTTCCCTTGCACCGGAAAGAAAGAATATCTGCATGAAAAGCCAAAACCGGTAATTATCCTTCCGTAGGCCCTGATCGATGGCAATACGCTGCTCCTTTGTCAGTGTGGCGCGTTTAGCGACCGCATGCTTCATTTTGGTGATCTTATCCATAGGGTTATTCTCGATAGCTTCCCACTGGCATAATTCATTAAATAGCATACTCAGATGTGACCGATAGAAATTATAATTGTTGGCTGTCCAGGTGTCGCGCTTCACTATACCCAATTGATCAAGTAATGATTTCATATGGCGCCGCCGTACCTCTTTTATCGGCATAGCATCAATTTTCAAGTTCTTTGCGGCCACTTCTGCATACTTACGCACAGAACGAAAGTCTCTCTTAACGCCTTTACTGACCTTTCTTTTTTCATAGGCAAGCCTCCACGCTTCGATCAAAGGCGTATTTGGATGAATCTCGTAGTCTGTCTTTATCGCTTCAAACATCTCCTTCTTATAGCCGGTGATGGGATTATAATCGCAGTCTTCCAGATCTTCCCTGATTGCCTCAATAGTGCCTTTACAGAAAGCGCGACGTTCATCGGCGGTTTTATACTCATTCATGCCCCGGTGCGTGACTAACATCCCTTTCGGGTACCTGGTGCCCTTACCGGTCTGACTAGGGCAATGGAAGCGGTAAAAGATCATCCATGGCTTTTTTGCCATGCTGGTTGTTTTCCAATTTTTGGGAGATACTGTGATCGCCGAGCGGCTGCAGCCGTTAGATAATTGTTTCTTCATATAGCAAAGTGTTACTAAAGGTGTTACTAGTAAACTTGCTACAATGCTGCTTTTTTGTTCTTTTAAAACCTCCAAACGCCTGATGGGCAAGCGTTTGGAGGGTGGCTCTCCCTTCTGGACTTGAACCAGAGACCCTCTGATTAACAGTCAGATGCTCTAACCAACTGAGCTAAGGAAGAATTTGTTGGTTTGGGGTGCAAAAATAGTCAGAATCCTGTGATCTCAAAAATTTTTCTTGGTGCAAACCAAATATTTATAGTTTACACGCATGATGCGGGAAAACCGGGCCAGCTTATTATCCCTCTTTCAACATTTCTCAGCACCCGGCAGTAGTTAATTTTAGTTTCTAATGCTGCGTCTTCACGTGGTTGCATTTTCAATTCTTCGCGAATTGGGGGTAGCCCGCGATGGGGCATCAACCCGTACCAGATCTTTCCTTACTACAAAGCGGTTGCTCCGCCGGAGCATAACGGAAGTTTATGTAGAAAAATAAATATTTGAATAATGCCATTTTAATGGCCTAAGTTAGTACAAGTACAGATTTTTGTATATCTTAGCACCCCGCTTTGGAAACAGAAGGCGGGAACAACTAACCATTAGATTTTTAGATAGTAACCAGTAAGTAGTTCAGTAAATAAATTTTATCAAAGCAGAGGAGTAATAATTGCTTTGTGATTTTAGTTATAACTATATGGTAAATAACAACTTAAAGTATACTACCTGGAGTGATTTCGCGAAAGCGGTATTGTTCTTATGTTTACTTTTGAGCCCTTCTGCACTATTTGCGCAATCTGCTAAAAACAGATCGGCACAGGCTGATACATTTAAGATTGCCAACCGCCTTATTGCCCACAAGAAATTCAGGAAAGCAGGCAAGGTGCTGAAAAAATATCATACAGCCCACCCTACCGATCTGAATTCTGTATGGCTGGAAGCACAGGCAAGATTATATGCCAATGATTATAAACAATCTTACCAGCTTTACCAGTCTGCCATAAAACTGCAACCTAACAACGACTATCTGAAACTGGATTACATCCACTCACTGGCAGATATGGGTAAGACCAGCATAGCAGAAAATGCACTTCATGTTTTAGAAAATAACGGAACCGACTACTCTGATATTTCATTGCTGCATGCACGGTTATACTATTACAACGGCGACAATGAGAAAGCTGCGGCTTACATGAAAAAGGCATTGCAGTATGATAACAAGGCAATAGAGGCAAACGAACTAAATGACGAGATAGAACTGGCACGCGCGCCGAAGGTATCTCTCACAAGCGCCTACCTCTCAGACAACCAGCCGCTAACCATGCTGACCACTGGCCTTAGGGCTGAAAAATATTTCAACAGGTCCCTGGATATGTATATAGAAGCTGACGATTTCCACTTTATGCAAAACAATGTGACTGACGCACCGTGGGTGAGGATTGGCGATAAGCTGTTCTTCCCGAAAGCGGGCATGCGTATAGATATAAGCGGCGGCGTGATGCAGTTCCCCTATCAAAACACAATAGGCTGGACGGGAAGGCTGAATGTAAATGAGAAGATCTCACAGCAGTTCGACATAGACCTGGGTGTAGACCATTGCCCGTACTTTGGTACGCTGGCGAGCGTGGACACTACGGTGTCTGTGACGAAGTTTTCTGCTATGCTGAACTGGCACAAGAGCAACTGGCAAGGACAGGCAGCACTACTCAACAGCCTGTACCAGGACAACAACAATGTGTATGCGGCCTATGCCTGGATACTGGCGCCAATTGTCACTTTTGCTACCGGCAAACTGCAGGCAGGCCTGAGCACCAGCTACAGCAACTCTAACCAGGTGATGTACCGATCGGCAAATACGCTGAACGAAATACTTACCAACTACAACCCCAATACAGCTATTGCCGGGGTGTACAACCCTTACTTCACGCCTAACAATATGTACATATCCTCTGTACTGGCTTCATTCAGTATGGACTTATCTAAACGTGTAGCCATAAACATTAACGGCGATGTAGGGTCGGGCTCTATTCAGAATCCTTACCTCTTCCTGGATAAAGACAAATCGGGCAATGTATTCCTGAACAGGGGTTTCTCTACGGAATACTTTACCCCATACAGCGCGACGGCTTCGATCAATTACCACATAGATAAAACGTGGATGCTGTCGGGCAAATACACTTATCGCAGCACCTACTTCTTTACCAGCAACTATGTGACCGTGGGGATTGAAAAAAGCTTCCTGCATCAAAATAAAGTCCGGAATACCGGCAAAGGAAAGTCGGCATTCTCCCGAAAAGTACAGGATATAGAAGATAGGATACAAGCACTGTACAGCGCTAAAGACCCGGCAGACCTGAGGCAAACAGTGAGCGGGATACGGGCACGCCTGGTGGCGCTGCGCGATGAGCAGCAAAAAGAAAAAACCATGACAGAGGTGATACCGGGAAGTGAAAAAGCGGCGGTATTGCAAGACAGGTACAACAGCCTCAACGAAATGATTGCCGAAATAGATGCCGCAGGCCTGGGCGACAAAGACAATGAGGGGAATAAAAAAGAATGGATGGTGGATAAACAATACGAGCTGACTGCTATCAGATACAATGGCAACCTTGATGAGGAATAAGGAAACCTCCGAATTGCAATCTTTTCTTACGTAACATGCCATACACATCATACAATAAAGCCGATAAGGATCTGTGGCATTTCAAAGAAGCAAAGCGGATAACTTCCACAGAGCGTTTTATACTGCTCATACTTGTTATTACCGGCATTATTTCCGTGCTCAGATTGGCCGACTGGTGGTTCAGAAATGACCATATCGGTAATCTCTTCCTGTTTACTGTCCTTAGCCTGGCATTCTGGTACAGTGTGCTCCGCCTCATTCTTATCTGGATCAACTACCTCGGCATAAAAAAACCGCCCCGCATGGAACCACCGCAGGGTTTAACGGTGGCTATCTTTACTACCAGCTCTCCCGGCGAACCGCTGGCCATGTTTGAAAAAACACTGGAGGCCTGTGCAAATATCACCTACCCTCATACTACCTACCTACTGGACGATACACGCGACCGGGCTTTTAAAGCGGTAGCGGAAAAACATGGGGCCGTATGGCTGGAACTGGTGGGCCTGCCCGGCGCCAAAGCAGGAAAAATAAACAGGGCACTGGAGTTGACCAATGAAGACTTCATCCTGGTACTGGATCCCGACCATATCCCATTTCCTGAGTTTCTTGACCATACCCTTGGTTATTTTCAGGATGAGCAGATAGGTTTTGTGCAGGTATCGCAGGCATACTACAATCAGTACAGGTCGTTTACAGCGAGCGGTGCGGCGGAGCAAACGTATAATTTCTATGGGCCTACTCAAATGTCGCTGTTTGGTTATGGCTGCTCTGTGGCCATCGGGGCAAACTGCACGTTTCGCCGGAGGGCACTGCAAAGTATAGGTGGCCATGGCATAGGCCTGGCGGAAGACCTGGTAACAGCTATCCGCTTGCATGCCGCCGGCTGGAAGTCGATATACAACCCGGTAGTGATCAGCCGCGGCCTGGTGCCGGAAGACCTGGGGTCATTTTGCAAGCAACAATTGAAATGGTCACGCGGGGTATTTGAGGTTACATTTATGGAGTTGCCCCGCCTGTTCCGCAAGCTTAGCGGCTGGCAGCGTATCTCCTATCTCACCATTGGTACCTACTACCTGGTAGGCGTCACACAACTTATCTTTACTATTATACCCTTTCTGTACTTCTCTACCGGCGTATTACCCGCCAGTATGGAGTTTGCAGATTTTATCATTTATGGTATGCCGGTGGCTATTTGTGCGGTGGCCATATATATGTACATGCAGCGCTGGCTCTGTGATACAGCCACCGAAACGGGGCTGCACTGGCGGGGCATGGTGCTTAAGTTTGCCTGCTGGCCTGTGTTCCTGATCGGCTTTCTGCTGGCCTTAGTGAATGCGGAGATACCCTATATTCCTACAGCCAAGAAAGCAGCCATAGGATATATTACCCCTTTTATACGGCCCATGATCATTCATAGTGTCGCCTTTCTTGTGGCAGTGTCGGGAGTACTTATTTACCGGAGGTATTTTATGCCGGAAAGCCAGTTGGCATTATCTGCGGAAAAGACATGGGGCATGATCGCCTTTGCATTTCTTGCATTTATTATGGCAATTGGCGGTATTTTTGCTGCTATGGAGGCCTGGGGCATGAAGGCAGAAGACCCGTGGGATACCGTAAATTTAAAAAACGAATAGGCTGGGAAACGCAAAGCACATATCATTCAGGATCATTTCCACGGTGGCTGCGATAGGCATATCGTCGCTGATCGTATATGCGCTGTCTCATGCCGGCAAATCAACAAAAGGGCCGATAGAGAACGCGATGGCGTATACCGGAGACGTAGTAAAGACCGTGGAGCAAAAACTGATAGTAGAGAACCGGGAAGACAAACGGGAAGACAAACTACAATGGCTGCGCCCTTACTTTGAAAACAAAAAATTGCTGGAGCACCCCTCAAAAATATTACTCGGCGCGTTTGATAACGATACCAAGGAAAACTTTGAGAGCATTGTGGGGTTGGAAGATTCGCTGAAGACTACGTTCCCACTCATACATATATACACCGCCTGGGGCAGCAAGCAGCAGGAAAAATTCCCGGAAGACCAGGTCAATAACATTATTGAGCTGGGCTCTATCCCTGTCATCACCTGGGAGCCGTGGCTGAGCGACTTCAACGAAGACGAATATCCTGCGGGTAAAGAAGACCGCAATAAGAATGGGATGACAGATGTGGCCTCCGGTATGTATGATCCTTATATCAAAAAATGGGCAGCCGCCGCGCGGAAAATAAACAAACCTATCTTCCTGAGGTTTGGACACGAAATGAATGACGGCTATCGTTACCCCTGGGGGCCTCATAACAATGCCCCGCAGGATTTCATTGCCGCCTGGCAGCATGTACACGACATATTTCAGAAGCAGGGAGCCAAAAATGTAATCTGGATCTGGAGCCCCCACCCTGCTTATACATTTGCGGAGTTCTATCCGGGAGATGCGTTTGTAGATTATGTAGGGGTAGGTGTGCTCAACTACGGCTCTATAGCCGCATGGAGCCAGTGGTGGTCGTTCAAAGATATCTTTGGCAAGTGTTATGACAGCCTGCAACAGTACAAGAAACCCATAATGATCACCGAGTTTGGTTCACTGGCGGTAGGCGGCAATCGTGCCAGGTGGTACGCCAATGCGCTGGACAGTATGCCGCAACGCTACCCGCTGGTAAAGGCGATTGTATTTTTCCACTTCTCTAAAGACAATACCACCACGCAGCAAACCCTTAACTGGTATTTTAAAGATGATCACGCGATCACAAATACTATTATAAAGGAAATTGGGAAGTGGCAATAAACATGCGCGTATTTCAATGAGGATGAAATATGGCATAGTTTTTGCGTTCAAATAATATATACCGATTCTTATGAGACCTATTGCAATCCATGTTCTCCTGTTTTCTCTATTATTATGTTCGTGTAAAAAAAATAGCAAATCAATTCCAGACAAGTATATATCCATCGACTCGACTATCAATATGACTATGCAGGAGACTCTTGCAAGTTCTTATATGGAAAGACATCTGCAACTTAAGTTTGCAACTGACCGGCTTTATAATTGCGGAGATACGATAGTTTATACTTTTTCCAGAACCGGAGATACATTTAATATCATTTTCTCCTCGGTTTTAGAGCCAGGCGCATGCCTTACCCGGGCCGCAGGGGCTACCGCAAATGGCCTTGCATCGCTTGACTTTGGCAATTTAAGTAATGGCACCTATTACATAAACATTACCAATAGGGTTCAAAATCCGTGTACACTCACTGTTGATAGCGGGGAGTATATATTTACCCGTGGTAACACAAATGGCCTATCTCATACAATGGATACTCTAATTCGTGTTGCCGACAATGTTATTTGGGGTTACCTGGGAACCAATTCATCGAATAATGCCTGGATAATACCCGCATTTATTGATTCTTTAATGGGCCATGGCGCTCAAAGCATACCGATTGTTCCAGGCAATAATTTTGCGTATAATTATTATCTTGTAGATAGTCAAATATGTACCCGGCATGCGTTTGACGGCTACTACTACTCTAAATCTTTTGTTTATCATTATTCCGGTGATTTTTCTCCTATTCTAAATCTCATCCAATCTTTCAAAGGACAATCGCAAAACTCTGTAGTATTTAATGTGGCGAATGACAAAGGACAATATGGCGATTAGATTTATATAAATCAATCCGCCTAAATTAGATCTATCCGATGTTGAATAATATCCCGTACTTTTGGTTTAGACTTTAGGGGTGCCGATAAATTCAGGCTGAGATCATACCCTTTGTACCTGCACAGGATAATGCCTGCGAAGGAAAAAGAGCAGAGATACCGTTTTTATCTTTTCCCCTTAAAGTTTAGTGTACCATAGCACAAAATTGTCGGGATGAATATATACATCAACAACAAATTGCACGAGATACCCGCGCAGGCAAAGATCAGCGATGCCCTTGCCAGCATTAATATATCTTCTGTTAAAGGAATTGCGATTGCCATCAATAACAATGTCATTCCGAAAGCTGATTGGGAAGTCCATCCGCTAAATGCAGACGACAAAATAACACTGATACAAGCGACACAGGGTGGATAACAAATCATCCGGTTCACAAAGAATATAATTCCAAAAAACTTCAAATTGATCTTATGAAAAAAGACACGGCGCCAAAACAGGAAGCGATCATATCGCATCAATACACCGGTTCTAAAAAGATATTCGTGCCGGGCAAACTGCACAACATAAAAGTGGCCATGCGCGAAGTGGCAGTCAGCCCAACGAAGACATCCTCCTTCGGACTGGAAGAGATCATACCTAATCCGTCTGTACCCATCTATGATACCAGCGGCGCTTATACCGACCCTGATGTGACCATAGATATAACCAAGGGGCTGCCCCGCCTTCGTGAAGAATGGATAAAAGAAAGGGGCGATGTGGAACAATTAAGCGATTTCACAGCCGGCTACAGCCGTGACCGCATGGAAGATAAGGATCTCGATGCGCTGCGCTTCGACCACATACGCATGCCTTACCGCGCAAAATCCGGGGCTAATGTATCTCAACTGCACTATGCCCGCAAAGGTATCATCACCGCTGAAATGGAATACATTGCCATCCGCGAGAACCTCCGTATAGATGAGCTGATGAACAACAGTGAACTATGGAACCAGCATCCCGGCGAAAGTTTTGGCGCCAACATAGCCAAAAAGTACATCACGCCGGAATTTGTAAGAGATGAGATTGCCAAAGGCCGCGCCATTATCCCGGCCAACATCAACCATCCCGAAAGTGAGCCGATGATCATTGGCCGCAACTTTCTCGTGAAAATAAATACGAATATCGGAAACTCTGCTGTGACCTCCAGTATCGAGGAAGAGGTAGACAAAGCAGTATGGAGCTGCCGACTCGGTGGCGATACCATTATGGATCTTTCTACCGGGAAGAATATACATGAAACAAGGGAATGGATCATCCGCAACTGCCCCGTGCCGGTAGGTACGGTACCTATTTACCAGGCCCTAGAAAAAGTGAATGGCAAATCTGAAGACCTTACGTGGGAGATATTCCGCGATACACTGATAGAGCAGGCAGAACAAGGTGTAGACTACTTTACCATTCATGCAGGCGTACTGCTGAGGTATGTGCCGCTGACCGCCAAACGCGTCACAGGTATCGTTTCCCGTGGTGGCAGTATCATGGCCAAGTGGTGCCTGTCTCACCACAAAGAAAATTTCCTGTATACCCATTTCGAGGAGATATGCGAGATCATGAAAGCCTACGATGTCAGCTTCTCCCTGGGCGATGGCCTGCGTCCCGGCTCCATTGCCGATGCCAATGACGCAGCACAATTCGCAGAGCTGGAAACACTGGGTGAATTAACGAAGATCGCCTGGAAACATGATATACAGGTGATGATAGAAGGTCCCGGCCATGTGCCTATGCACATGATCAAGGAGAATATGGAAAAACAACTGGCCTGCTGCGATGAAGCTCCGTTTTACACCCTCGGACCGCTGACCACAGACATAGCACCCGGTTACGACCACATTACATCTGCCATAGGTGCGGCCATGATAGGCTGGTATGGTACTGCTATGCTGTGCTATGTGACGCCCAAAGAGCACCTGGGCCTGCCAGATAAGAAAGACGTAAAAGAAGGCGTGATAGCCTATAAGATAGCAGCCCATGCCGCCGACCTTGCAAAAGGTCATCCCGGTGCACAATACCGGGACAATGCCCTCAGTAAGGCAAGGTTCGAGTTCCGCTGGGAAGACCAGTTCAACTTATCTCTTGACCCAGAAACTGCCCGGTCGTACCACGACGAGACCCTACCAGCAGACGGCGCTAAAATAGCGCACTTCTGTTCTATGTGCGGCCCGCATTTCTGCTCTATGAAGATATCGCAGGACATCAGGGACTATTCAAAGAACGAAGAAGCACAGCAAAAGGGACTGGAAGAAAAATCAAAAGAGTTCGTTGAAGCTGGCTCTGAAATATATCTGTAACTACGTATCAAAAGCAACAATGTCACAAAACAAACCACACGTACTTTCTATCGCCGGTTTCGACCCCTCGGCAGGCGCCGGAGTGCTGGCCGATATCAAGGCATTTGAGCATAACGGCGTGTATGGTTTTGGTGTAGTGTCTGCGCTGACATGGCAAAACGATGTGTCTTTTTAAAAAGTAGAGTGGATACCTGCAGACAAAATAATATCACAGATAGCAGTACTGTTAAAGCGTTTCGAAATAAAGTACATAAAGATAGGGCTGATAGAAAGCATGGACGTACTGAAGCAACTGGTCGCGTTTTTACATGAAAGCATCGACAATCCAGTTATCATCTACGATCCCGTTCTTAAGGCCAGTGCCGGGTTTGTATTTCATGAAACGGATAAGCAACAATTCCAGGATGCTATAAAAGGCATCTATTGCATCACTCCAAACATCCCCGAAGCTGAACAGCTATTTGGCGCCGCGGATATGCAGACAGAACTGGAAAAACAAAGCGAGACAATAAACATTTATCTGAAGGGCGGCCACAGCGATGAAAGTACCATCCTCGATCTCTTGTTTACCAGCGACCATACTTATGCATTTTCTAACGAGCGGCTACCAAACGGAGAAAAACACGGCAGCGGCTGCGTGTTATCGGCAGCGCTGACTGCCCAACTGGCATTAGGTAACGACCTGCCAACGGCTGCGGAAAACGCTAACAGCTATACTTATCGTTTCCTGGCAAGCAGCGATACATTGTTAGGGCACCATCAACCACTTCAAGTATGAGGCAGATCAGCAAACTTCACTTCATCACTACCAGCGCAGCGCTGGCAGAGAAGGCCTGCATTGGTGGCATAGACTGGATCCAGTTGCGGCTGAAAAATATCCCATACGCTGATTACTATGCCATAGCCGCTGAAGTAAAAGCCGTTTGCATCGAATTTGGCGCTACACTTATCATCAACGACAATGTGGCACTGGCATTGGACGTCAATGCTGATGGTGTGCACCTTGGCAAGCAGGATATGGCCCCGGAAATGGCAAGAGCACTGATAGGCAGCCGGCTGATCATTGGCAGCACCGCAAATACTTTAGACGATGTGATAAAGCTCAGCGGCAAGCCTATTGATTATATAGGCCTTGGCCCCTACCGGTTTACCAGCACCAAACAAAACCTGGCCCCAATTTTAGGGCTTGATGGTTATAAGAAAATATTTGATGAGCTTAGGGAAGAAGGTATACTGCACCCACCTATAATAGGCATTGGCGGCATTACTAAAAGCGATGTCGGCCTGCTGCTGGCCGCTGGGCTTTATGGTGTTGCTGTTTCCGGTGCTGTTGCAAATGCGGAAGACGTGACGGGTGCAGCAATAGCGTTAAAAAATTCGATAGGTGTGTAACCTGTCTTACAAAAAGAATTGACTATGAATAATCATTTGGAGTTTCATCCGGCGCAGGACACGCTTAAAATTGCAGGCAGAGTATTTTCGTCACGGCTGTTTACCGGTACCGGTAAATTTGGCAATCACCACCTGATGGAAGAAGCGCTCCTTGCCTCGGGCACAGAGTTGGTGACCGTGGCATTAAAGCGAATGAGCCTGGATAGCGACAGCGACGACATTCTGCAACACCTTCATCACGGGCACATCCACCTGTTACCAAATACATCAGGCGTTCGTAATGCCGAAGAAGCGATATTTGCCGCCCGCCTCGCAAGAGAAGCGCTGCAAACAAACTGGCTGAAATTAGAGATACATCCCGACCCTAAATACCTGATGCCCGACCCCATTGAAACATTGAAAGCAGCGGAACAACTGGTAAAGGAAGGGTTTGTTGTGCTCCCCTACATTCATGCTGATCCCGTCCTCTGTAAGCGGCTGGAAGAGGTAGGCGTTGCGGCGGTCATGCCACTGGGCGCACCCATAGGCAGCAATATGGGGTTGAAAACACTGGAATTTTTACAGATAATCATAGAGCAAAGCAACGTACCGGTAATAGTAGACGCCGGCATAGGCGCTCCGAGCCATGCTGCAGCCGCTATGGAAATAGGAGCTGATGCCGTGCTGGTGAATACTGCAATAGCCGTGGCCGGCAACCCTGTGCAGATGGCTACAGCTTTCAAAATAGCAGTTATGGCCGGACGTATGGCATACACGGCAAAACTGGGCGCTGCCAGGTCTTATGCCGAAAGCAGCAGCCCGTTGACTGATTTTCTAAATTAATGCGCATGTTCAGAGAAGAACTGGAAACATATAACTGGGACGAAGTACAGTCTGGCATCTATGCTAAAACAGCAGCAGATGTGGAACGTGCTTTAAGCAAACACAAAAGGGATATTGAAGACTTTAAAGCTTTGATCTCACCGGCCGCAGCGCCTTACCTGGAGGAGATGGCGCAGTTGAGCCACCGACTCACACAAAAACGTTTTGGCAAAACCATCCAGCTATACGCCCCCATGTATTTGTCCAATGAGTGTCAGAATATATGCACCTACTGCGGCTTCAGCTACGACAACCAAATAAAACGCAAGACCTTGTCCGGTGCTGAAATGCTACAGGAAACTGAATTTCTGAAAAAACAAGGCTTTGATCACGTACTGCTGGTTACCGGAGAAGCCTCCAAAACCGTAGGGGTAGATTATCTTAAAAATGCTATCCGTTTATTGAGGCCGCATTTCGCTAACATATCCATCGAAGTGCAACCGCTGGAAGAAGATGAATACAGGACATTGGCAGATGAAGGCCTGTATGCCGTGCTCGTGTACCAGGAAACCTACCACAAAGACAATTACAAACAATACCACCCAAAGGGCAAAAAGTCAAACTTTGATTACCGGGTAGATACGCCGGACAGGCTCGGTAGCACAGGCATCCATAAAATAGGTCTGGGTGTGCTCATTGGCCTTGAAGACTGGCGCACGGACAACTTCTTCACAGCATTACACCTCGGCTATCTCGAAAAACATTTCTGGCAGACGCGATATAGTATTTCGTTCCCACGCCTTCGCCCAGCCTCTGGCCTGGCAGATCCCAAAAACGTTATCACCGATAAGGAACTGGTACAGCTCATTTGCGCATGGCGTATATTTAATGAAGAGATAGAATTGTCCATATCTACGAGGGAGAATGAGCTGTTCCGCGATCATGTCATCCAGTTAGGCGCCACAGCCCTTAGTGCCGGCTCCAGGACCAATCCCGGCGGCTACTCCGTAGATCCTGAATCCCTGGAGCAATTCGAGATCGATGACAGCCGAACAGTGGCCGAGGTAAAAGAAATGATAGAAAAGAAGGGGTACAAACCGGTATGGAAAGACTGGGAACAATTTACGCGTCTTGAAAAGTTAAGTGTATAGTATGTTATCGCCACACGAACAAGCTCGTTATGCCAAACAGATCATCCTTCCGGAGATAAAGCTGGAAGGACAAGAACTGCTTGCAGCGGCCAGTGTACTTGTTATTGGCGCAGGTGGCCTGGGCTGCCCGGTATTGCAGTACCTCACCGCTGCGGGCGTGGGTACTATAGGCATAGCAGATGGCGATAGTATCCAGTTGTCTAACCTGCAACGGCAGATACTCTATACGGAGCAGGAGATTGGGCAAAGTAAAGCTGAGGTAGCAGCGCAAAAACTAAAAGGTTCAAACCCGCACATCACCATCAATACCTACCCCGTATTTATCAACAGCAGCAATGCACTCGACATTATACGCGATTACCAGGTCGTTGTGGATGGCTCTGACAATTTTGCCACACGCTACCTGATCAATGATGCCTGTGTCATACTCGGCAAGCCATTGGTATCAGGCGCTATTTACAAATTTGAGGGGCAGGTATCTGTGCTGAACTATAACGACGGGCCTACCTACCGCTGCATATTTCCAGAGCCACCGCAGGAGGGCGAATCAGCCAACTGTGCCGAGATAGGTGTTATCGCTACCCTACCCGGCATTATAGGTACTATACAAGCCAATGAAGTGATCAAAATAATTACGGGTATAGGCGAGGTGTTATCGGGCAAACTCCTGGTAATGGATACCCTCACCATGCGCACCAACATATTTACTTTCACACTGAATCCGGCAAATAAGCAGATCACACAGCTACAAGACCTGCCGGAATATTGCGCACCAACCTCCGGCACCATTGAGTATGCGGCACTGCAAACACTCATACAGCGGGACAAGCACCTGGTACTCGTTGATGTGCGCGAAATGGAATAACACGAAATTGGTAACATAGGGGGTATAAATATTCCGTTATCTCAGTTCAACTCTGGCAGCGAGGTGCTTGATGCGACAAATACCATTGTGCTCTATTGTGGCTCAGGCGTCAGGAGCAACAATGCCGCAAAACAACTAATACAGAAAGGCTTCAGGAAAGTATGGAACCTCAAAGGTGGCGTCAATCACCTCCTATAGCTTTGATCTGATCCATTGCCTCACAAAAAGTAGTCACCGGCGACTCAGAATGCCATATAGCCCCCAGCATGGCCACCCCATCAAAATTATAATCTTTCAGAATTTCAATATGGCTTGCCCTTACCCCACCGAGAGCATAAAATGGAGGACAATACTGCCCTCGTTTCATTAGCTTATGCCTGGTTGGTTCCGCGCGGTTCAGTGCAATGCTCGCAGTATACCCCATCTTTGAGATGCTGTCAAATACAGGGCTGATAAACACATACCCAAATGGAAACTCATTCTCTTCAATCTCCTTCCATGAGTGAAAAGAAGTAGAAATAACTGAAGGAGAAAACTGCTCTATTTTAGCAGAAGTTCCTTTATCCATCCTGGTGGCACTATTCAAGTGTATTCCTCCTAAACCAAATTCATCATACAATCCAAAAAAATCGTGGACTACAATGCGTGAATGGTATTCCGGCGCAATGGACTTAATATAAGTACGGTAATCAGTGCTATAGAACCCTGACTTGCGAAGGTGCAGGCGTTGCAGTCCATTTTCAAATAATTGGTTCACAATCACGGTTTCACCCGGCATTGTTTCATCCGGAGTAATAACGATTAGCTTCATCGGTCACAAAACTACTAAAACAGGAACAATGCAAATGAAAATCTGAATACTTAGATTTGTACATTATATGGATATCGCTCAGACACACAAAATAAAATCGTGCCCGAAATGTGGTACGGACTTTACCTGTCATCCGCTCGATTGCTGGTGCAGCATGCTACCTCCCGTCATGCCTATGATACCGGGGGCGGAATGCTATTGTCCTGCTTGTCTCCAGGTTATTATTGATCAAAAGCTCAACGAGCCCAAGTCCGAACAGGAACAAACGCCTTGATGCAATACCGCTAATTGTTCCACTACCCTTTCGGGTCCAGCGCCTTCTTTATGCGGTAAGACACATCCTGCAAGTGGTACTTGCTCATTTTGTCCGATGTGCCCGGTGTCGCAGCATCAACCTGAGTTTTCAGCGCCACTAATTGCGCCCGTGCCACTGAAGTAACGTCTGTGTTCTTGATATTCACATTCATTAAGGCCGCAAAACCGGTAAGCGGTGTAGATGGCGGTGTATAATTGATCAGGTTGATCAGCGCTTCCACGTATGCCTTTTGCAGGTTACGCCTGTACACGTCTATTGGTTTCTTAGTGGCCAGTTCGCTCCATATACCTTTTTTCACATCATCCATCATCACATCGAGCGCGTATGTGTTCGTTCCATACCTGCCACTGCTTACAGCCAACCTGTTGAGCCGTGCGCCTGATAGCAGGCTGTTCAGCACATTTACCTGTATATTGCTGATCGTCTCAGATGATACCGGATTATTTATCTTGTTCAGAATGTCCTTATTCAACAACCATTGCGGCGTCTCGAACAATTGCTTATGCAAAAATACTATCGCTTCCTGCTGTATGGCCTTTGGAGTTGGTTCATACACATCTTCATTGGTCTGCTCTATGCTTTTGGGCGTTTCATAGACACCACCTACATTTTTCACTACATGGTACATATAGCGGTTGTACTGACCTATCAGCGCACTGTACATGTCCCGCAGGTTATCGTATTTGTCGGCAGCTTCGTAGGTCCATTCCGGAAGTTTCACAATTATGCGCTGAAGGTTTTTTATACCATACTCGCTTGCCTTCATGGCGTTATCGCCCAGGTCTTCCGTTTGCGAGCGGGGGTCAAACGGATTACTTTCTGTGCCAAACCACAGACGTGGATTAGCTTTCAGGCTATCCACTACCCATGTGTTCAATATCTTTTTGTCTTCTTTGGCATCCGTGGCATAAGAAGTCTTATATCCCCATTGTATCGCCCATTTATCATAGTCGCCTATTCGCGGAAATAGGCCTACTTCGCTTATGTTATCCTCCGGCTGTGCCACATAATTGAAGCGTGCGTAGTCCATTATCGACGCAGTATGCCCGTTGGCTTCCACCCATGCCTTGTCACGCAGCTTCTCTACCGGTGTGCGGCTACTACTGCCCATATTATGGCGCAGGCCCAGCGTATGGCCCACTTCATGCGAAGACACAAAACGGATAAGTTGCCCCATCAATTCATCGTCAAACTCCATCTTCCTTGCTTTAGGGTCTACTGCGGCGGCCTGTATCATATACCAGTCATGGAGCAGTTTCATTACATTATGGAACCAGCCTATGTGGCTCTCTATTATTTCTCCGCTGCGGGGGTCATGCACATTAGGACCGTATGCATTCTCTATGTCTGATGGCAGGTAGCGCAACACCGAATACCGGGCGTCCTCCAGGTTCATGGTAGAGTCCTTTTCATCCCATTCTTTACCTATGATGGCGTTTTTGTAACCGGCCCTTTCAAAGGCTTTCTGCCAATCGTTAATACCCTGTATCAGGTATGGCCGCCATTTTTTGGGCGTTGCAGGGTCTATGTAGTAAACAATTGGTTTCTTGGGTTCTACAAGTTCGCCGCGCTTCCATTTCTCCACGTCCTCATCCTTCGGTTCCAGCCTCCAGCGTACTATGAACACCTGGTTATCTACTTTCTGCTGTTTGTCGTCATACATCTCATAGTCATCGGCAAAGAAACCTACGCGCGGATCATAAAACCTTTTCAGCATCGGTACTTTAGGCAGCAGTATAAAGGAGTTGTTCATTTCCACCGTCACCGCTCCGGCCACATAAGCCGCAGGGAAAGTGACAGACGGGAAAGAGCCCGGTGATGAAGGCATAAAAGATGGCGACGAATTAAACGTACGCACTACTTTTACCTCGGTATTAATGGGGTAAGAGTTAATGCTCTCGATATAGGTTCTGTCACCCACCTGGCCGGTCAGATTGAACAGTTTTTTCGAAAAGGCGCCAAGGCTAATAGGTTGATTGTCGCCTTTAAAGAAATCAGAAACATCTATCACTACAGAATTCGAATCCTTGCCATAGGCCTTGATCTCGAAAGACTCCGCTATAGGGTCAAGATTGGAATTGGTAACGGCCTTGTATATCTCGTTAGTAGAATCTGCTACGCTGATGGTAGTGACCACACGAAGAAATATGTTCTTGTTCGGACCCTTTTCCCACCGTATCGTTTGTTCGTTCTCCAGTTCGCCCGCATACTTGCCTGCCCCGCCTGCCACTTTGTTATAACGGGTGATCACCATCATTTCCCTGTTCAAGAGGGAGTCCGGTATCTCGAAATACCATTTGTCTTCCACTTTATGCACGGTAAAAAGCCCGGCCTTTGTTACCGCCTTATCGGTGATCACTTTATTATACGGCTTTGGGCCTTTTTTACTTGAAGCAGTATCTGCCGATTTCGCAGGCGCGGCAGGAGTGCTTGTACTACTATCATTATGTTTATTGCGTTTCGCGGTCACCGCTATGGAAAGACATAGCAATGCGGGAACTATTATATATTTCTTCATTTACAGTAGAGTGTGTGTGACAAAATGAGCGGCAATGTACTGAACATAAAGTATAATTCAATACCTGCCGGAAAAGTACCGTAGAAATTCACCCTGCCTCTGTGTGGATATACGTGGCTACCTATTGGGTGGCTGATTCAGCAATATCCAGTACAAGCCAAGATCACCAACAGCGTTAAGAAAATTTTCAAATCCTACCGGCTTTACAATATAACTGTTCACGCCCAGCTCGTAACAAGTGGTTACATCGGGGTCTTCATTTGACGAGGTAAGCACCACCACCGGAATTGATTTTGTCCTGTCGTCCGACTTTAGTCTTTTGAGCACTTCAATGCCGTTTATCTTCGGCATTTTCAGATCCAGTAGTATTACCTTGGGTTTATGGGTGGTGTCTCTTCCATCATAGGCGCCTTCCCCAAAGATAAAATCCATGGCCTCCGCGCCATCTTTCAGGTGGATGATCTTGTTGGCAAAATGATTTTTTTTCAGTGCCCTGATCGTCAGTTCTGCATCTGCGGGATTGTCTTCTACCAGTACTATTTCCATTTCCAGGTTTTCCATAATTTTTAGTTATTTGGCAGTGAAAAATATATCGTAGCTCCCTCGCCCACCTTGCCTTCAGCCCACACCTTGCCTCCATGGCTGGTGACAATGCGGTGCACAATAGCCAGCCCCACCCCTGACCCATCAAACTCATCAGTCGTATGTAACCGCTGAAAAACGCCGAAAAGCTTATCCACATAGCGCATATCAAATCCGGCGCCATTGTCCTTTACTGAAAATATAACGGTATTCCCTTCCAACTGCGATTTTATCTCTACTGTGGCATGTTCCTTCTTTGAAGAATACTTTATTGCGTTGCCTATGAGGTTTATCATTACCTGTGCCATTAGCGCGGGGTCTGATTTAACCTGATGAAGATGATCACATTTTATTTCAGCCTGGTAAACAACCGATTTATTTATTTCCCGGATAGCCTCTGCCACCACAGCATTCATGTCGGTATCCCTGACAACCAATTCTTTTCTCCCAAGTTTCGAGAATCGGAGCAACTCGTCTATAAGTCGACCCATTTTCACAGCATTGTCACTTATCGTATGTAGCAACCGCCGGCCCTCAGCATCAAGAATGTTAGAATAATCTTCGTCCAGCATTCTTGCAAAACCTGTAACCGCCCTTAACGGCGCTCGCAGGTCATGGGATACAGAATAGGAGAAGGCTTCGAGCTCTTTATTTAATTGCAGAATGGCGTACTGCTGCCTTGTCCGCTCGGTAATGTCTATCATCACTTTTATAAAGCACTCTTTTCCATCAATGATTATCAGTTCAGCAGTGGTGAGCACTTTTTTTATCATCCCGTCCGCAGCTCTCAGATCCTGCTCTGCTTCCACGCCGTGTGCTCCTTGTTCTTTTACATATTTTACGTGGTTGTCCCTGTTCGTTTCGTCGGTTATTCCCAGGTCAGACAGCGTTTTACCGACAACCTCAATGCTTTTCAACAAAAACAATGTTTCAAAAGCCTTGTTCACATATTGCAGCTTGCCATCTGCCACATTGGTGATAATGAAAACGACAGGGCTTAAATTGAGTATGTGATAAAACCTGTCGTCACTATCCCTGACAGTCTGCTCCAACTCCGATTGCAGTTGCTCCTGCCTCCTTATATCTTCCGCAAAGCGTTTCTGGGCCAGTGATGATTCGGTAACATCCTCTACTTTATGAATGATGTATTGCACCTCATTTTTCGCATCGAGTACAGGGGTATTGAGTGGCCGCCAGTACCTTTCTTCAAACACTCCATCAGGCCTGCGTATATCATACTTTTGAATGGCCATCACATGAGCCGCTTTCGTCTGTAGCACAATAGTCAAAGAGGTATTTAAATTGGCCGCACCATCTGCCGAATGATCCTCGGGATTATCAGGAAAAACATCAAATAACCCCCTGTCCATTATTTCTTCACGCCTGGTAAGCGTAGCTTGTAAATATGCGTCGCTTGCTCCTATGATAGTCAGGTCAGGAGATAATACTAAATATAGATCCGGAGCGGTTTCAAAAAGGCTTTTATAGTCCACCGACATATCTTCAGTTTATTCATTAATTGAGCTGTTAGCCTGCATGTAGTACATTATGCCAGCCCTAACCGCTTATTCAGTACATGCACTATAAGCCTGATGGACTCCTTGGTCAACGGCTTTATCAGGTAATACTCCACATTCCTGTTCGATTGGGCACGCATCATATCCTGCTTGTTCACAGATGATGACAGTATATGTATCTTAACCTTGTTCTTGACATGCGCATCCAGCTTGTCAAACAGATCCAGGAAATCCCAGGCATTCAATACCGGCATACTTATATCCAACAACAGTATAGACCGCTCATCGCTATTTGAATTGGAATATTTCTTAACGATATAATCAAACCCTTCCTGCGGGTCTGTAAAATCTGTGATCGTTGCCCCTTCGTAAGTTTTTTCAATAATCTTACGACAAAGTGTATTATTGATCACATCATCGTCAATAATAATAAAGTTTTTAATGTAGCTCATAACGTCTTATTTAAGATAAACAATCTAAATTTACTATTACTTTATTCCAATTCAAAGGAATCGGGCAGATCGAAAACAATTTTAAATTCCGTTCCCTCATTCACTTTACTTGCTACGCTGATCTTGCCACCAAGCGTTTCTACCTGTGTCTTCACCATGAACAATCCCATCCCTTTGCCTTCGGCATGACCGGGGTGAAACCGTTTGTATAATCCGAATACATAATTGCTCTTCTTCTCCAGGTCTATACCTATACCGTTGTCTTTAAATGTCAATTCTATTTTGCCGGGATGTTTACGGCTTTTTATTTCTATTACCGGTGCCAGGTCCTGCTTCCTGAATTTAATACTATTAGAAATAAGATTATAGAATATGCTTTGTATGTAACTTTTCAACGTAGCCATTTCTCCTACTTCAGAGAAGTCGGTGGTGATCATAACAAAGCTATCATTGAGGGCTGCCCCTATCCCCGATTTTATATCATCCACAATGTCAGCAAATACTACTCTTTCTTTATTCTCGTTCACGTGGTTCCTCACTTGCAGTATCTGGTTGAGGTCTGTTATCGTGGCGTCAAGTTTTTTCACTGAAGCCGACAAGGCACGCATGAATTCAGCCTTTTCCTCCTCTTCCAGTTTCTCCTCCATCAATACATTTGTTACCCCTACGATATTTGCTACCGGCGCTCTCAGATTGTGCGAAACAATATAGGCAAACTGTTCCAGGTCTTTATTCCGCTGCACCAGGTCTGCGGTTATTTTTTGCTCCTTCACTTCTGCATTTATGCTCTCTGACATATCCCTGATAAACCCATTAACGCGCAATGCTTTGTCTTTGTCATCACGCTTCACCACCATTTCGCCATGTATATACTTTATGGTTCCGTCTTTAGCTATGATGCGGCAGTCATATTTCTGCTTTTCTGTTTTTGTAAAAGACTCATCCAACTGCTGCTTCACAAAATTCACATCTTCCCCGTGCACACTTTTCAGAAAATTGGTGATCGATGGCTCTATCTCGCCTGGCTCATAACCCAGTATCCGGTATTGCACATCTGACCATCGCTGTATATACGTTACCAGGTCTGCTTCCCAGCTTCCAAAATGTGCCAGTTCGGCTGCATCTTTCAGCAATGCTTCATTAGCAATTACTTTCTCCATGTACTTTTTCCGCTCCAGATCCAGGCTGAATTTATGCACAGCGTTGATTATAGCACTGGGCAGGCGTTGCAACCTGTCTTTGAGTATGTAATCGCAGGCGCCCATCTTCATGATCTCTACAGCATACTCTTCAGAAATAGAGCCGGTAACCAGTATAAAGGGAATGGCCAGATCATGCGCATTATATATCTCGAGGGCTTCTGCAGCGCTGAATTGCGGCATAGAATTATCGGCTAGTATAGCATCGAATGATGCATCCTTTATTGCTTTAATGTAATCCGGCTTTCCATAAGCCACAACCGATACAAAATCCATCCCCGACTTTTCCAGTGTCCTGATGATCAACTCAGCATCTGAGATCACATCTTCCAGCAACAATAAATTGAGTGTTTTCATTATGTCAATTTAATAGTTCATATAGGATATTATCAAGTAAATACATTTTTTAAAATCACCATATTGTAAATGTAGTGAAACCTTTTTTCCTAAGTATGTATAAAAGGACATTTTTAAGTCAGAAAAAATCCGTATCTTAACGCGCGAAATTTTATGTAAACAAAATATCTGTACCCATTCAAATTTTTACACGAATTACCCATAATAATCAATTGATTATTAATCGAAAACACTACCAGAAACAATAACATTATATACACTTGCATATATTATTATCACTATTATTTATCGTGTTATTCATTTGTTATTGTTTAAATATGGTCGATTTAAGCTGAAATACCCGTATAAAAGCGCCAAAGTGAAAAAATATTTCCGATGGGTAACAATATCTTTGTCACAGGTATAGCGTGAAAAACAGAATAACGGGCATAGCATGAAACATGAGCACATTGCCCCCTGGTGGGGAGCACCAAAGAAGTTCTCGACAAAATTTGCTGAACGGAAAATAAGCTGGCTTGAGCTGTTTTACGACCTGGTGTATACTGTGGCTATTGCCCGTATCACTACTTACTTTTCGCAGCACCCCACCCTATCCGGCTTTCTCGACTATCTGTATCTCTTCATCATGATATTCTGGGGCTGGTTTAACGGCAGTATGTATCATGACCTGCATGGCACACCGGGCATCCGCACGCGACTCATGACACTGTGGCAAATGGTAGCAGTTGCCGCCATGATCGTATGCCTCAACAGCCCGCAGGACCGCATTATGTTTCGCGGCACCATCTCCATAATGGTGATGCAACTATATATTACCTATCTATGGTGGAGCGTAGGTATCTATGACAAAGAACATCGCCGGCTCAACCGGCCATATACGATATGCTTCCTGCTGTCGCTACTGGTCATATTCTCTACGCTATTCCTTCACCCGCCCTACGTTCGCATAGCATTCTTCGCATCGCTGGTGCTCAATTACCTGCCGCCATTCTATATGTCGCTGGGGAGCAGGAACCGAAGCTTCAACCTCTCACCCAGCATGACGGAACGGCTGGGATTGTTTACCATCATCATGTTTGGCGAGGTGGTGACCGGGGCTATCAATGGCGCTACCACCGTGCAGGAATTCAGCTGGGTGAGCTGGGGCACTTTCGTATTGGCCATCCTCATCGTCTTTGCACTGTGGTGGATATTCTTTGCGCTGATCGCAGACCGCAACTGTAAGGAAGGCCTACTGAAAGGGCAGGTGATGATAGTTTGCTACATACCACTACTTATGTCGCTGGGTATGCTGGGGGCTACATTCTCCGGCATATTCTCAGCAACGCAGGCCGCACAGGAATGGACTTACCGGCTGTTCGCCTTTCGTATAGCCATATTCCTCTGGGGCACTGTGCTCATATCTAACTTCCTGATGTACCCTGCCTCGTACATACCCGCACGCAAATGGTTCCAACTGCTGCTGGTGGCAGTGGGCGCTATCATAGCTGTGGGCGGCTACTTCGTCACCCAGCTACCCTTATACCTGCTCTTTACTATCATAT
>JABDCE010000027.1 GCA_013288285.1 Bacteroidota bacterium
GAAGGAGCATATCGCATTTTGTTTTACCTGCATCTCCAGGTCATTGCCGCTAGAGCAGCAGCTGAGTATTTTTTTAAAAGAGGTCTATGAATTTAAGGTAAGCGAGATAGCGGTCATCATTGATAGCAGCGAGGCCATGGTGAAGTATTACCTGCATCACGGCAGGGCTAAAATGATCAATATTTTTGACGGCAGGTGTGCCCTGATAAATAAGGCAGGTGTGTGCCATCAATGTTCTGAACTGAACGGAATATACAACCCTAAGCAGAATACGCAGGAGGAGTTGATGAAGATAGATCTTGTGCGGGAAGCGGAAAAAGGTGATAAAGAACAACTGTTCGCCCTGAGAATGAAAATACTGCAGGAATTAGATCCCTTCCAATCAACTGCGTCTGATCTGCAACTTCATCATTTAGAGCATAATAGGCAGGTGATGGAAAAATATATGGGGAACCAACCTGTTTAGGCTATCGTTTTGTCTGCGTCAATCGTCAGAATATAAAACAGCGATGATGAAAGATGATAAGACAACTGAGCATGATGGTAAGGCCGTGACCAAACGATCGACATTCAGCAGGGAAACGTCTGTGGCAATTAATATTAAAGCAGAACCATCTGTTGTATGGTCATTATTGACGAATGCCGGCGACTATTCCAGGTGGGATACTACTGTAATATCCATTGAAGGCAAAATTGCGCTTGGAGAAAAGATCAAATTAAGATCTACACTTGCTCCCGAAAAAACCTTCAAGCTGACCGTAAAGGAGGTGGAAGAAGGCAAAAAACTGGTGTGGGGTGACGCAATGGGGCAACGGACATATACCTTAAGTAAAAATGACAGCGGGACAAATTTCTCGATGAATGAAAAGATAGGCGGCCCGCTTTTCCCGCTATTTGCCCGGATGATCCCACCTTTTGACAAAGCCTTCGAGCAATTTGCAGCCGATCTTAAAAAGGAGGCTGAAGCACTTAAGAATTCAAAATAACTGACCATTTAAAAAAAACGAAATGAAAATAGTAAGAGTAACATATACTACGAGACAAGAGTACGCTGCCACAAACCAGGAAAACATTAAACAGGTAATGACTGACCTACAGCATTTAGCGCATCCGGGCATCTCGTACAACGCATGCCTGAACCCAGATGGTAAAACATTTGTGCACACGGCCTTTTTTAAGACGGAAGAAGACCAGAAAGTACTTGCGGGCGTGGCTTCGTTTCAGCAGTTCCAGGAGCAACTGAAAGCAAGCGGACCGGAGGTGCCACCTAAACAGGAACTATTAACTTTGGTGGGCTGGTCGAACAATATTTTTAACTGATAACCACATAAAAAATGAAGAACAAAATCGGGACAAAAGAAACACCGCTGGCATTAAAAACACCGCCGCTTACATCAGAATATACCATGCATGTGGATGAAAAAGATGGCAAAGAAATATTGGTATGTACCGTAGGGAAAACAGTATTGCACTATGATATACGCTGCCTTAATGACCTGCACACGATGCTGAAGAAGCATGGCGACTGGATGGAACTGGGGAGTGCTGATGAACAGAAACCTGCAAAAGAAGGAACTGTAGAGGCATGGGGCCGCTCAGAAAAAAATCCTGTTGGCGGGTGGTACGGGCTTAAGAAAGGACTGCGTGGCCGTTTTGGTATGTACATTCCTCCGCTAATGGAACATCTTGGTCTTGCAGAAGTGACCCATGATGCCAAAGGGAATAAGATGAGGGCAAAATAAAATGTAGTTGTAAAGACAATAAAGCCGCTCCACGCACATGGAGCGGCTTTGTCTTTATTGTACTGACCTCTATTTATTGACTGAAAATCTTAAGACCTCATTTTCAGATTCACCGGCTAGGTGAAGCAGGTAAATGCCGGAGGGTATTCCGTTTAGTTGTACCTGGGTGCTGATGATTCCGTGTTGTACTGCAATTGTGTTTTTGTACACTACCTGGCCAAGCAGATTAGTGACCTCGAGCGCAACGTTTTGATCGCCGGTGGAGTTGAGGGAGCCGGTAATATTTAGTGAGCCCGTGGTAGGATTTGGAAAGAGGTCTATGTGCTGCATGGCAGCAGTGACTGGTGTTACAGCAAGTGTGAGATTGGGAGATAGTTTCCGAACTACTGAATTACTGTCATCTGCTATGTACAGGTTTCCTGCGGCATCGAATGCAAGTCCGGCAGGTGCAGATAATTTTGCTGCAGTTGCAGCGCCGCCATCTCCGCTATAGCCGGGTACGCCAGTACCGGCAACTGTGGATATGATGCCCGAAGTATTGATCATCCGAATGCGTTCATTGTGCTGGTCGGCTATAAACAGATTTCCGTGCGTGTCGAATTTCATATCTACCGGGTAGCTCAGCATCGCTGCTGTTGCCGGTCCGCCATCGCCCAGCACTGATCCGCCGCCGGCGATGGTGGATATAATACCTGAGGTGTTTACTTTACGGATACGATCGTTGCCGGAGATATAGATATTGCCTGCTGCATCTACTGCTACACCACCCACATCGTAACCTGTGCCAAGGCTTGCAGCAGTAGCGGGAATGCCATCGCCGCCGGTGCCGCCGCCAGCGATAGTAGTAATAATACCTGTAGTGGTATTTACCTTACGAACACGTGCCGCATCTACAATGAGCAGGTTTCCGGCTGGATCCATAGCCATACCCATGGGCGCGTTCAGGACGGCGGCAGTAGCAGGGCCGCCATCGCCGCTGGGTATACCGCCATAAACAGTGCCGGCAACGGTTGATAATATGCCAGCAGTATTGATTTTGCGAATGCGGCCTTCGCCCTGGTCGGAAATATAGAAGTTGCCCGAACCGTCGTTGAGTATGTAGGTAGGCCAGTTGATATTGCCTGCGGTAGCAGGCCCACCATCGCCGAATCCGAAGACACCATTCCCGATGATGGTGGACAGGATACCGGAGGTATTTACTTCGCGTATGTTGTGGCATTCTTTGTCTACAATGAGCATATTGCCGCTGGCGTCAAACGCCAGGGACGGAATCTCATTGGCGAAAGAAGTGGTAGCCGGGCTGCCGTCACCGACATCACACATAGGCGTGTAAAAAACACCATTACCCGCAACTGTGGATATTATTTGCGTTTGAGCAGCGGCATGGCCGAAGCCCGATATGGTGATAGCTGCAGACAAGCTTAAGGAAAGTAGATTTTTCATACATTGATTTTCCGGGGTTAAGAAATTAGGTTTGGCTAAAGAAGACAGTGGTAGAGAGGAAATGGTTGGGTGGGGTGGTATATCGATGCTTTTTTACCATTAAATATTGGCTGGATATTGACTATCCGAAACATAAAAAGTATCTTGTAGACTTGAACGGCAGTACTTTGTCGTACAAGTCTATCACGCAATACCTGGGATATGAAACAGATAATATTGATCCTATTTATCGCAACGCTCACTTTTCATGCGTTGGGCCAGTCGACAGGTGTTAAACAAATTGGGCCAGAAAAAAAAGAGCAAAAATTAAAACGGGCGCATTATCCTGCTTTTTACATCACAACAAGCACGGGCATTAATAACAATACCGGAGTGCTCGGCTTTAGTTTTGACGTTCCGGTAAGCAAAAACATTTCCATAGATGCAGGAGTGGGCGCAGGCTCCTGGAATAATAAAATTTACGCCGGAGTCAAATACTATTTAGATCCGTTTCACAGAGGTTTTGCTTTCGGAACAGGCCTGACCTATTCCTCCGGGTTGTCAGATGATCGTGCATATATGACCACAATCTATGGAAATAACGAGTGGATCGAATATAACAAAAATCCCCAGACCAATATTCTGTTCGCCGCTTATAAGTATTGGAATATGGGCAAAAAGTACAACAGATGGTATGTAGAACTGGGATGGTCTGTTCGGGTAACAGGTGGAAGCATAGTGACACAGTTAACGGGAGATCCACTGGACAGAGTCACTTTGAATACCCTGGAATTATTTGCTCCGGGAGGCCTTATAGCTGGTGTTGGAATGTCATTTGGCGTGCATTGAGTGGTGCGCTGACAAACCCTTCAGAACCTGGACTCTCTGTGTACAAATTCAGATTAAATAAATAAAATTTCACAAAATTATAAGGTTTGGGAGGGAACGGGTTATTCCTATCTTTGTCTACTTTTAAAAATTAATATTATACCCGTTAGTTTATTTTTATACATTTTCCAGTTAAATTTTTTTTTATGCGCAAAAGCATAGGCCTGCTGGCTGCTTTTATTTTTATTTTCTGCTACGCAGCGGTAGCTCAAAATCCGAACAATGGCACGATAAAGGGATTTGTGTATGATAAAAAAACAGGAGAACCTGTGATCTATACCAATGTGCAGGTGCTGAACGCCAAGACGGGTGTGCAGACGGATGTGAACGGCTATTTCTCCATAACGCTGCCATCTGGTACATATACACTGCTGGCCACGGGCATAGGGTTTGACTCGAGCGAAATGACGGTGAACCTGCTGCCAGGGGCGATAGTGACCAAGAAAGTATTGCTGACCTCGCGGGAACACCAGCTCAAGGATGTAGAGGTGAGCGCCAGGAAGACAGACAAGATAACGCGTATCAATACAGGGGTGACGACAGTAACGCCGCGAGAACTGAAACTGCTGCCCAGCGCAGGCGGAGAGCCTGATATAGCACAGTATCTGCAGGTAATACCGGGTGTGGTATTTACCGGCGACCAGGGCGGCCAGTTGTATATACGTGGTGGGTCTCCGGCACAGACGGGCATCTACTTAGACGGTATCACTATCTACAGCCCGTTTCACTCTATAGGCCTGTTCTCGGTATTTGAAACAGAAGCGATCAGGAATGTAGACGTATACACGGCGGGTTTCAGCGCGCAGTATGGCAACCGTACTTCTGCGGTAGTAGATGTGCATACCAAGGACGGTAACCGCAATGATATCTCGGGCATATTATCTGTATCGCCAATAATGACCCGTGTGCTGCTGGAAGGGCCGATCGTCAAACCTAAAAAAGACAATGGCTCTAATATCACCTTCTTAGTGACGGCAAAGAGCAGTTACCTGGATCAGTCATCGAAAGCGCTGTACAGCAGCTTTGGCGAACCATTCAGCAGCGGGCTACCTTACAAATTCACGGATATGTATGGCAAGGTGACCTTCAGCGGTGATAATGGCAGCAAGCTGAATATATTCGGGTTTAATTTTGACGACCAGGCGAAACTGCTGAGCGATTCGGACTACTCACCTATAGCCGATTACCACTGGCAGGCGCGTGGGGTAGGCGCCAACGTGATCTTGTCGCCGGGCACTACGTCATCGCTGATAGAAGGAAAATTTGCTTATTCGAATTATAACATAGGCCTGAACCAGGTAGGCACGGCTACGGATACTGTGCCCCGCAGCAGCAGCATCAATAGTTTTGAAGCAGCGCTGAATTTTACTTACTTCCTGGCTAACTACAGCCAGTTCAAATATGGTATAGAAGTGAGTGGTACTTCTACGTCGCTTAACTATTACCTGACGCCGGGCATATCTACTACCGAGCAGCGGCAGAGCACACTGGCAGGGCTTTACTTCCTGTACCGGCAGAATTTCAGCAGCAAGTTCATTTTTGAGCCCAGCCTGCGGTTCCAGTATTACTCAGAGCTGAACAAAATATCGCCGGAGCCACGTATCGGGATGAAATACAATGTTAGCGACAATGTGCGGCTGAAACTGGCGGGCGGTATCTACTCGCAGAATATCATCAGCACAAAATCTGACCAGGACATAGTGAACCTGTTTACGGGTTTCCTGCTGAGCCCGGACCAATCGATAAAGGACCCTTACGGGAACGTAGTGAAATCGAACCTGCAGACGGCGTACCATACTGTAGGCGGTATAGAAGTGGACATAAAGAGGGTGGAAGTGAACCTGGAGCCATGGGTGAAATACTTTGGACAGGTGGATGAACTGAACAGGAACAAGCTGGTGGAAAGCGACCCTGACTTTGTGGCAGCAACCGGCCTTGCAAACGGAGTGGACCTGTCGGCAAAGTACAGCTATGGCAGGGTATACCTGTGGGGCTCTGCAGGCTACCAGAATGTGAACTACACCAGCACTGACTCGAAAGGGAACGTACAAACATACCCAACGCCGTTTGATACAAGGTTCAATATAAACCTGGTATCGGCATATACTGCGGGTAAAAAGAAAGACTGGGACCTGTCTGCAAGGTTCAACATGCACGCACCGTTCCCATTCACACAAACACAGGGATTCTATGAGAATGTGAACCTGGCATCGGGTGGTATTGCAGGCACACCTGGTAATGGCTACACACAACAGAACGGTAACCTGGGCGTGATCTATGCCGACCAGATAAACGGAGGCCGACTGTCTTACTATCACCGTCTCGATGTGTCTGCAAAGAAGAAATTTGTATTGACAAAGAAGACAAGCCTTGAAAGCACATTTGCTATAACGAATGTGTATGACCGGCAGAATATCTTCTATGTAGACCGCATCACGAATGTGAAGGTGTACCAGCTACCTTTCTTCCCAAGTATCAACCTGACATTGTATTTTTAATGGACCGCATTTGAAGATGTTTGAACAACAAAGATGGCCAGGACTGAGGGTAATATGGATAGTGGCAGCAATGCTGTTTGCGGGAAAGGTGTCCGCTCAGGTATTAATACATGACCTGCCGCAAAACAGGCGGCTGGAACTTGTAGAGGAGCAATACGGACAAGGGCATTATAAACTGGCGGCGCAATCTGCGCGTGAATTTCTTGACGTATACAGCGATAAAATTTTTCCGGGCAGCGCACAGGATATAGATAAGGCGAAGTACTACTACGCTGTGGCGGCCTTGAAAGCCAATCAGCCCGACGGTAATACGGTAGCACTGGCTACTATGGCGTCAACAGCCAACCCGGCTTACCAGCAGCGCATAGCGTTTACACTGGCGCAGTACTATTTCAGGCATGGAGACCTTGCCAAAGCCATACCGCTGTATGAGTCGGCGGACATCAGTAACCTGGACAATACGGAGATAGCAGATTCGAAATTCGAGCTGGCATACTGCTATTTTAACAACCACCAGTTTGACAAAGCGCTGCCGCTTTTATTGTCGATAAAAGAGATAAAAGATGGTAAGTATTACATGGCCGGCAATTACTACTATGGCCTGCTGGTATACAATGAAAATAAGTATAAAGAGGCGCTGAAAAGTTTTGACCGGATAAAGGACGATCGGGAATACCGGACCATAGTGCCTTACTATATAGCAGAGATATACTACTTCATGGGCGCCAGGGACAAGGCGCTGCAACTGGCCGATACACTGCTGCAACGGAAGGAGAAATCGTTTTACGACAATGAGCTGCACCTGCTTGCCGCCCAGTGCCTGTTTGAAGAGCAGCGGTACAGTGAGGCACGCCCTTTCTTTGCATTTTATTATGAGCATGCAAAGAAGATAAGGAAGGAAGACCTGTATGAAATGGCGTATTGTGATTACAGCGCCAATGACTGGGACCAGGCGATAGAAAAATTCAAGATGCTGAACAGCGCCAATGATTCGCTGGGACAGACGGCCATGTACCTGCTGGGCGACTGCTACCTGAAGACAGGCGATATGCAGAGCGCGAGGAATGCCTTTGGCATCTGCGCAGATATGGCGTTCAACCCGCCACAGCAAGAGGCCTCTATGATCGTGTATTCAAAGATCAGCTATGAAATGGGCTATACTGACGAGGCCCTGCGACAGTTGTATAACCTGCTGAAAACGTTTCCTGGTACCCAATATAAAGACGAGGCGAATACATTGATCTCCGGCTTGCTGGTGAAGACGAATAAATATGAAGAAGCCCTGAAGCACCTGGAGATAGTGGGGGAGAAGGATGAGTACTACAAGCGCATATACCAACTGGCTACGTACGGCTATGCAGTACAGCAGTTCAGAGATGGGGATATGGAGGGCGCCTACAAGCATTTCACAGCGTCAACTAAATACCCGGTAAATGCGGATTATGATGATGCGGCCTACTTCTGGAAAGGAGAGTTGTCGTACCACCTGCACCACTATGCTGATGCGATCACTTATTCAGAGGACTTCATCAACAGGAAAGGAAATAAAAAGGCGATAGAGCGGATCAGTCCGCTGGCTACTGTGCAGCATGCTTATGTGAACATGGGTTATGCTGCTATGGCCACGGAGAGCTACACAGCTGCGCAAGGTTACTTCGCTAAGGCGCAGGAGACTAAGGGCTCTGATGCTTATTCAGGCCAGGTTGCCACCCTGCGTGAAGCGGATGCTGTGTTCATGCAGAAGAAATATACAGAGGCGATAACACTGTACGACAAAGTAATAGCCACCGATACCCTGGATGCAGACTACGCCATGTACCAAAAAGGCATACTGCTGGGCCTGACCGGCAAGACCAATGAAAAGGTAACAACACTGCAGTCGCTGGTAAACAGCCACCGCGCATCGGGCTACGCCAACCATGCCCGGTATGAGATAGCAGTGACCTATATGGATGCCGATAAATACCCGCAGGCGCTGGCTTATCTGAAACAACTGACCGATTCGGTAAGCGATAAGAGTTTCGCACCCAAGGCATGGATGAAGGTGGGATTCATCTACCAGCAGACGAATGACAACAATAAGGCTATTGCTGCTTATAAGCATGTGGTGGTTGATTACCCGGCATCTGAAGACCGGCTGCCAGCAATGGACGCGCTGAAGAGCCTGTATATACAGAATAACCAGCCGGCTGCATACGCCCGGATGCTGAAGGAAAACAACCTGCCGTCTGCAGAGAATGGCAGCCTGGACTCTACGTATTATGCGGCAGCAGAAGCACAATTTGCCAATAACAAATGGGATGATGCACGTACCGGTTTCGACAGCTACTTAGAGCAGTACCCTAACGGAGTATTTGCTATAAAGGCGCATTATTACAGGGCCGAAAGCTATTACCAGCTTAAAAAGTACAAAGAAGCGCAGGATGATTATGGCGTGGTACTTGCCGGGCCGTGGAACGAATTCTTCGAGAACAGTGCGCGTCGCGCAGCGACTATCGCATATACTGCGAAGGATTATCCAGCGGCATATAGCTATTATAAAGAGCTGGGAGAGAACACCACAGATGCACAGAACAAGCAACTGGCATACGATGGCATAGTAAGGAGTGGATTTAATGCGGAGAAGTATGCGGATGTGAGCCAGTATGCTGATTCGCTACTGGCTATACCGGGTATATCGGCAGAGGCTAAGGATGCCACCATGTACTACAAAGCAAGGTCGCTCCAGCAACTGGGCAGTGACGATGCAGCTATAGCTGTATATAAAGACCTGAGCAAGAACAAGAACGGCGATGTAGCCGCAGAATCAAGGTACCATATCGCGGAGTTATTGTTGAAGCAGGGCAGCCTTAAAGATGCGGAGGATGCGGCCAACCAGACCATAAAGTTATCGGGCGGGTATGATTTCTGGATCGTGAAGTCGTATATTCTGTTGTCTGACATACTACTGAAAGAGCAGGATTACTTTAACGCAAAAGCTACACTGACCAGCATTGTAAAGCATACCAAGATACCGGAACTGAAAGCGGAGGCTACGAAGAAACTGGATGAAGTAAAGGCATTGGAGAAACAAAAAAGTAAATTGTCGGAGGAATAAAATACGAGGCATGAATGTAAGACGCGTTATTATTTTGCTATTGCTTGCTACGGCGCACCGGGCTGTGGCGCAGCATGCCGCGCCTGCAAAAGACACTATTCTGAAAGGCTCGTCGATAGAGGTAATACAGGCTTACAAACCGGAGATCAAGCAGGCGCCAAAGCCGGAGTGGATACCGCAGTTGCCCCCGGCCGATACTGCGCACCCCGTATTTAATTATGAGGTGCCGCAGCAGACGTTGTTTTACACATACAGTTCATTGCCTTTGCGTCCGCTGGCACTGGGTAAAGAAACACTGGTGCTGCCATTTCAGAACTATGTGAAAATAGGCGGCGGCAACTTATCTACTTTGTTCCTGGATGCCGGTATAGGCAGTATAACAGGAAAGGACTATGAGACTGCGATACACATACACCACCTGTCGCAGAAGGGCACTATTGCTGACCAGCAGTCTGCTATGAGCGGCGTAGAGGCCGATGCGCTCTTTCATAAAGGCACTAACGACTGGCACGCAGGTATTGCTGCCGAGCGGAATCAATATAACCTGTTTGGTGGCGACCAGGCAGTGCACCTGGCTGCTGATTCCCTGAAGCAGGTGTATACCACCATCCGTGCTACGGCAGATGTAAAGAACAAGCAGGACAGCAATACGGTATTCAATTATGATCCGGGTATCAGTGCGTCTTTTTACAATGCGAAGCTGAATGCGTCGGAGATAACGCTGGGTATCAACGCGCCGGCAACTTATAAGCTTACGGATGACATTGACGCTGCTGCGACCCTTATGGGCGCGTTTACCAATTACCAGGCCAATGGCATCAGTACCGCGAATAATTTTATTGAACTGCTGCCCGGCTTCAATTTTCATACACAGGCCGTAAGTGGGCATGCCTTGCTGGGCCTGGCGGAAGGAAAGGGATCACAGGGGTATTTACTGCCCGATCTGCAGGTGGGCTATACGATACCAGATACAAAGTTTGTGGTGAGTGGCGGCTGGCAGGCATTGCTGCACCAGAATACTTATGAGCAACTGACCACAGAAAATCCGTACTTGTATGTACGTGACTCTATTATGCAGACTCGCAGCGATGAGGTATTCGCGGACCTGAAGGGAGCAAGTGGTGATCATTTGTCGTACTCCGCGCGCATCAGTTGGTGGAATTTCAATAACCTGCCTACTTTTCTAAATGACCTGGGTGACCAGAAGCAATTTTACATTGATTACATGAATGTAAAAGCGATCTCGCTGAAACTGGCGATGAGATACCATGTGGCCAATACATGGTCGGTGGGGGCTAGCGGCGACTTTTATAATTTTTATGGGGAGACGGAAAAATATGTGTGGGAATTGCCAAGTATGAAGATCAAGGGCGATCTGACGATAACTCCCGTCCCTAAACTCACGTTTACAGCGTATCTTGCATTGCTGGGCGGCATACATGCAAAGGATGCCAACCACAATGCGGTGAACCTGAGCACAATAGCAGAACTGGGCGGAAGCGCGGAATACCAGATCATTCCAAGGTTGTCGGCTTTTGCGCAGATAAATAATTTATTGAGCGATAAATACCAGCTTTATTATGGTTATCCAGTGTATGGGCTCAATATTTATGGCGGGATCAGGTTAAAGTTTTAATTTCGGAGGGAAATAAGTAATTTAAAGGTGCAATTATAATAATGGATATAGCGAAATACATCGGGCTTTTTTTATTGAAGAATCATTTCTGTTACGTACATGGCCTCGGCAATATGGAACTGACAAAGAAGTCGTCGGTGCATGATGGTAAGGTGCTGTTGTCGCCTGCGTACGAAGTGATAGTGACGCCCGGTGGTTCTATTGACGACAACCTCGCCAATTTCATAGCTACCAACGAACAGATCAGTATATCGAAAGCGGCCAATGCACTCCGCGATTACAGCATACAGACGAGGAAAGAACTCTCTGAGGGTAAGGAAGTGGAGATACCCAATATAGGCAGGTTTGTAGAAGAGAGTGGCAAAGTAAAGTTTATTACGAATGATAACTTCCGGTTCACCCCGGCGGGCATACCTACCATACGCAACAGCAAGCAACTGGAAGAGCAGAACGCTAAGCCCATCCATAAGCCATCTTACCCGGAGCCGCATAAGGCGGACTCTATCAACTGGAGCATGGTGATACTGGTGGCCGTGTTGCTGATACTGCTGGGCGGCGGCGCTTACGGCATCTGGTACTACACCATTGGCATAAACAAGCAGAACAATAATCGTATGGCCCCTGCACCTGCCGCTGTGGTAAAGGATACAGGGTTCACATCACCATCGCTTACCGATACCACGCGTATACACGACAGCCTTGCAGCACCCATGACGGTGCCTGTAGACAGCACTACCGTAAACACCTACAAGGTGATCATAGGGGATTACCCAACGAAGGAAAGAGCTGACAGGCGCGTGAAGAACCTGCAACTGAATGGCACGCATGTGGAAATGAGGCAACTGGATTCTCTGAATTACTTAGTGCTGGCTACGGTAAATTGCCGGATACAGGATACCACGCACGTAAAGGACTCACTGGAGCGGTTGTTCGGTTACAGGAATGTGATGATCACTAAGTAAACCTGCCGGTAAGCAAGCCATATTCAACTATATGCAGGGATTAGTATACAAATCGACCGGGAGTTGGTATTCCCTGCAAGGCCCGGAAGGGAACTTCTGGGATGCGCGCATAAAGGGGAAGTTAAAGATCGATACTGATATATCTTCTACCAACCCGATAGCAGTAGGTGATACAGTGATCTTTGAACCGGAAGACACACAGGCCCATGTAGGAATCATCAATGAAGTGGTGCAACGGCAGAATTATATGGTGCGCGTTTCTCCGCATAACAAAAACCAGAAGCACATCATTGCAGCTAATATAGATCTTGCGTTACTGGTCACCTCTATTGCCGACCCGCGCACGTCTACCGGTTTTATAGACCGCTTCCTGATAACGGCTGAGGCCTACCATATACCGGCCATCATAGTGGTAAATAAGATGGACCTGCTGAAAACAAAACACGAAGACGTATTGCGGCAGTGGCAGGATATGTATGGCAAGGCAGGGTATGAGCTATACCCTGTCTCTGCGAAGGAACCTGCTTCGCTGTTATCATTAAGCAACCGTATCAAAGATAAAATGACGCTATTCAGCGGCCATTCAGGAGTGGGGAAGAGCACGCTTATCAATTACTTTATACCGGGTATAGACCTGCGCACACAAGGCGTATCGGGCTGGAGCGGCAAGGGCCAGCATACCACTACATTCGCGCAGATGTTTGACTTGCCGGGCGGCGGAAGGATCATAGATACGCCCGGTGTAAAAGAATTCGGGCTGATAGACTTTCAGAAAGAAGAGCTGTCGCAATATTTTCCGGAGATGCGGGCAGTGATGAGCGGATGTAAGTTTAATAATTGCCTGCATATTAATGAGCCGGGTTGTGCGGTAAAACAGGGTGTAGCGGCAGACACAATAGCGGAAGACAGGTATGTAAGTTATGTAGCCATACTGGAGAGCATAGAAAAGAAGTGGTGATGTACTAATAGCGTTTCAAAATTTTATAGACATGATGATATACAATGTGACACTTAAAGTGGAAAATGAGATCACAGATGCATGGGTAAAGTGGATGAAAACCGAGCATATGCCAGATGTGATGAGCACTGGCCTGTTTACCGATTGCCGCCTGTGCCGCCTGCTGGAGCAGGACGAAATGGAAGGTATGACCTATGTGGCCCAGTACTTTTGCGAAGGCATGAAGCAGTACAATACCTACATAGATGAGCATGCGCAGGGTATGCGTGAGAAAGGTTTTAAGCTGTTCGGGGGTAAATTCGTTGCTTTTCGCACAATAATGGAGATCGTCTGACGGATAACCGTGCAGTAAAGCCTTTCGGGGGATTTCGCCTCTACAGCAAATTTCCTGCCAGTCTCTTCAAAGCCGCTGTGGTAAAGGATTTCGGGCGATTCTGTCTGATGCGGTGAAAACGCCGGATTGTTAATAACTTGTGGAAAGGTGCATCAGGCAAGGGTTTGAAGTACGAAAAAATATTTTTTCAGCTATTTGGAAGTGTGCTAAAGGTGAGTATATTTGTCCTATCCTCTAAAGATATCTTTAACGACAAAAAACAAAAAATTATGAACAAGGCAGAATTAATTGACAAGATCGCGAAAGACGCTGATGTAACTAAAGTTCAGGCAAACGCAGCCCTGGATGCATTTACAACTGCTGTTGTGACCACTCTTAAGAAAGGTGATCGCGTAACATTGGTTGGCTTCGGTACATTCTCTGTATCAGAGCGCGCTGCGCGTAATGGCCGTAACCCACAAACCGGTGCGGTTATCAAGATCAAAGCACGTAAAGTGCCAAAGTTCAAAGCAGGCAAAGAATTCTCTACAAAGATCAGTTCTGGTAAGAAATAATCTTTTTAGTGAAAGAAACGAAGCAGGGGGCGGAAAGTTCCCTGCTTTTTTTTATTTTTGCACGTAAAGTAAATAGTTACTAAAAACAACAATTATGGGAAGAGGTGATAAACGTACCAAGAAAGGAAAGATATCTATAGGCAGCTTTGGCAAATCACGCCCGGCCCGCATAGCTAAGAAAGTTGCGCCTAAGGCAGAAAAGAAAGCCTGATAAATGGTTTTATAAAATTCAGACCGTACCGTATTATATGGACGGTCTTTTTTTGCATTTTCACAATCGCACAAATTAAGTAATGGCCGTTTTTCACGACACTGATATTTCAGGCAAGAGTTTCCTGGTCACAGGTGGCGCCGGCTTTATCGGTTCACATATAGTGGAGTACCTGCTGGCTAACGGCGCGGGTAAGGTGCGTGTATTGGATAACCTGGCCACGGGCTCGCAAAGCAACGTCAGTATTTTTTCGGGCTATGGGCAGTATGAGTTTATGGAAGGCGATATACGCGATGCCGCAGCGTGCCGCAAGGCATGTGAAGGTATAGATCATGTATCGCACCAGGCGGCCCTGGGTTCTGTGCCACGCTCCGTCAAAGATCCTATCACTACCAATGAAGTGAATGTAAATGGCTTTGTGAACATGATCACTGCCGCCAAGGATGCCGGTGTGAAGACGTTCATCTACGCATCATCGTCTTCTGTGTATGGCGATGAGCCTAACCTGCCTAAAGTGGAAGGCAGGACCGGCAACCTGTTGTCGCCCTATGCAGTCACAAAAAAGACCAACGAACTATACGCGGCGGTATTCAGCGACCTGTATAAAATGAAAGTAGCCGGGCTGCGGTACTTTAATGTGTTCGGCCCGCGGCAGGACCCTGAAGGGCCTTATGCGGCGGTTATACCGCTGTTTGTAAGCGGTATACTGAAGCAGACACCCGTATACATAAATGGCGATGGAGAACAAACCCGTGATTTCACATTTGTGGAGAATGCAGTGCAGGCCAACATCAGGGCGATGCTCTCCGGTAATGATAAGTCATTCGGGCAAGTGTATAATGTGGCAGTGGGAGAAAACTTTTCAGTGATTTTTTTATACAACGCCATACGCGATCTGCTGAAGGCGACACACCAGCCTACCTATCGGGAAGAACGCTCGGGCGATATCAGGAATTCCCTTGCCGATATATCTCAGGCGCAGCAGTTGCTGGGTTACCGGCCTACTATGCAGTTTCTTAGTGGGCTTGAAATAACAGTAAACTATTTCGTGGATCAGGCATAGCGCAATGCATCGTGAGTATCGGTTGCAGTAGATTGCATTTCTGTGCGCATGGCAATGCCAGCACAACAAAAACCTCAATAAAAAATTTAGTGTTCAGTTACAGCCGGTTGAAACGGTCATCATCATCATTGCTGCGTGGCCGTGGTGGCAATGGTGGCCGTGGGTTAGGCCGTGGGTAAGTGCGCGGAGCAGGACGAGGCCCACCCATACCAGGCTTTTTAAAGCCGCCGGGCTTACCGCCTGGCTTTGAACCGTTTTGCTTGGCTTCCTTTACAGAGATCACGTTGCCTTCAAAGAAGATGCTGTCGAGATTATCTATGGCGTCATACGAATGGAACTTGTCTGCCATTTCCACAAACCCAAAGCCGCGCGACATGCCGGTGGCATTGTCAATGATGACTTTTACCGAAACGATCTCGCCAAACTCAGTGAACAGTGCGCGAAGGCTGGCCACTGTAGTTTCCGGATTAAGATTACCAACAAAAAGATTCATACTCTTATTTAATTTATTGCCGATCCAATAGAGCGTAGGGGAAAGGAAGAATCGGGCTACAAGATACATATTTCTTTGGATGGTAGTAATCCCATGATTTTTTCTTTTTCCGTTATTTGCTTGTTATTAGCATAATTTATATAAATATTATTAAATATTTGCAGTTAAAATCGAGTTAAACTGCATATACAGATTTTGTTACCAATAGCTACAGCCTATTTTTGTACCTTCGCACACTTTTCTTAAAGTATTTCGATGGATGTATTGGGATCAATAGACCGCAGTAAGTTGCCTGCGCATGTAGCCATCATTATGGATGGCAACGGGCGTTGGGCGAAAGAGCGCGGCCAGGACAGGGTATATGGCCATCATGAGGGGGTAATAAGTGTGCGCGAAATTGTGAACGCAAGTGCTGAAGTGGGTATTAAATATCTCACTTTGTATGCATTCTCTGCTGAGAACTGGAACCGGCCAAAGGCAGAAGTGGACGCCCTTATGGAATTGCTTGTAAATACGATAAGGAAAGAAATAGAGGAACTGGATAAAAATAATGTGCGGCTGCATATTATAGGTGATTTTGCCAGCCTGCCGTTGGTATGCCAGAAAGAACTGAATGAAGCTAAAGAAATGACGGCCGACAACACGGGGCTAAACCTGGTACTGGCGCTCAGCTATAGCTCGCGGCAGGAGATAGTGGAAGCTGCAAAGAAAATAGCCGTTAAAGTAGCCAGCGGTGAGCTGAAAGCAGAGGAAGTAGATAGTAAAATTTTTGAAGCACATTTGTATACAGCAGATTTTCCCGATCCGGAACTGATGATAAGGACGAGCGGAGAATACCGGATCAGCAATTACCTGCTTTACCAGTTGGCCTATGCCGAGTTGTATTTCACCAATGTGCATTGGCCTGATTTCAGGAAAGATAATTTATATGAAGCGCTATTGAATTACCAGCAGCGTGAACGCCGTTTTGGCAAAACCAGTGAACAAATTCAAACGACCAACCAATAGCATGTATAAAGGCGTTTTCAAATATTGTGTGTTGCTTTTTGGTATCTTATGCTTTACGAGCGGTCATGCCCAGATAGGGAGAACAGGCGGCGGAGGCCTCCAGTTCGGGCAGACGCAGGGTACCAATGATATTGAAAAGCCGAGGGAGTACGAGTTGGCCGGTATCACTGTATCAGGGGCCAAATACCTGGATAATGACCTGCTGATAGCGGTGACCAACCTGGTAGTGGGCCAGAAGGTGCACTTGCCCAATGACGAGGGTATAGCCAGGGCAGTAAAGGCATTGTGGAAGCAGGAACTTTTTTCAAACGTAGATATCACCATCACCAAGTATGTAGATGACAAGGTATTCATTAATATAGGCGTTGAAGAACGCCCGCGCCTGAGCCGCTACAATTTCAGGAATATAAAGCCGTCTGAAGCCAAGGAAATAAAAGGAAAGCTGACACTGGTTGCAAACAAGGTGGTAACAGATGCCACCAAGAAGGAAGCAGTAGTGAGGATCAAAAAGTTCTATACCGATAAGGGTTTTGGCAGGGCGCAGGTGACCGTAATAGAAAAAAATGACTCCGCTGCCGTGAATAAGGTAATACTGACGTTTGTTATTGAAAAGGGCAATAAGACGCACGTAAACCAGGTAAACATAGTAGGCGAGCAAAACACAACGGAAGCAAGACTGAAACGCACGTTGAAGTCTACGAAGGAAAATAGCAGGTTCACGCTTCATCCCGATCCGGAAGTAAGTGTGTACCCGGTAACGGAACGTTCGTTTGGAAAGTATATCGGCCAGTTTGGCTTCCTTACACCATCAGCAACGCTCGATGCGCTCGACCGTTATTTCAGGTTCAAGTTTGCGTCTTCTAAGTTCAACCAGAAGAAATATGAAGAGGACAAGCAGTCTTTGATCGCGTATTATAATACGCTGGGCTACCGTGATGCCTCCATTGCTTCTGATACCATATACCCTGTAAAGAACGGCAACATCAATATAGACATAAGAGTAAAAGAAGGCCGTAAATACTACTTCGGCGATATAACCTGGAAAGGGAATACCAAGTATACCAGTGAGTTTCTTACACGCACACTGGCCATTAAGAGGGGAGATGTATACAACCAGGAACTGCTGGAAAAACGCATGGGCCGCCAGTTGAGCCCTGATGGCGGCGGAGAGGATGTGAGCAGCCTGTACATGGATGATGGTTATCTGTTCTTTAATATAGAGCCTACCGAAGTATCGATAGTAGGGGATACGATCAATTTCGAGATGCGCATAACGGAAGGTGCGCAAGCCACTATACGCGATATAAATATAGCCGGCAATGAGCGCACCAATGAGCATGTGATACGCCGTGAGCTGCGTACCCTGCCGGGCAATAAATTCAGCCGTTCAGACCTTATCCGTTCACAGCGCGAGGTGGCTAACCTGGGTTTCTTCGACCAGGAAAAAATTGGTATCCAGCCTAAGCCGCACCCGGAAGACGGAACCGTGGATATAGACTATACCGTAGTAGAAAAATCGAGCGACCAGTTGCAGCTTTCAGCCGGTTTTGGCGGTGGGGTGAACTTCTATGGTAATGTGGGTATCACGTTCAATAACTTCTCTATCCGTAATATATTCCGTCCTAAGTTCTGGGATCCGCTGCCTGTAGGTGATGGGCAGAAATTCTCTATCAGCTATGCGTCAAACGGGGCATATTACAATTCGCTCACTACTGCGTTTACCGAGCCATGGCTGGGTGGCCACAGGCCAAATGCGCTCACTGCTAACCTGGTGTATAGTAAGTATTCAGCAGCAGCTGTAGGTAGCGATCCTAACCTCTCCTTCCTGCGTATGGCAGGCGGCGGCCTTTCTATGGGCAAGCGCCTGAACTGGCCCGATAACTACTTCGTATTTAACTACGGTGCGTTCTATAACAACTACCTGCTGAAGGATTATGCGCTTGTCCCCAATTTCACAGATGGGTTCAGTAACGACTTCCACTTTAAGTTCGTGTTGTCGCGCAACTCCATTACACCGTCTCCATTGTACCCTAGAGGTGGATCAAATGTATCCTTCACCTTCCAGGTGACCCCGCCATACAGTGCATTTACCGGTACAGACTATACCAATGAGTCATCGCAGCAGAAGTACAAATGGATCGAGTACCATAAGTATAAATTTACAGCAGATTTCTACCAGCAGGTATATGGCAACCTGGTGATGCGTTTCGCAGCTAAGTATGGCTACCTGGGTTATTACAACAAGGGTATCGGGTTCTCTCCGTTCGAGCGGTTCCAGGTGGGCGGCGATGGTCTTTCCGGCTACTCTTACTTCGTAGGAAAGGATATCATCAGCCAGCGCGGTTACGAGGTGTATGACGCCACGGCCACCATATTTAACAAGTATACCGCCGAAATGCGCTATCCGTTCTCCCTCAGCCCTACGGCCACAATCTATGGCCTGATGTTTGTGGATGCGGCAAATGCCTGGGATAATTTCTCTGAGTACAATCCGTTCAAGCTGAACAGGGATGTGGGTGTAGGTATCAGGATATTCCTGCCTATGTTCGGGTTGCTGGGATTGGATTACGGTATAGGCATAGACAGGTATGATGCGGCCACAGGTACTACCGGGTTGAAGGATATTTCTAAATTCAACTTTATGTTAGGTTTTGAACCTGAATAAACAGCAATACCAGTAGCAGCGTAAAAGTGTTAACTTTAAAATGTGACAACGAGTATTAAACTAAATGAAAAATTGAGTGTCCATTGTTTTTAACTTTTAAATGAGAAGGCTATGAAAAAGGTAATGTTCATTGTTATGTTGTTTTTAACTGCTGCGTTTGGCGTTTCAGCACAGCACTATTGCATCATTGATTCGAAATACATGCTCGACAAAATGAGCGATTACAAAGATGCCCAGGCCAAGCTGGATAATATCTCGAAAGCATGGCAGGACGAGATAGACAAGCAGATGGCTGAGGTAGAGAAGATGTATAAAGGCTACCAGGCAGAGAAGCCCATGCTCTCTGACGATATGCGTACTAAGCGCCAGGACGAGATAGTAGCTAAAGAAAAGGCCGCTAAAGACCTGCAGAAACAGCGCTTTGGCTACGAAGGCGACCTGTTCAAAAAACGCCAGGAATATATCAAGCCTATACAGGACCGACTGTTTAACGCTGTACAGAAAATGGCTTCTTCAAAAGGCTACGACCTGGTACTGGACAAGGCGGGTGGCGTTACTTTGTTTTACGCTGATCCTAAGCTGGACAGAAGCGACGATGTTTTAAAAGTTCTGGGAATTAATAAATAACACTCACCTCACACACAAACAAAAAAACGTAATGAAAAAAGTTCTGTTGTTTCTGACCTGTACATTATTAGCGGGTAACACTATTTTCGCACAGGCCAACCTGAAGATCGCTTACATCAACTCTAATGTATTGCTGATGTCTATGCCTGAAAAAGCAAAGGCCGATTCGGACATCGTCAAATACACCAAGTCTTTCCAGGACCAGATAGACATGATGATGAAGGAATACCAGACGAAAACGCAGCAGTACCAGGCCAACGAAAAGACAATGACAGACGCGATCAAGGAAGTGAAGATGAAGGAAATACAGGATCTGCAGAACCGCATAGAAAGCACACAGCAGAGCGCGCAGGAAAAAACACAGGCGAAAAGGCAGGACCTGCTGTCGCCTATACTGGAAAAAGCAGACAAGGCTATAAAAGCGGTCGCTAAAGAAAAGGGTTACGACTTTATATTTGACGTAGCAGCGGGTGGGGCTTTGGTATTCCAGAAAGAAGAGTATGACGTCACTAACCTGGTAAAGGCCAAGCTGGGAATTAAATAATGCCGGTAGGCATAGATATACCGCCCTGCGCCGATGGTGCGGGGCTTTTTTATAGGGCCAGACGGTCTCGAAAAAGAAAGAACCGGCAGTATAATGGAATTTATTTTGTTATCTTGATTAATGACATTTACTTTGCACAACTTAAAAAAACAAAAAACAAATAATTATAATGAAAAAGATCGTATTGTTTTTCGCCTGTGCATTATTGATAGGCAACACGGTGTTTGCCCAGAACCTGAAACTGGCATACATCAACTCTAATGTATTACTGACATCTATGCCGGAAAAAGCCAAGGCCGATTCTGACCTTGCTAAGTATGCCAAGTCTTTCCAGGACCAGATAGACATGATGATGAAGGAATACCAGACCAAGGGCCAGCAATACCAGGCGAACGAAAAGACCATGTCGGACGCGATAAAGGAAGTGAAGATGAAGGAGATACAAGACCTGCAGAACCGAATAGAAAGCACACAGCAGAGCGCGCAGGAAAAACTGCAAGCCAAGAAGCAGGATATCTTCAGCCCGATACTGGAGAAAGCTGACAAAGCTATAAAAGCAGTGGCTAAGGAGAAGAACTATGACTTTGTATTTGATGTAGCAGCGGGCGGCGCGCTGGTGTTCCAGAAAGAAGAGTTTGACATCACCGGCCTGGTAAAAGCCAAGTTAGGTATCAAGTAAACAACATTCCCATAAAGATATAGGCCCTGTACTTCCCGTAAGTGCAGGGCTTTGTTATAAAAGGGAACCCGATTTGTTATAACAAAAAATCACCCTTAAATTTACTCTTATGAAAAAGCATTTCCAGGTTGTTCTTGTCGTTTGTATCAGTGTGTTACTGGCATCTTGCGCCAAAGAAGGCCCTACAGGCCCCACTGGCCCTGCGGGCCCCACATACACCGGCGATATTGACGGGCACCTGGATCTGTACGATCAGTATGGCAGCCGTGTGCTTACAGGGCTCGATAGCGCATATATCTCGCTCAATGGCGCTGCGCCTATTATACCCAATACTGCCGGCTATTACATCTTTACCGGCGTCATCACCGGCGACTATAAAATGTATGTTTCCGCCACCAATTATGCCGCTACCGTGCTCGACAAATTCCAATACCTTACCGATACCTTGCATAAGGACGTAAAGCTGTCTGCCTTACCTAACTTCTCACCATCTGGTTTTACTATTTACCCTTCTGTAGTAGCAGCCGGAGATTCCCTCGTCATCAGCTTTACGCCGGATACAAGAGCGCGTAATTGCATCGTGTTCTTCAACAACACGCCAGCATTAAGTAGCCTGCCCGGCGGTTACCTGCTCAATTATATTAAGGCCATTCCTGCCAATGCATCTTCCATAGTGTTGCAGATACCCAAGCAAGACATCACTAATACAGGTATCGCATCAGGCGCCATGGTATACTATGCCGCCTATGGCTATGTAGTGGGCGATGTTTCTGTATATGAAGACCAGACCAGTGGCAGAAATGTGTACAATGCAGTAAGTGCCACCGCTGCTATAGATTCAGCGGTAGCACCTTAATTTATTTTCTTCCATCATTGTAGCTTAAACCACCTGGTTGCGCAGCAGGTCTTCAAACACATCTGGCTTGCGTATCAGTTTCGCCTTACCGTCTTTTACCAGCACCTCTGCCGGTTTCAGGCGGGAATTGAAATTGCTGCTCATCTCGAAACCGTAAGCGCCCGCATTATGGAACACAAGCAGGTCGCCCTCGCTCACTTCATTCAGCACGCGGTCCCAGGCAAAGGTATCCGTCTCGCATATATTACCTACTACGGTATAGATGCGTTTCGCGCCATCGGGATTAGATATGTTGGAGATACGGTGGTACGACTCATAGAACATAGGGCGTATCAGGTGGTTAAAGCCTGAATTTACGCCCACAAATACAGTGGCCGTTGTCTGCTTGATCACATTGGCTTTCACCACCAGTGAGCCGCACTCGCTCACCAGGAATTTACCCGGTTCAAACCACAGTTCTATCTTCCTGTCGTATTCTTTTTCAAATTCCTGTGCAGCCTCTGCTACCTTTTGGCCCAGGGTGGTCACATCGGTTTCGTGGTCTTCGTCTTTATAGGCTACTTTGAAGCCGCTGCCCAGGTCTATGAAGTCAAGCCCTTTGAAGTTAGCTGCTATGCCGAACATAATATCCAGCCCCCTCAGGAACACATCAATGTCCTTTATCTCGCTGCCGGTATGCATGTGCAAACCTTGTACGTGTATGCCCGTGGCTTTTACTATGCGTTCTATATGACGCTGCTGGTGTATGGAGATACCGAATTTGCTGTCGATATGCCCGGTAGATATTTTGTAATTACCGCCGGCCTCTATGTGCGGGTTGATGCGGATACATACCGGGTAGGTGCCCCCAAACTTGTGCCCGAACTGCTCCAGTATCGATATGTTATCAATATTCATCCGCACACCCAGTGATGCACCTTCCAGTATTTCTTTAAAGTCCACGCAGTTGGGGGTGAACAAAATCTGGTCGGGCTTATACCCGGCCATAAGCCCCAGCTTCACTTCATTGATGCTCACGCAGTCCAGCAATGCGCCGAGGCTGCGCATGTATTTAAGTATGTTGATGTTCGTCAGTGCCTTACAGGCGTAGAAGAACTTCGTTGGATGTCCTTTGAATGCTTCCGTCAGTTTGTGGTATTGATCGGCAATTTTTTCAGCGTGGTAAACATATACCGGTGTGCCAAATTCTGCAGCAATAGCTGCCAGCTCATTATTAGAGATCGGTTCGTACATGGGCGCAAAATTAATTCATTACATCAATAGTTGATCATTCCTACTTTATAGAAGTTCAGTTTTAAGTTTATCTTCTGAACTAAGGAGCAAACCCGGGATCATTTGCGCGGGCTACCGCAGCATATTTCCGCACAGAGTCCGGTTGGTTGATGGCTTTGTAGGCATGAGCCAGTATCTCGTAAGACCCTATGAAGTAAGGATCAAGGCTGATGGCCTTTTGCGAGTACCGGATAGCCGAATCCACCTTGCCGGTATACAGGAACGAAATGCCGGCATTGGCGTAGGTGATGGCAAAGGTGGGATTAAGCGCTATTATTTTCCGGTTCAGGTCTATAGACCGTTCGTACTGTTTGTTAGTAAAGCACAGTTGCGCCAGCGACGACATAGCCAGTTGCGACTTTGGATTTATGGCTATAGCTTTCACATAGTAGGCCTCAGCCGAGTCGTTCTCTCCAATGTAACCATATAAGTTGCCCATCTGTATATGCGAGTTGCCATCGGTGGGGTACATCCAGAAAGCCTTCTTTAGATTGGCTATTTCCTGTAGTATCAGCGCTCTTTGTTTCAGAGGGTCTTTGTCCATCCTGAACACGGTGAGTACAGGGCTGTTGAGCACATCAATGTTGTAGGCCACATCATAGGCAGGATAGTCGTAAGGGTGGTCGCGGTAGTTGGTGATGATATAGTCTGCGTTTTTCAGGTCGGTGTAGCGCATGCGGTTGCGGTCTTCTTCAGGCAGCAGCATTACATTGTTGTGCAGCAGTGCTTCGTAGTTGCTGTTCACGCGTATCACCGGCGATCTGTCTGTGCTCAGTAGGTACTCTATCCCTTGTTTGAAGCCTGTACCCCAGTAGTCCATCTCGTAGTTCTTATGCAGTTGATCCTTGCTGTGCGAGACAAAATTATTGAAGTACACCCCCTGGAAGGGGTGGTCTATGACCATAAACCCGCCGGTCAGCAGCGCCTGTGCTGCCAGCGCCACTTTCACAGCTGTTGCGTACTTTGTTTTAAGGGCTTTGTCTATGGCATACAAAGCCAGGAGCACAAAAGGAGGGTAGATGAAATACAGGTGCCGCCAGTCGTCGTAGATCACCGAGTGCAGCAGCATCACCGCTATCACCGGCGCAATAAAGCACGCCAGGTACAACACAAAATTCCGTTCTCTTGTGTTCCGCAGAAAAGGGAGCGGTGTTTTAATAAAATGGACGGCAAGCAGCGCTATGCCGGCAAAGCCTGCTACCAGCCATAGCTCGGGATTAGTGATCAGGAACCACGTAGGGAAGTAACTAAGGGATATATCAGAAGCAGCTACAAAATGGCCTGCTATGAGGTTTCTGCCGTTATACCCTGCGTAATGCGAGAATGCTCTGTACGAGTCGATGAAGTTATGTATGGGGTGCTGCCATAGATAGGGCCATGAGGAATACAGCAGCAGGCAACTTCCTCCGCAGAACAGCAGCAGGTTTATAGCTGCTCCCTTCAGTTGCTTCTTATCCGCGAGCGCAGCCGCCAGGTCTGTAAGCAGGAACAGCAATATAAACACACTCACCATCACGCCCATTATCCTTATGCCTGTGGTATATCCGCACAGCAACCCCAGCAGGAAATATAAGGTCGGTTTATTTCTTTCAAACGCTACTTGTGCACACAGCAGGCAAAACAGCGTCATGCTCATGAACGGTATGTCCTTGCTGTTGAAGTAGGAGTGTGCATACAGCCTCGGCGCCAGCAGCAGCATCACAAGTCCAATTGTGGCCACCAGCCGGTCCTTAAACAGCCGCAATGCCAATACATAGCCAGCATACAGGCTGATAATAAAAAGAAGGTGCGTTACCAGGTGCCGCATCAGGTATATGTCGCGTGAGTCGGTAAGGCCGCATATTTTCTGTATAAAAGCCAGCACCAGCTCGTAGGCCGCACCATAGTTTACATCACGAATGGTAAACAGTTCTTTGCTGCCATTTATTATGTAATTATAGTTTACGTCGCCTATCAGCTTCTGGGCGGGCTCATCCCATGCTATACCATAGTCTTTGTAGGTGAGCAGGCCGGTGAGCAGCGCCAGTCCAAATAACAACAGGCCGGGCAGGTAGGGAGCCAGCCGGGGCATTGCAGCAGTATTTTGCTGCTTCACGGCCATACTATCGCCTGTTTTCGCTCCTGCGGCCTTGCCGGCCCTGCTTTTTGCCATTTATCGTTAGCGCTGATTGAGTAAAATAAATCGAAAAATAGGCATTAAATCCGGTTTTTGAATATCCGGGCTTTGGAGAAATCAAAGTTTGCTATATCTTTAACCCGTTGTAAGTACTAACTCATCAACTACTTAAATATCAGATTATGATTCAAAGAGGTATCTGTATTTTATGTCTTGCCCTTTCTATGGTCGGGTTCTCTAACCGCAGTTTTGCCCAGAAAGGTAAGAGTGAATTTACAGTTGATTACGGTTACTATAGCTTTTATTCTTTTCTCAATGTGGGCCTTAATGCCAATACGCACTATTCCAATTCATCCGGTACAGGCGTTATTACTTATCGTTATTATCTCACCAAAGATGTGACGTTGGGTATGGGTATAGGTTACGAGAACATCAGTACCTATGGCAGCTTCGTTACTTTCGCTCCCGAGCTTACAGTTAGCTACATAGATATGCGCCAGTCTGAAGTAAGGGTGAAATTGTATGGCTCATTCAGCGCTGGTGTTGTTGCCTTCGGCGACGGCCACATAGGTTATGGTCATACTGATGAGTCAGGGCTGAAGCCATGGGCCTTCCAGGTAACACCTATAGGTATGCGCATCGGCAGGCAGATAGCCGGCTTCGTAGAACTGGGTTATGGCTACAAGGGTATCTTCGATGCCGGCCTTGCAGTTCGTTTCCCCAAATACCTGCAGCACAAAGAGCCTAAAGCAGATTAATAATAATCCAGGTTATACATACTTTCAGCCCCGGTTTTCGGGGCTGTTTTTTTTAATAAATTCGTGACAAAAGCTCAATCATTTGCTTTCTGTGCAATAGTGTTAAAACCTACGGTTAGTGCATAGGTTGAACTGGGTTGAAAATGCATCACTATTCCCTCAATTTCTTTATCTCCTTCTTTATCAATTGTTGTTACCACGACATCTGTTATTTTATTCTTTTTGCAAAACAGTATTAAGCTTTTTAGCTTGGCAGGGTCGTCGAAATATTTATTGCTCCATTTGATCTCAACAGCGGTAACGGGTTTTAATTTTTTATTTAGAAATACCATATCGACCTCTCCTTTTCCCCAGTTGGCATACATGGGTTGTGTACCCTCTCTATGGAACCATTGAGCGTAAATAGCGGTTTCAACAATATGCCCAAACATATCATCATCATTAGGTTCAACAGGTGAAAATAATGCACTTCTTAATGATGGGTTAGTGAGATATATTTTATAAATAGTGGCCCTCTTGAATCTCTTGCCGTTATCATCGATCCTGTGTATTTGCTTGATAAGAAATGCTGCCTCCAGGTATTCAATATATTTTTTCAGGGTGTCCACATTTACATTGCTATTCGTGGAAAGTGTTGTTAAGGACAATTCATTCCCGGTATAATAGGCGAGGTTCGTAAAAAAGTGATTGAGTTCCTGAACATTTTGAATACCATACAAACTGGGCAAATCCCGTAGTAGTACCTTATCTACAATGTCACTTTTAATATACCGGCTCAGATTTGACTGTATCTTCTCCGAAAAAATAACTTCGGGGTATCCACCGTAATTAATATAATTTATGAAGTGCTTGTTTAGTTCTTTTATATCTGTTGTTGATAAGATCTGCCTTTCTCCATCTTTCCATTTTATATTTTGGGGTTTGATCAGGTTTTCATATCCCTTAAGGCATATATACTCATGAAATGTCAAAGGGGGGAGCATAAAGTCTGTAAACCTGCCCGCACCACTTTCAGAGCTTTTTAGTTTAAGAGCGGCAGCAGCAGAGCCACTAACGATAAATTTTGTATTGGGATAACTATCTACCAACACTTTCAAATGCAATTCCCAATCTTTTAAATACTGTATTTCGTCAAAGAATACATACCAACCTTTAGGATCATTCTTGCCTACCGCTGTGCGTGCCAATGTAAACAATTGTTCCAGGTGAAAGTTCAAATACAGTGGGTTCTCGATATTTATAAAACAAATATGGTCAGAAGCTATCTTGTCTGATATCAGATTTTCAATGGCATGATAAATTAACACTGTTTTACCTACCCGTCTTGGCCCCATCAATACTACAGCTCTTTTAGGATCGGTTTCTTTAACTAGTTTATAGAATAAGTCAAAATAGAGCCTTCTGTTCATGCTCCCAAATTCTGAATCGATCTGCTGGGTTTGCCACCAAGGGTTTTCAAACTTCATCCTATCCAGAATCAATTCGTTTGATATTGGCTGTAGTTTTTTCATAATATCATAAATTAACAAGAATAATTTCCTGTTAATTACACAAAAATAAGAAAATAGCAGGAAATATTTCCTGTTATTTGCTTAAAGTGATAAAATAAGAAGAATTAATTCCTGTTATTTTTAAAAAAGGTGTAGATCTTATTCCTTAGGTAGTATCTTATCTATGGCCGCAGCCAGTTTCTTGTCTTTGTCCGTCACCTTATTGCCGGCATCGTGCGTGTTCAGCCATAGCTCCACTTTGTTGTAGGTGTTTGTCCAGGTGGGGTGGTGGTCCATCTTTTCGGCTATCAGCGCCACTTGCGTCATGAAAGCAAATGCCTCCCTGAAGTTCTTGAATTCAAACTTGTGATTCAGTGCGTCATTTTTTTCTTCCCAGGCCATGATGATTTGTTTTATTGGTGATGGTACATAATTGTCTATTCATAAAGGTAGGCATTATCGCAGCACACTTAAAACAAAAAAAAGCGCCCGATTTTATCGGGCGCCTTATTCATTGATCAGAGCAATGTGCTAAGCAAATTGTCGAATTGTCAAATTTACTAATTGTCGAATTGAACTACTCAGCAAACCTAAAAGTAAAGCCCACAAAAAAAGCGCCCGATAAAATCGGGCGCCTTATTCATTGATCAGAGCAATGTGCTAAGCAAATTGTCGAATTGTCAAATTCACTAATTGCCGAATTGACTAATTGAACTACTCAGCAGCATCGTCTTCTGCTTTCTTCATTTTGTCCTTGATAGCGGCCAGTGCACCAAGGTCACCCAGTGTTGGCTTCTCTACCTTGCTCTGGAGGTTCTTCACTGCTTTCTTAGTCTTTTCAGATTCAGCCGTAGCTTCTTTCCTTGCAGACTCTTTCTCTTCAGTTTTCACCTGCTCCCAAACCTTCGAGTGAGATACCATGATACGCTTGTCGTTACGATCAAATTCTATGATCATGAACGGCAGTGTTTCTTCAGCCTCTACATTGCTGCCATCTTCTTTACGCAGGTGGCGTGCAGGTGCGTAAGCTTCAAGGCCGTACTGCAGTTGCACTGTAGCGCCCTTTTCATCCTTACGTGTTACGCTGCCTTCATGTATAGAACCGATCGGGAACACAGTTTCAAATGTATTCCATGGATCTTCTTCCAGTTGTTTGTGGCCCAGCGCCAGTTTGCGGTTTTCCTTGTCTATCGACAGGATGGCCACTTCTATCTTATCGCCGGTCTTTACAAACTCACTTGGGTGGTTGTAACGCTTGATCCAGCTCAGGTCGCTGATGTGTATCATGCCGCCTATGCCTGTTTCCAGTTCTACAAATACGCCGTATGGAGTGATGTTCTTAACAGTGCCAGTATGGCGGCTGTCAATTGGGAATTTATTTTCGATAGTATCCCATGGGTCTTCTGTCATTTGCTTGATAGACAAGCTCATCTTACGTTCGTCCTTATCCAGGGTTACTACTACAGCTTCAAACTCTTCGCCCAGTTTAAAGAATTCTTTGGCGTTGATCGGCTGTGAAGACCACGTGATCTCTGATACGTGCACAAGGCCTTCTACGCCCGGCATGATCTCCAGGAATGCGCCATAATCTTCTATGTTCACTACCTTGCCTTTTATCTTTGCACCTTCTACTATTTCTGCAGGCAGGTTGTCCCATGGGTGTGGGGTCAGTTGTTTCAGGCCCAGGCTGATACGTTTCTTCTCGTCATCAAAGTCAAGAACCACCACGTTCAGTTTCTGGCCGTTGTGTACCACTTCGCTTGGGTGCATTACGCGGCCCCAGCTGATGTCAGTGATATACAGCAATCCGTCTACACCGCCCAGGTCTATGAATGCGCCGAAGTCGGTAACGTTCTTCACGGTACCTTCCAGCACCTGTCCTTTCTCCAGTTGGCCTATGATCACACTGCGCTGTTGCTCGATGTCGCTTTCTATAAGCGCCTTGTGAGATACCACGGCGTTACGGATAGTTTCATTGATCTTCACCACCTTGAAGTCCATGGTCTTGCCCACATACTGGTCGTAGTCGGTTACAGGCTTCACGTCTATCTGTGAGCCAGGCAGGAATGTTTCCAGGCCATATACATCCACAATAAGACCACCCTTGGTCTTAGATGTAATGGTACCGGTAACCACTTCGCCTGTTTTGTAGAAGTCTACTATCTGCTGCCAAGCGCGTGCTGCGCGGGCCATTTTGCGGCTCAGGTGCAGGTGTCCGTGCTTGTCTTCTTTTTCTACTACCATCACCTCTATCTCATCGCCTATCTTCACATCCGGCATATCGCGGAATTCGTTCAGAGATACGAGGCCGTCTGATTTAAAGCCTATGTTGATGATCGCATCGGTCTTGGTAAGACCTACTATTGCGCCACGCAGCAATTCCGACTCAGCTATAGCTTTGAAGGTACTGCCGTACAGTGTGTCAAACTTCACGCGGTCGTCTTCTTTGTAAGAAGCCACATTACGCTTGTCTACGCTCCAGTCGAAATCATCGTGCGTTGTTTCCGGTATCACGTCGTAGTAATGGCGTGGCTTACGCACTTCCGGTTCAGTAGCTGCATCCATGTGCGCCAGAGCTTCTGCTTCTGCAGCGGCTTCTGCTACCGGATCTAATACTTCAGCGGGTGTGTTTGTATTTTCCGCTGCACTGTTTTGTACGGACTCATCACCCGATGTTCCGGTTGGTTCTGAATTAATTACCTGGTCTTCCAATGTACTGGTACTCTTTTTTGTACGGACATTTCATCAACGTCCGGAGGTTAAAAAATGAAATTTTCCCCAAATTTTTTTTGGGAGTGCGAAGATATGGAAAAATAATGGAATTCTGAGCTGTGAGCCCTTACGGGGATATTTTACGGGATTTGATAGGTCAGGATTGGCTAATTTATGTAAAATTATAAACATATTTAACTTCTCGTGGACTGTGTTATTGCTTCACAAATTTTCCCGAGAACACCAGCCCCTTTTGATTATCTGTTACCCGGTAAACGTAAATACCTGGTACTTTTATTTTGTCTCCAATCACCCACTGATCTTTGTTTTGAATAGTAGCGTTGATGATCGATTGTCCTACGTCGTTGACTATTACAATTGAGCCAGACGAGATGGTATAAGGAAAAACTATTTTGCTGGTTTCGATTATTGGGTCAGGGAAGAGTGTCGTTGTTGTGTTTTTTGATGCGACTTCATTTACGCCAAGTACACAGGTTTTAGCATTATCAAAATTCAGGTCGTCTTGTGAGGCGATGATTCCATGAGACAAAACAGGTTGGCTTAACGCTTGATGTCCATTGTAATTTGTAAAACAGGTCAGTTGCACGGAAGCAAATAGACCAATTTTTGTGAAGGGCCGATCGAACCCATTTGTAGATCCAATGCCCTCAATAACATAATAATCTGGACTTTCGAGGTCAGAAATCTGCCAAATTTTATATGTGACTCCATTTATGATGGTACTACTCATGCTGCTAACCCGGGTTGCCGCAGAACCAATGGTATCACCAACAACCAGGTTATAATCATAGAGTACTTTATCAATATTGTCTGTCGGTCCGTTTGTGTAAAACACCTTATTGGCAACCGTATCTTCCCGTATACAATAAGAACCAAGGTTAAAATATTGTCGTCCACTAATAGTAGTACTGCCAGAATAAGAATAAGTTATACCGGTGCGGCGTTCACCAACACCCATATAAAATACAGTTTGCAAACAAGTCCACATATTCGTGCTATCACAAAAATGTATCTTCTGCCCAATGGAAGATAAACTGAGTATTATAGAGAGGAATAAGATTGATAGCGTTTTCATTGAGGTATATTATATCTTAAAGGTATGTATTTATTGGTTCAAAGTTTTTTTATTTTCAATTGATTTTGTAGAAAACGTATAAAATGTTCTGAATTGTGTTATTTTTGTGTCGATACATTGACCTTACCAGTCAAATATAAGATCGCGGCATCATTTTATTGATCTTTTTTCATTTACGGAAGCATGGAAACTACAGTAAACAACATAGCAGACCAGAAGCTAAAGGACTTAGGAAGCATACTCAATTTGCTCCAGTCTGTATTGCAGCGGATAACCGAAGATATTGAAGTGAGTAGTGCAATGCTGCCTATGGGCGTAATGACAGAATTATCTACCCAATTACAGGACGCCATAGATAATCCATTGCAGAATGTTATTGATACCGCTAATAATATCGATGCACAGATAAAGGGTATGCTACACCGAAGTGTGGTAACTTTTTTTAGGTCAAAGGGAGATATGATCGTTGAAGTGTTGAGAAGCGACACTGCTTTTGGAGACCTGTATTACTCGATAGTATTAAAAGACGATACCATTGAAAGCAGGCAGGAAATATTTGATTTTCTTGAAAGATACGATCTGCTGAATATTGCTACAAAATACCCTATTCTTTTTCAATTCACACCCGCCGAATTAGTTGACAAGGTAAATGTGAAAGAGCATATATCTATCAAATAAATCGGCACTATTGATGCAGCAATATTTAGAGCAAGCCGCACATAATGAAGATTTCCATGACTGCATTGTACAGCAGTTCCCAACGAAATTCTATGATTGGAAGATCACTTCTTTGTTCTATTCTGCAATTCATTTGCTAAAAGCATTAGCTGCATCAAAGAATATCAATATTGGGTCTACCCATCAGGATATAGAGCAAAGTTGCAATCCTGACCGTCATGGGAATAAAATGGCAGTATCTAAAAATGCCTGGAGAGACTATAAGGCTATGTATCGTTATTCCCATACAGCAAGGTATGAAGGTATTACAGACATTGAGACTTTTGAAAAACTGAAGAAACTGGATTACTCAATGTGCATCCAGCACATGCGAAAGTTCAAACAATATCTTAAAGGTCAGGGCTTACCGATAGAGATAAAAGCAACCGAAAAGTAATTTTTGTGATCTCCACTGGCACGAATTAGCCTAGTCACTAGGCTTGGTTGCAAACTCGCGCCAGTTGTAACTTGCGTCTGTTGGATCGAATCGTTCCTCTAAAAAATATTTCCCTCCCTACCCAAGATTCCCACTGTATTTTTCGTCTTAGTTAGCAGACATCTATAGGATTATGACTAAGAGATTACTTACTGCGTGCTTACTGTTGGGTTGTTTAAATATTGCTTCCGGCCAAAGCAGGATCATTAACACTATTGCCGGTGTGCCGGGTACAGATGCCTTTAATGGCGATGGCCCCGCGCTCACCACTGAGTTCAACTTTCCCGAAGGGATATGCCTTGATGCGTCAGGCGCATTATACATCGCAGACCGCCAGAATAACCGCGTCAGGAAGATGACTGCGTCCGGTATTACTACGGTGGCGGGCAGCGGTGGTTATGGCTATACCGGCGATGAGGGCCAGGCCACAGATGCCACGCTTGAATTCCCGGAAGCGGTGAGCGTAGATGCCGCAGGCAATATCTACATTGCAGATGCCAATAACAATGTGGTGCGCAAGGTAGATGCTGCGGGAGTCATACATACCATAGCCGGCAACGGCACCATGGGCTATAATGGCGATGGCATAGCAGCCACTGCCGCATCTTTATCTACGCCGTTCAGCGTCTGTACAGATGCTGCCGGTGATGTATACATTGCCGATTTTGGCAACAGCCGTATCCGTAAAGTCACTCCGGAGGGCGTCATCAGCACAGTGGCCGGCGATTCTGTTTATGGCTACAATGGCGATGGCGGCATGGCCACAAAGGCCGAATTGAAGTTTCCTTCTGCTGTATTACTTGATGCCGCAGGTGATCTTATTATTGCAGATTATGGCAACAGCCGCATCCGGAAGATAACGCCTGCGGGTATTATCAGCACCATTGCTGGCACGGGCAGCGCAGGGTACACCGGCGATGGCGGCCCTGCCACTGCTGCTACACTAAATGCACCCGTTGCGTTGGCGCTCGATACCAGGGGTAACCTGTACATAGCCGATGATGGCAATAACAATGTGCGCATGATCAATACTGCCGATACCATAACCCTGGTGGCTGGTACAGGCGTCTATGATTTTACGGGCGATGGTGGCCCTGCCACCGCGGCCACGTTAAGGTTGCCGGAAGGGGTGGCCGCCGATCCCTTTGGCAGGGTATATATCACTGATGGGCAAACATTCACTATCCGCGAAGTGTACGATCCGTTAACGCTATCCACACCGCATACCCCGGTTGTGGACGGGGCCATGAACATTTTCCCAAATCCATCCTCGGGGCAGGTGACTGTGCAGATACCTGCGGCATTGCCCGGTGGTACGCTCACCATTTATGACGCCACCGGCCAGCTCGTCAAATCAGTAAGGCTATCTGGCTCCGCCACCCGGGTAGATATTTCCGGCCTCGCTGATGGGGTTTACTTTGCCACTTACAATATGGCGGCCATCCGTTACCAGGGTACGTTTACCAAAGTGCAAAAATGAGCCGAAAATTAATGTGTCAACCAATCGGTTTTCTGGTAACTTTGGCCCGGTTTTTGCGTCTAAATACTTGCGTCCATTATTAAGGCATGTAGGCGAAATTTGCTAGTCCCGGTTTTTATTACGGCAGCAATATATAGTGAAAAAATAAAATTGTACACTATCCAGAAAGTGCCTGCATACCGAAGCCTTTTTGCGTAGGCATGTCCACTTTTTGTTCACTTTTATAGCTGGTTTGTACACTTAG
>JABDCE010000028.1 GCA_013288285.1 Bacteroidota bacterium
GCCGGATACAGCCGTCTCCGGCTTACCACCAAGTTCTATCGTCTTGATCACCTCATTAGTCGCAGGGTCTATTACCGAAAGATCCTTGCTGTGACCATTGCATACGTACACCTTTTTAGAATGAGCGTCATACATAATCGCGTCAGGGTTGTCCCCTGCTTTTATCTGCGCCAGCACTGCATTTGAATTCAGGTCGAAAACCGTAATGGTGTTGATCATACCATTGCTCGTAAACCCTTTTTTATACTCAGGGGCGAAGGCGATACCATGCACGCCGGTGGTATTGCTGATCACACCTACTGAGTCGCCGGTATTTTTATTCAGTATATTCACTTGTGTCTGGTGCGACACATATACATTGTCGTTCACCGGGCAAATGGCTATATAATCCCAACGGCCGAAGCTGGGGATATGAAATGTATTGACAACGTGGTAGCCACCACCCTGCGCAAACGAAGTAAAGCCGGCGGCAAGCAGGGTAATCGCAGTAAGAAACGAACCGTTTTTGATCTTCATAAATTGTACCGGATAAAGTGGTTAAAGTTGTTGAGGGTGTAAATATACTATGTCATTGTTCATCGCACGTATCGGACCGCAATCGGAACACACGCTGGTAATGACTTAATAATTACTTAATACCAAATATCAGGAAGAATACCGGTTATGTGAGAACTAACCTGTTATATAAATGCCGATAAAACCTAACGATCTGTATTTCAGTGTATTTACTAAAAAAGCCCACTTCGTTGAAGCAGGGCTTTTAGAATTAGTCAGCGCATTGAGTTGTCAGAACCGGGCGCCAATGCCCACATATATGCTCCGGCCAAGGGACGGGATGATGCCGGGGCCAGGATACTCTATGGTACGCATAGTGAAGTATTTAGCATCAGCCACATTATTCATTCCGAATTTGATGTGGTAGTTTTTCAGCTTCACGGTAGCCGCCCAATCCATAACGGTATATGCCGGAATTACCCCCACTTCTGCATCATCACTAAACACGGTATTGTTGGCATCGCTGTATGACTTTGCTGTGTGGCTGAACAGGAAAGTAGTGGAGAATCCTTTAATGGCATAAGTAAGCCCAAAACGCTCGATAGTGGCGGGTGCAAACTCAGCCCAGTTGCCATTATACAGTCCATTGATGTATTTGGCATTGTCATAAGCAAATGAATTAAAGAAAGAAACCGTGCCGACCCTAGAATGTTTGGTGAACAGTTTCACAATATTCAGCTCCACATAAGACTCGATGCCCATGTGAGCCGCATCGCCTACATTGGTCTCAAAGAAGCTGACATTGGTGGTGGGGTTAAGGGTTTCTATAGCGATGTTGTTATTGTACGCCATGTAGAAACCGCTGACGTCAAAATTGAAATAGTCTTTTACCGTACCTCTCCAGCCGAGGTCGACGTTATAGCCGGTTATGTCTTTCAGGTTGGGGTCTATCCTTGCATCAACATCCAACCCCATCGGGTAAAGGAACGAATAAGCTATCGGGGTGTAGGCCTGTGATATGTTGCCGTAGATATTGGTATTACGCGATGTTTTGTATTGCAGACCAAGGCCGGCTAATGGAATATACCTGGCCTTGTTGCCATTTACATTGATCAGGTAATTGCCGGTACTGTCTGTCACAAATCCCTTGGCGGTAGAATTGATATACTCAAACCGGAACCCTGGGGTAACTGACAAATTCCGCCCGATGTGAAAGGTGTTCTCAACAAATGGCGCGACGTTGAGGGTGGTAAAGGTCAGGTTATTCTCATAATCGCCACCGTAGTTGGTAAAGTCGGGGCCAATATCTGTGGAACCTACACCGCCTTCCTGGCGTATCATAGACCCGTAGAAGAAACGCACGCCGGCTGCGAGTGTCTGCTCCCTGTCGCCGAGGTTATATTTAGTAAGCGACCGCAGCTCATTGGTAGAGCTCTTGAAATATTCATGCTCCACTTCTCGGGGAATGTATGAATTGGTGGCGGGGCTAATGCTGTCCGGAGTGCCGGGGCCACCATCCTCATTTCTCCACACTATACTGCGTGAACTTATGTTCAGTGCCGACTTAAAGGTGAGCAATGTCTTATCAGACACGTGATATTCTGATGTAAGCGCCACAATATTCCATGGTGTTACGAGCCAGTTGCGTGCGCGCAAAGATTGGTCGGGGTTTTGGTTGAAGGCTGCATCATCAAGTCCACCGGGCATGTGAATGAGGTTGCGGAGCAAGGAATATTCCACACCTATTTTGAAACGCTCATTCGGTTTGTATTCCAGTTTCCCGAAACCGGTCACCTGCTCCATTTGCGAATTCGGCCTCCATCCAGCCTCATACTGCCCTTCCACAAAAGCATAGTAGTTCCACTTTTTCCAGGTGCCGCCTATAGATACAAAAACAAAGAGGCTGTTTGCCGGTTGTGATAATAAGGTACTGATAGTGTTGAATGCAGAGAACGGTAAGGTGGTAAAAGAATTACCCATAGGGGATGGTTGTGATGGTGTTGCGTTCGACCCGTCATTGAAATATGTATTCAGTTCGAACGGTGAAGGTACCTTGACAGTGATACATGAGAAGTCGGCTAGCGATTTTGAAGTGCTGGAAAACGCGGTAACCAAGAAGAGTGCACGCACCCTGGCGGTTGACGAGCGCACGCACAAAGTATATCTGCCGGCAGCAGACCTGGGCCCCGCCGACCCGGCGAAGCCCAAAGCACGCCCTGCAATGATACCAGGTACTTTCCAGGTACTGGTAATGGGTAAGTAACAACTTGAAGAAGATCAGACACAGCATCAACGCAATTTTAGATGAAGAGAACAACCTGCCATTTTACTGTACTTATTGCACTGTTATTTTTAGGGGAGACGTCTGTGGCCCAGAATGTATTCAAGGCGCGGGTGACGGATAAGACGTCCGGGCAACCGCTGGTGGGCGTAGTAGTGGCTGATAAGAACGGGCACGGTAATGCCACAGACGACAGTGGGATGGTAACAATAAGTGGGGTGCCCAACGGAAGGGCCACTTTCTTTTTCACTTACCTGGGATATCAGACAGATAGCGTTGCTACGTTGCTGCCAGATAACTCCCTGCACCAGGTAGCCTTGTCCGGTGGTGAGAAATCTCTTGACGAAGTGGTATTCGTTGCATCAACCCGCACTAACGAGCGTATCGAGAATTCGCCCATAAAAGTAGAAGTGCTGGGCAGCGAAGATATGGGCGAGGAGAATACAATACGCCCTGCCAATATCGCCAGTATACTGGGTGATGTGAGTGGTGTCCAGATACAACAGTCTTCCGCTGTATCTGGCAATACCAATGTGCGCATACAGGGACTGAACGGACAGTATAAGCAGATACTCCGGGATGGTATGCCGCTATACGATGGGTTCTCAGGCGGTTTTGGCATATTGCAGATACCCCCGCTTGACCTGAAGCAGATAGAGCTGATCAAAGGTTCGGCATCTACCTTGTATGGTGGTGGCGCCATTGCCGGTCTTATCAACCTCATTTCTAAACGCCCTACTGACAACCAGGAGGCAATATTTACCATTAATGCTACCACGCTGCAGGAGCAGGATGTGAATGCCTATCTCGCGAAGCGGTATAAAAAATTTGGTTACACATTGTTTGCAGGTTACACCCATCAGAACGCAGTGGATGTGAACGGTGATGGATTTTCTGATGTGCCTGATCTGAGCACCTTCACTATACATCCGCGCCTGTTTTACTATCCCGATTCAAAAACAACGTTGACCGTTGGCTATAATGGTACGTTCGAAAGCCGCCTGGGTGGTGATATGCAGGTGATCAATAACCTCGCAGACAGTGCGCATCAGTACTATGAAAAAAATACCACGCAAAGAAATACGGGTGAAGTAATATTTGAGCGGTCATTGCCCGGCCTTGTGAAGTTGACGATCAAAGGAAGCGTCAGTTCTTTCAACAGGGATATAGCTTCAAATATCATTGACATAAAAGGTAACCAGCTCAGCTACTATTCCGAGGCGTCTGTTTTTGTACCGCAAAAGAAGAATAGTATCGTCGCAGGTATCAACCTTACCGGTGATAATTTTAAGGTACTGCCGGGATCAGACCCAATACCGCTGCAGGATTTTCAGAATAGCGCATTGGGCGCGTTCGGTCAGTATTCTATCCACTTTACAGGGCAGACCACCCTGGAGGCGGGGCTCCGTGCAGACCATACCTTTCAGTATGGCGATTTCATATTACCGCGCCTGGCGCTCTTTCACCGCTTTAATGATACATGGGCCATGCGTGCAGGCGCTGGTTTGGGGTACAAGACGCCTAATGCACTCGAGCAGCAAATCATTGATTATCCTATTGAAGACCTGCAGCCGATGCCGGCAGATGTAAAAGCAGAAAAATCTGCGGGTTATAACATAGAAGGTAACTTCAAGAAAGACATTTCCGATGATGTAAACCTATTTATTAATCACGCATTCTTCCTCACTGACATTTCTTCGCCCATCGTTGCTACTCAGCTCTCTAACAATAATGTGGTGTTCAGCAATGCCACCAAAGATGTGACCACTATGGGATTTGATACCTATGTGAAGCTTACTATAAAAAAAGTAGAACTCTATGCCGGCTATACCTATACAGATGCGGAGCGGAAATACCTGCCGCAAAACAGTTTTATGCCGCTCACTCCAAGGAACCGTGTAGCATTCACGGCGGTCAGGGAGTTTGAGGAGAAATGGCGTGTCGGCCTCGAAGGTTCGTACGTGGGTGTAGAATACAGGGACGGTGATATAAACACGCAACCCTACTTTATTACCGCGCTTATGATAGAGCGTAAGTTTGGTAAAAAGTTTACCGTTGTATTAAACGGAGAGAACCTGCTCGATTACCGGCAAACAAAATTCGAGCAGATATATACCGGCCCTGTTACAGACCCTACATTCAAACCGTTGTGGGCGCCAATCGAAGGTCGGGTGATCAACTTGTCTTTAAAGATCACTCCTTTTAACAAGTAACTATTTTCCGAACACGGCCTTCATCATCACATCGGTGAACGTATCCCAGGAATACTTCTTCTTTTCAGCAAGAATATTCGAGTGCAGGTTGGGGATAGAGTCAGGCATGTAGAACTTAAGTATAGCGTCGGCTATTGATTTAGGGTTCGGTTCTGCCACAAACCCTACTTTGCCGTCCGGCACTACTTCTGCCAGGCCACCTACATTGGTCACTACCATTGGTTTTTCAAAGTGAAATGCGATCTGGGTGATGCCGCTTTGCGTGGCATGTTTGTATGGTTGTACCACCAGGTCCGCCGCGCTGAAGAAGTAACGCACTTCGCTGTTAGGGATAAAATCAGTTCTCATGTGCACCGCCTTATGCAGGTGGTGCTTATCTATGATCTTGTCATTGCTCGCTTCAAGGTCTTTGCTGTAATATTCGCCTGCAGCTACTAATTCGATCCCGGCTTCTTTTATGCGCTTATCGGCCATGGCCTCCAGCAGCAGGTCCAGGCCCTTGTAGTCGCGTATGAAGCCGAAGAAAAGAATATACTTTTTCTCCTCATGCAGGTGCAGGTGTTTGCATGCGTCATGCTTGCTTACGGCTTCGTTATAACTGTCGTATATAGGGTGGGGCGTAAAGTAAGAAGGCTTATGTGTAAATGTTTTCACGTCCTTCAGCACATCCTTGCTCATCGTCACAAAAGCATCTACTACTTTAATGAAGTATTGTGTGAATGGTTTATCTCCCGGCCTTTTCTCATGCGGTATTATATTGTCTACCACGCACACTACCCTGGTGTGCTTATTCTTCTTAGCTATTTTCAGTATCGTGCCAAATGCCGGCCCCATAAAAGGCAGCCAGTACTTTACAACGATAAGGTCATACTTCGCTTTGTTCATTTCTCCACCTACCTGCATCCAGTTGAGCGGGTTTACGGAGTTCACTTTAGTATGTATAGTTAATCCTTCCGGAGCGGGCTCATCAGTAAATTGTGTTTTCCCCGGAAACAGAAAAGAAGGGTACTGAAGCGAGAAAGAATAGATCACTACTTCATGCCCCTGCTGCTGTAGTTGGTATGCCAGTCGTTCATTAAATGCTGCAAGCCCGCCGCGTAGAGGGTGGGCCGATCCAAGGATTGCGATCCTCATAAAAATATTGTTTTAAAATCTTCCTGTGCCTGGTTGTAATCGGCAGGAATGCCAATGTCTATAAAATAGCTGTCGCTTTTGAATCCGTAAAATTTCTTCTCTTTCCGGAATTGCTCCAGGTAATCTTTTTCAAAGGAGAACTTATCAGCCAGCGGCCGATTCATAAAGCCAGCTTTGTTAACAATGTAAACGCCGCCGTTTATCAGCCCATGTTCCTTGAATTGTTTCTCCTCAAAAGAAGTAATGATGTTTTTGGCGTCAACGTTCACTACACCATAACGGTCGAAATTGTGCATTTCTTTCAGTGCAAGTGTGGTCTCTGCTTTGTGGGCATGGTGAAAGGCCAGTTGTTCACGTATATCTACCAAGAACATGGTGTCTCCGTTCACTACAACTACATCGTCTGCCTCTGCTTCTTCTATTGCTGCAAGTATACCGCCACCTGTGCCTAATGGCTCATCTTCAATTACACAATCTACTTCAAAAAAGAGGTCCTGTGTCTCCAGCCAGTCGGTGACGATCCTGTGCTTGTAACCCAATGACAAGATGACGCGCGTACACTTCTGCCGGTCGAGGTAAGAGAATAGATGCGATAAAAATGGACGTCCGTCTACCTGGGCCATGCACTTTGGGTAAGCACCTATCACTCCCTGCAATCTTGTTCCCAGTCCGCCGGCTAATACTATTGCTTCCATTGCTGAATTAATTATTTAGATCAAATGCTCCAGGTGACTAACCCGCGTTCGGTAAATTGATACGGAGAGAAGGTGCCTCCAAAATGCGACAAAGCTTTTTTAACGGCATACCTGGTGTTGGCTGGGCAATAGAACATCATAAACCCGCCGCCGCCAGCACCGGATATCTTACCACCAGTAGCGCCTGCTTTCAGGGCTGCCTCGTATATTTCGTCCATGGCGTCATTAGAGATACCTTTTGCCATTTGCTTCTTATAACGGAACCCGAAATCCAAAATGCCCCCTATTTCGTGTATAGTGCCTTTAAGCAGTGCTTCCTTCATCATCAGTGCCTGCTCTTTAAGGTTATGCATGGCATCTATCGATTCCTTATTTTTCTCCTTCACATTCTGGCTCTGCGCCTCTATGATAGTTGACGACAACCTGCTTGTAGCCGTAAAATACAGCAACAGATTGTTCTCCAGTTCAAAAAGATATTCCTGCTTTATTCTAAGTGGATTTACGATCACCTTATTGTCTTTATAGAACTCCATGAAGTTCACTCCACCGAATGTGGCTGCATACTGGTCCTGCTTGCCGCCTGCCATGGCCAGTTCTACACGTTCTACCTCATAGGCTATCTGGGCTATATCATACTCGCCCAGCGGCAGGTTCAGCCATTCGGCAAAGACCCCTATGATGGCCACCATAAGTGTAGATGAGCTTCCTAATCCCGATCCCGCAGGTGCATCTACTATTGTTGACAATTTGAACCCGGAAGGAACCGGGCCGTACTTGGTTACAATGTGGTTATAGGCCCCTTTCGCGAGGTCAAGGTTGCCGTCAATGGGTAGCTTGTCCGTTTTGTCGTAAGAGAGACTCTCACTTCGGTCTACGGCCTCTATGATGATCTGCGGTTCATCAAGTGGTTCTATTGTAGCATAAGCATACAAAGAAATGGTTGCGTTCAGTATGGCGCCGCCATAAAGATCGCAGTAGGGGCTTACGTCAGTACCGCCTCCGGCAAGTCCTATTCTTAAGGGCGCTTTACTTCTGTAGATCATAATATGGCAGCTAAATTAATAAATTAATGGCTCATCTGCTGTGCCTTTCCACATCGGGTGTATTCATTCTGTTAATTCCGTCCCCATTTCACAAAAAATTATAAACTTCTAGTCAGGTTACTATCGTATTAATCTGTAAACTTGTATAATTAATTAAATTTATGATCGATCCTGTAACAGAACCGATAGATATAGACGCCACACAGTCCATACAAAGGCTGGTAGACAATGTGGAGACCGTGATACGCGGTAAGCGAAAACAGTTGGAAATGGTGATCACCTGCCTGTTGGCGGGTGGGCATATCCTTATGGAAGATAACCCCGGAACAGGAAAGACTGTTCTGGCACGCACACTGTCCGAATCCATAAGCGGTACCCGTGATGGCGAACATGTGCTCTTCAAGCGTATACAGTTTACCCCCGACCTACTGCCCATGGACCTTATAGGCACCCACATTTTTGATGACAACAACAAGGAGTTTATCTTCAAAAAAGGCCCGCTGTTCTGCAACATACTGCTGGCCGACGAAATAAACCGCGCATCACCGAAAGTACAGAGCGCGTTGCTGGAAGCCATGGCAGAACAGCAGATCACCGTAGGCGATACCACATTGAAACTGGAACGGCTCTTCTTCTCCATAGCTACACAGAACCCCATAGAGATGGAAGGCACTTACCCCTTGCCTGCCGCTCAGCTCGACCGTTTCTTTATGAAGATACGCTTCGGGTATGTAAACGAAGAGACCGAGCTCAACATTTACCGCGAGTACCTGGATATTGCCAGGAACCTTACCAGCATGCAACAGGTACTCAGTATGCAGGATATACTTGCGTTGCAGAAAATGGCCGGTGAAGTATTTGTGCACGATGAGATCGTAAAGGCGGTAAGTAATATAGTGCGTAATACACGCGAACACCAGGATATTTCATTGGGTGCATCTACCCGCAGCGGCATCGCTTTTCTTAAATGCCTGCGGGCATACGCCCTTGTGCAAGGCCGTACCTACGTGATAGAAGATGATGTAAAGGACATAGCTGCCTATGTACTGGAGCACCGACTGGTATACCGCAACAAAGATGGTAAACTAAAGGCGTTGGAGGGTATCATCAACAAAGAGACCGAACGCCTTGCCAAGCTTAAATTATACGCTTAACAGATCAATTAAAGACTTTCAGACTACTTTGAAGTTTGCGCACACAAGACCACTCATCATATCCTGCATACTGGCAATAATGCTGTGTGCGGGCATTTCTTACGCCCAGAATGCCCCGACTGCGGGTCATAGGCCGGTGCCTCAGCAGCCACAACTGCCACCACAACTGATGCCGCCGCATCCGCCTGAAAAAATGCAGCAGCGCTATTTCGATATTGACGCAAAGCGGCAGATAGAAAATATAGAAAGCGAAGATGCCTTGCCTCGTTCCCGTGAGTTCAAACGGATAGACAGTACGTACTACGTGGGCTGGATGTACGAAGGTGTATATAAGTATAACCACGCTGCAGACTACCTGGGGTATAAGAATGCTGCCATACCGCTGGAGCGTGCGCTGAACCTGATAGAGCACGATTATTCAAAAGCGCTGGCTACCCGCACTGATGATGTGCTGAAGCTATACCCCATCAGGGCCATACAGCCCGACTATACCGTGCTTGCCTACTACCTGATGCAGTGCTACAGCAATACCGAACAACCGGACAAAGTATTTGCATTGCTGCGCCGTGTGCTGAAGTGGCGCTTCCAGTTCGATTACTCGATGGATACCTACAACTTCCTGGCATGGACAGTGCACCGCAACCGTTTCTACACATCAGTGAAGTACCCATTCCTCAAAAACTCGATAGACGCTAACGAGAAACTGGCTAACAGCTACCTGGACTCAGGTATGATGAACATACTACGCAACAAGAAGCTGAATGATAAGCTGGCGCAGTTTTTTCCGGGATATGAGGAGCGCGAAAAAATGGCTGTATACCATTATAAGAACATGCTCTACAGCTACACATTCAATATAGACTCTGCCAATTATTACTTTGACCTCATGCGCAAGGCCGGCCATCTGCCGCACAACAACTACGCCAACTTCCTGGGCATCTGCGGCGACTTCAAGACCGCAGAATCTGAATACAAACTTGCCGCTATGCAGGATCCGGCAGACAAGCGACTACAGGAGTGGGCATACTACACTACAATCATAGACATCTACAAAGCCCGGCCCAAACTCGGAGTGCTGCTGGCGCGAAATATGATAAAGGCCGCAGGCTCAACACCTGGCTATGGCTGGTACAATATAGCCCTGGCACGCTGCATGCTGTATGACGGCCAGATAAGCGAAGCGGACCGATACATTGACAAGGCCGCAGAGTTTAAAGAAACACACATCGGTACTACCCTTGGGCAAAGTCAGTACGACTTCAGTATACAGCTTATAAAGCTGATAAACAAAGAGCAGTCGTGGCAGATGGATCAGTTTGAGCATGCCAATTGGTGGTACAACCCATCGGTATTGCTGAGTATGGCCCGCAAGATGAGCGAGAAATACCTACAGCAGTTCCTGATCATCAACCAGTTTGCCACCAATCCAGAGCGTGACCGGGTCATCTACAAATTATTCTCTACAGAGAGCACGGTATCCTGGGACGAGATATACTACCTGATCCACGACTTCAGCACAGATTTCTTCATCAAGCGATTTGAGAACGAGGCCGTTAATGACAGCCGTGACCACATTCGCAAATACTTTGCACTGTTTGTAGCCCGCCTGAAAATGCAGCAGGGCAAGTATGCCGATGCGAAGAAAATACTGGACCGAATTATTCATGACCCCAACATAGACGAGGACTATGAAAAGCTCTTCATTGCCCGCGTATGCGAGGCTGAAGCAGCGTGTGCCGCTAACCAGAAGAACGTAGCTGCCCAAAATGAGTGGCTGTACCGTGTCTATGCCCTATACTCCCAACTGGTGCCTTATACCGGTATGCCTATGAATATGAGCCTGCACCTCAGCGGCGACATAGACAAGGACGTGGAGAAGAGGCTGCGGGAGTGTAACATCCATTGGGTGACCAACACCAGCATACCAGCGCCTAACGTCTATATCCAGTTTACGCGCAAAGGCAATAAAAAGGACATTACCTACTATGTACTGGACAAAGGCGGTAACTATATCGTAAACAAACAATCCTTTGCCTGGCAGAAGCCTGATGAGGCCGGCACATCTCTCGCTTACCGCATCTTCAACATAGGCGGCAAGGAAGAGGATGAAGACGCCGCACAATAAATACCACTACTCGCCGGTTGACACTACTTCCACATCGAAGACAAGTACTGAATTGGGAGGTATAGGGCCTACGCCACGCGAGCCATAGCCCAGGCTTGAAGGAATATATAAAGTTGCCCGTTCGCCTTTATTGAGGAGCTTAACACCTTCGTCCCAACCCTTGATTACCTGCCCTACGCCCAGTGTGAACGTAAATGGATTGCCGGTAGGTTTGTAAGCTTCGTCCATATTGGCGTCAAACTTTTTACCATCCAGCAACGTGCCGTAGTACAGCATGGATACGTGCTTGCCGAACTTTGCGTTCTCCCCTTGCCCGGGGCGCTTAACTACATAGTACAGTCCTGACGGAGTCTTAGTTGCCTTGATCTTATTGCTTGCAAAAAAAGCGTTCAGTGCCTGATCGTCGATGGTATTCTGATCCTGTGCACGGCCTGTATGCGCTACAAGCAGCATACATACTAAAAGTAAACTTCCTAATACGGTCCTGGTCATGAGTTATCTTTTTAAGGAAATGAGTGAACTGCTAATGTAAGATTATAGTTGCTAACAGCATAGTATTAACGCGGTTATCAACCTGATTTTTTTTCCGGCCTCAGCCAATGCTTCATCTTCGGATAAGTGTATTCGCTTGCGGGCACGGGATGTTTCGGTTCGGCGGTCATGCCCAACCACTGCAAATAGGGCACTGCGAAATACCTGCCCGCGGAGAAATTTTCGATGATGTTTGACGAGCCACCCTTGTAGCCATGTTCATGAAAGACGACTTCAGGGGGTATCTGTAAATGCTGCAGGGCGGCCCACGACCAGGCAATAGCAGCCATCTCCGCCGCAGCAGGGTCTACATCACCAAATAACTTATCGGGGCTTTGTGCCTGCCTGCGGTCATGCGGCAATAGTACGGCAATATGACCTGCCTCGTGCAGGAGGTCACCGGGATAGCGCAGCAATAGCTTATCGTATACAATGCGACCATCCTTTATATCTACACCCGGCAGGAAAGTACTTTCCGGGAGCGTCCCTTCTTTACATTCAATGCCCGTATCATTAATAAACCCGACTATTTTGTGCAGTAATAGATCGTCCATGGTTATCCGACTTTAAACAAACAATTCCCAATCGTCTTTCACGTCATCTCTTTCAAAGGTGGCTACCCACGCAATGAATAATTGCCGGAATTTCTCCATCTCTTCCGTGATTACGGCGGCATATTTCCTATGCTCTGCATTCTCTTCAACCATCAGCAATAAAGATGCAGTGATACCCCGCGCATACTCGCGTATCACGGCGGCGTTTGCCATCCGTATTATATACAGGCCGCCCACCTCTGATTTGACTATCTTGCCGCCTACCAGGTGGCATTCGCCCAGGATGGACCGCGCCACGTCTGTCTCAAATGCTTGGGTGGCGGGGTCTTTCTCAATGACGGGCAGTACTATACCGTTCAGTAAAAAAGTGATGGCCTGCCACTGCTCATACAATGCCTTGCAAGCCAAACCGGTAGTGCCGGGCAGCCACTCGCCGTCATCGTCATCACTCATTTGCCGCAATTTATCATCCCAATCCGGCAGATCAGATAAGTGGTCTATATTCATAAGTATTGTTTAAAACGTTTTCGCCTTCAAAATTAGTTCCAATATCACAAAGCCGGGCAGCTCATAAGGTGGTAGGTGTAAAGATAACCTACAAAAAATACGCAGGCGCATCCTGTAGTTGTTCGAACACTCATTATGTCCGCCTCAAAACAGTATACTACCTGCGTTCGATCCAGATCTGTATGGTATTTAGCCTGTCTCGCCAGGCTTTTAGATACATACCGGATGTTATGTAATATACTACTAAAACCATGCCAGAAATTACTCTGCGAAGGTCTTGTCCTTAACCTGTACCATAGCCACCTGCTGTGCCTGGATCGTGACCTTACTGTTGGCTACGGTGAGCAGAAGCGCAAACCTGGCTATATAATAATGATCCATCTTGTCTGAAATGTATACCTCAAATGGGGCTTGTTTTTCGCCATCGGGACCAATGATCTGAACTGCGATCTTCTCCAGCTCAGCGGTTGGGAAGAAGTAGAAATTATTCCCTTCGGTGCTGGCGGGTAATGCGCGCGGTTCTCCCATATCGGCCGGCATGGTGGAAAATTTGCTGCCCCAGATCTCCAGGTTGACACTGCCTTTATTATACAAATTCAACTGGCCGGATGCAGGTTGCAATACTACCTTGGGTGCGTCGGGATTCTCCAGTAATGATCCGCCCTTGCCGCTTCCGGTATCTGTGCCGGTAGTCTGCGCCGGGGCACCGGGAGTAGATGCGGTATGGTCTTTGGCAGAGAAATGCCACAGTAGCCCAAATACAAGCAGCGCGCCTGCAATTAGGGCTATAGTTGTAATGGGTTTCAGCGTATTCTTGTCGGGCATAGCGGCAATATGGTTTTGAAGCAAGTTAGAAAAAATCAGGTAAATGGACGACGAGGCTGGTGCAATTCTTTTTATTGCTCACATTGAGGTTGATAATCAGCAGGTTAATGACCTCTCCCGAGGTCGAGGCCGCCTTCATTTCCGCTGTGGAATATTGCGGGTTTTCTTCCGGTTACTGCGGTATTCTGAATTTGTCAGACGGTGGTCAAAGCAGTTTTGTGTACACTTTCTTTTTACAGTGTCCATTTCCTGATTTTTGCTCAACTCGCTATTGAAAATCAATAACTTAACGGCAACTTATAGTTTACAATCACAGAAAAAGTGAACAAAAACTGAACAAAAAGTGTACACTTTTTGTTCAGTGCCGAATCTGTGCATTGTTGCATCGTCCTGAAATAGGTTACTGCATCGTCCTGAAATAGGTTTACACGTTGGTTAGATAATCCTGATTTTGTTTACTGCTATTTCTATAGTCCTACACTGTGGCAACATTGTACATCAAAAAGCGTACCAAACTCAGCCATTTTGAGCGAGTTTCTGACATTTATTTCATGGCAATATCTCGGAGCTTATAATTAATTTACTAATTCTGTTTATTTCATTATTTTTATAGAAATCTCCAAATCCACGATTATGTCATTCTTTACACGTCTCTCCAACGGCTGGGAACTGGCTAAGACCAGTTTTAAAGTGCTTATGACCAATAAGAAACTGATCATTTTCCCGGTGCTATCGGCTATGTCAGTTTTGCTGGTGCTGGGATCGTTCGGGATAACCATCTTTGCCAGTGCAGGATGGGATACGGACAATCTGAACCATTATAACAGGGGCACTATATACCTGTTTACATTCCTGTTTTACATCGTCAATTATTTTATCATCGTGTTCTTCAACATGTCGCTGATGAACTGTGCCAAGCAGTATTTTGATGGTGAGGAAGTTTCTGTGATGAAGGGCCTCAGCTTCAGTATGAGTCGTATCGGCGCCATATTTGCCTGGGCGGTATTTGCGGGTACTGTAGGTATGATACTGCGTATGCTGCGGCAGGAATCAGGATGGATAGGAAGATTGCTTATCTCTTTCATTGGTATTGCCTGGAGCGCGGCAGTTTTCTTTGTGATACCGGTAATAGCTTATGAACAGGTGGGGCCTTACGAGGCGATGCAACGCTCCATAGCCATAATGAAAGAAAAATGGGGCGAGGGTATAGGCGCTAATTTCAGCATAGGGCTGGTAAGCATGCTGTTCATTATCCCGATAGTCATACTGGGCATGGCTATTTCTTCTTTTGTAAATGAGGCGGCGGGTATTGTCTTTTTTGTGGGGGGTATTTTTGCAATGCTGGCTGTTACTAGCGCATTGCATAGCATAGTTGTGAGCGCCATATACAACCAGATTAAGGGTGGTGATAGTGCGGGATTTGATCCGCAGATAACGGATGGGTTGTTTCAGTAAAGGTGCTGCGTGGTCTGTGTCAAAGTGCAACCCCCTCCCTGATAGCTGTGCGAATGATATGCCCAGGTAGTTCCTGTTTTTTTGATATTTCTTCTTCGGTGTAAAGAAGCAAATCAATTGGCGCATGAATAGCCTTAACTATTGCCCGGTGCATTTTACTGCTCCAGCTTAATTTTTCTTTTTGAGTTAATTCCTGTTTCGTAACAACAAGTAAGTCATAATCGCTGTGTCGGTCATAGTCTCCTCTCGCACGAGAGCCAAAAAGCAATACACGGGCATCAGGCAAGTATGCCTGCACAGTATTTCTTATGGTATCATAAACAGCGCCACTCACCTGGCAAATATACAAAAAAAACGATAGCGAAGAAGCGCAGCATGCCTGATACCAGCGTCCACAAAAAAGTTCCTATTGCTTCACAAATGTCCTCACTTCGCCGGTATTGACCTTGACAAAGTAAATGCCTTTGGGCAGGTTATTAATATCTATATGCACTTGCGCTGAATTGTACTGATTGTGATATACTAACTGGCCAACCTGGTTTGTGATGGCAACATTAGTTATCTTGTCTGAAGCTGATATGGTTATCGATGTGGTCATGGGGTTAGGATAAATAGAAAGATCAGTTTGTTGGGTACTCAAATTCTTCACCCCTTCTGATGCGTATTCGTAGATGGTAACAACAGGGCCTGCATTAGGATGATCGCCGGAGCTCCCACCATCTCCATTTACTGCATTGAGCAATGAATAGAACGACACACTGTCACTGAATGTAGCGGGTGCTGTCCAGTAAAACTGTGTGGCATATTTATTAGTGCCGCTTGTGGTTTGAGCAAGGGGTGTGGAATGCTCCACAACCGTAGTGGCGCCACACGGGTAAGTATGTAGTTGGCCAGTTGATGTTGAAGGTATTGTATAAGTTCCTGCCAGGTGGTGGTTGCCTGTGACTGCGGAGACCTGGAAACCAAAAGTAGGCAGGTTAGTGGTAATTGAAGTCGCATCCCCGGTTAATTTTACGAGATAGGTCTGGCCTTGGTGGTATTGAGTTATTGGCAGCATGGTAGTTGTATCGATCACCTGTAGCTGTGCAATCAAGCTGGAGCTGTTTGAGCCATGACAACTGCTTGTCTGACAATGCCCGGTAGTGCCTGATGGGGCGCCGGTTACATCTCCATGGCCATGATGGGCAGGACCATCTACATCGCTTGACAAGGTTATATAAAGGAATACTGAGAACAGGATTACAACAAAAGATTTTTTCTTCATTTAAATGACATTAAAATGCAAGTACTTTTATATGACAAAAATATAGCGATAAATGGGAGGAAAGCGTAAAGCAATATTATCTTGAGGTTATTTCTAAGATGGCTGTGCAGGTTCCCGGTCAGTTATTCTTTTTAACGTTTCAAATTTGCCAAAGGCTTTTTGAATGGAAAATTCTGGCGGGAATTTTCAATACCTTTGTTACCTTTCGGGATATACATATAAAATAATAAGCGGATGAAGCGTTTAGCGATATTGGGGTCGACAGGGTCTATAGGGACGCAGGCACTGGAAGTGGTGGCGGAAAACCCCGACCTGTTCGAGGTGGAAGTTTTGAGCGCGCACCGCAATGCCAACCTGCTGATAGAGCAGGCAAAAAAGTTCAAGCCGAATGCGGTAGTAGTTACCGATGAAACAAAATATAAAGAGGTAAAGGATGCACTACTGATGCTGCCCATAAAGGTATTTGCGGGTCAGAAGTCGTTGTGCGACGTGGTGCAGTGGGATACGGTAGATACAGTGTTGGGCGCTATACTGGGTTTTGCGGGACTGCACTCTGTGCTGGCGGCCATAGACGCAGGCAAGCGCGTGGCCCTGGCCAATAAGGAAACGCTGGTAGTAGCGGGCGAGCTGGTGATGCAGCATGCAAAGGCGAAGGGTGTAGCCGTGATACCTGTGGACAGCGAACACTCCGCCATCTTTCAGTGCCTGGCGGGCGAGGATATAAACGCGGTAGAAAAGATAATACTCACGGCCAGCGGCGGCCCGTTCCTGGGACGGAAGCCTAACTACTTAGTGAATGTAAAAGCATCGCACGCATTACAGCACCCCAACTGGACCATGGGCGCCAAGATAAGCATAGACAGCGCCACGTTGATGAACAAGGGCCTGGAAATGATAGAGGCGAAATGGCTCTTCTCGCTAGAGAACGAACAGATAGAAGTGGTGATACACCCGCAGTCTGTGATACACTCCATGGTGCAGTTCACAGACGGATCGATAAAGTCGCAGATGGGGCTGCCCGACATGAAGCTGCCGATACAATACGCGCTGGGATTCCCAAACAGGATACACAACAAATACAAACGCCTTGACTTCAAGGACTACCCGAAGCTGACCTTTGAACCAGCAGATCATAAAACTTTCCGTAATCTTGCGATAGCCAAAGAAGCGATGTACCGGGGCGGAAATGTGCCGTGTGTGCTCAATGCGGCCAATGAAATGGTGGTACATTCGTTTTTGCATAATAAAGTGGGCTTCCTGGAGATGAGCGAGATGATAGAGAAGACACTGGAAAGTGTGGCGTTCATTGAGCATCCTACGATGGAAGACTATGAGCAGTCGGACGCGGAAGCGCGTACATATGCTGCTGAATTTTTGAAGAAGAGCCAGTTGTCGATTTACTAAAGTGAACGTTTAGCAGAAAAATATTTTACACCCAAAAAGCACTATGCACTTAAATACGGTTTTATTAATGTCTGGCACTGCAACCAAGGTGCTGCAATTATTTGCCTCTCTTTCTATACTGATCGTTTTACATGAGTTCGGACATTTCTTTTTCGCGCGGCTGTTCAAAACACGGGTGGAGAAGTTCTACCTGTTCTTTGATTTCCTTTTCCCTATATCGAGCCTGCTTAATTTCTCCCTGTTCAAAAAGAAAATAGGAGATACGGAGTATGGTATAGGCTGGTTTCCGCTGGGTGGGTACGTGAAGATAGCAGGCATGGTAGATGAGAGCATGGATAAGGATCAGATGGCACTGCCGCCGCAGCCGTGGGAATACCGTAGCAAGAAGGCGTGGCAGAGATTATTTATTATGCTGGGCGGTATCATAGTGAATGTGTTGCTGGCCATTGTGATCTACATCTGTGTGTTTGGCATTTATGGCGAAGAGTACCTGCCCGCGCAGAACGCGAAGTACGGGATAATGGTGGACAGCCTTGCAAAATCTATAGGGTTGCATAACGGAGATATGGTCATGGGCATTGACGGTAAGCCCGTAACGAGATTTGACGACATAGCCCCGGACATAGTGATGAATGAGGCAAAGAACATACAACTGAAACGCGACGGGCAGGACGTGACCATAGCGGTAGTACCGGGCACGATACATTCCATCATAAAAGGTAAGCGACATTCATTCATCAATACCCGTATACCCACAGTGGTATATGATGTGGCCAAGGGATCGGAAGCATCGAAGATGGGACTGCAGGAAGGGGATAGCGTAGTAGGTATTAATAACATGCAGACGCCATTCTACGATCAGTTTGACAGTGTAAAGCGCTCGTTGGCAGGACAGCCGATAGCGGTAGCCATATACAGGAAGGGGCAGCCACAAACACTGACCGGTGTAGTGCCTGCTGACAAGTCGCTAGGGTTTCATACCAACCCGAACCTGGATAAGTTCTTCAAGATGGAAACCATCAATTATAGTTTTGGGCAGTCCATAGTAAAGGGTTTCAGCTATACATTCGAGAAGTTCAATGATTACTTCAGTTCGCTGAAAATGATCTTTACTTCCAAAGAAGTAAAGGCGAGCGAGAGTGTAGGCGGCATCATCAGCTTCGGGCAGATATTCCCTTCAGAATTCAATATGGAGCGTTTCCTTGACCTGACAGCGTTTGTGTCCATCATACTCGCATTCATGAACCTGCTGCCTATACCCGGCCTGGATGGTGGCTACGTTATCTTCCTTTTGTTTGAGATCATTTCCGGCAGGCAGGTGAGTGAGAAAGTAATGGAGCGCGCTACGAGCGTAGGCCTGATACTACTGCTCGCACTGATGGTATATGCCAATGGCATGGATATTTTCAGACTGTTCAAACACTAAGACATGCAGGACATTAAATTAACTACAGACGCACTGGTGTTCAGCAAAAGCGGCGGGCAGTTGCAGTTGCTACTGATAAAGCGGAAGAATATGCCCGACCAGGGCATGTGGGCATTCCCCGGTGGCTTTGTAGAAAATGATGAAGAGCTGGAAGCCGCAGCTATACGTGAGCTGCATGAAGAGACCGGGCTGCAACTATCGGCCATGAAGCAGGTGCATACCTTTGGCAAGGTAGGTCGCGATTCTCGGTTCCGTACTGTATCTGTGGTTTATTATGCGTTTACTGATGCTAACGAACATAAAGTAGCGGGCAATGATGATGCTGCGGACGCCCGCTGGATAAATGTGAGCGAGATAACCGAACTGGCATTTGACCATAAACAGATACTGGAGTTTGTGCTTCAGGAACTCAACCTCATCTCCGGTGAGATCACTTCATAATTACCTGTACCGTTTTGCGGGTCTCCTGTTTTAATAATATCTGGCGGCCTTTGGTGAGCTCGAACAACACCTCTGGTGTATAGTGCCGGATGGTAAGCAGGCTTACATTGTCATTCACAGACACTTTGTAATCCTTACCCAGGGCCTGTACGAGCGCTTTGATCTTATCTTCACGATTGTCTACACTGGCTACGAAGCTGATAGCCGCATTCTGTATGAGGTTGATCTTTATTTTCAGGTCGTGGAAGATGCTGTATAGCCTGCTGAGGTTGTCTTCTGTAATGAACGAGAAGTCTTTAGTGGTCACCTGTACCAGCTCCTGGTTTTCTTTGAGCACAATGAGTGGCGGATAATGTATGTTGTCACTCTCGCCTTGTATCACGGAGCCTTTAAGGTCTTTGTTGAGGAAGCACTTAACGTAGAGCGGTATATTGTTGTTCTGTAAAGGTTTGATGGTTTTGGGGTGAATGATCTGCGCGCCATAGAATGCCATTTCAATGACCTCGCTATAGGAGATGGCGTCTATCTTTACTGTATTGGGAAACAGCTTGGGGTCGGCATTCTGTAGCCCTTCCACATCCTTCCATATAGTTACAGACTCAAGGTGCAGCATGGCTGCAAGTATGGCCGCTGTATAGTCAGATCCTTCGCGGCCCAGTGTAACCGAAGTACCTTCTTCAGTAGACCCGATAAAGCCCTGTGTGATCACGATCTTACCCTGCCTGAGGGCTGAGCCGAGAATGGCATCTGCATTATGTTTGGAGTAAGCCCAGTCTACCACGCCATCGCGGTAAGTATGGTCTGTGCGGATCACGTTCCGTACATCGGCCCATTCGTTAGCTACCTTGTTCTGTAGTAAGTAGAACGAGAACATGTGTGACGAAAGCAATTCGCCCATACACACGATCTGGTCGTAAGAGTAATCGTAGCGTGTGCCGTCTGCGTTATGCACGGCCTGTTCCAGTTCTGCAAAGTGTTCTTTGAGTGCAGCAGCGGCAGCAGGATATTGCGTATCATCGAGCAGGGAGCGGGCATAGTCCAGGTGCTGCTGTTCCAGTTGCTGCACCAGTGTTAGTGCTTCTTTTTTCTCATCCTTACATGCGTGGCCCACTATTTTTTCCAGCGCATTGGTGGTCTTACCTAATGCGGACAGCACCACCAGCAGTGGCTGTTGCTCGTCACGGATAATTGGCAATAAGGCTGCCATCCTGCCTGCATCTGCTATGGATGCTCCCCCGAATTTAAAAACGCGCATTGTGTGTTATGTATTGCTTTGGTTATGTTCAGATCACTTTTTTTCCTTTCATCGCATCCTTCAGTGCGGCATCCATTACCCGCTCGGCATAAGGCCGGCTGATGTCGTTGAGTATTTCCAGTTCCTGCTGTATGCGGTCCTTATCCTTGTCGCTTATGGCTTGCTGTAATATCTGTATGCGCTGGTTGGTCAGTTCTATCTCTTCATCTGTGAGTACCGCGCGGTGCTTGGTGAGGAATTTCTCCGTTACGTCCAGCATTTGCTGCGCCTCGGTTGTGGCTTCTACCAATGCGCGCGTCTTTATGTCGTCCTTGGCATGGGTGAGAGAATCGAGCAGCATCTTTTCCACTTCTTCATCAGTGAGGCCATACTGGGGTTTCACGTCAATGCTCTGCGCCACACCGCTGCGCAGCTCTGTCGCACTTACTTTGAGTATGCCGTCGGCATCTATGAGGAAACTCACTTCCACTTTCGCCATCCCTGCCGGCATACCGGGTATGCCGGTAAGATTGAATTCAGCAAGTTTGCGGTTGTCCTGTACAAGGTCACGCTCGCCCTGGAAGACGGAGATACGCATGCCGCCCTGTCCGTCTTTCTGGGTGGTATATTGCCTGCCTGCTTTCATCGGTATCTTGGAGTTCCGGGGAATGAGCACATCCATGAGCCCGCCCATAGTTTCTATGCCCAGGGATAATGGCGTTACATCGAGGAGCAGCATTTCTGTATTGTTGCCGGCGAGTATATCGGCCTGCACAGCGGCGCCCAGGGCCACTACCTCATCCGGGTTCAACTCATCATGAACCTCTCTGCCGAAGAAGTCACGAACACTATTCTTAACTAATGGTACACGGGTAGACCCGCCCACCATCACTACCGCATCTATTTGTTCTTTCTTTAAGCCTGCGTCGCGCAGCGCATTGCCGCATGCGGTAATCGTGCGGTCAACAAGGGGTTGTATCAGTTCATTGAATTGCTGTCGGGTGATACTTACCTGCTTGCCATTTATGGTGCCGGAAAAATTGTCGTTACCGGAAAGATGCTTCTTTGCTTCTTCTGCGGTGATGCGAAGCTGCTGCATGGCAGACTTGTCGCTATCGGGCATGCCCAGCTCTTTATTCCAGTGTTGCGCCAGCACCCTGTCCATATCATCGCCGCCGAGATAGGTGTCGCCATTGGTAGAGAGTACCTCAAAGATGCCATTGCTGATGGTGAGTATAGAAATATCGAAGGTGCCACCGCCCAGGTCATAGACCGCAATGGTGGATTCAGTACCCTGTTTTGCACCAAGACCATACGCAAGGCTTGCTGCTGTAGGTTCGTTGATAATACGAAGTACATCAAGGCCTGCTAACCGACCGGCATCGCGTGTTGCCTGTCGCTGGGCATCGTTGAAGTAAGCGGGAACAGTGATGACCGCTTTGGTAACAGAAGTCTTCAGTATATGCTCTGCACGGTGTTTCAACTCTTTTAAAATGTAGGACGACAATTCTATCGGTGAGTAGAATTTCTGTCCTACCTGAATCTTTACCAGTGCATCAGTATCGTCGTCGATGATATTATATGCGAAGAAGCCGGCGTCTTTGCTGACGTCTTTGTAAGATTTGCCCATCAGGCGTTTTACGGAATAGATGGTACGCTCCGGCTCTGCAACTAAGAGTTCTTTTGCCGGGTTGCCCACGGTGGTATTTCCGTTCTGGTCGAAATGCACGATCGACGGAACGAGTGCCAGGCCGTCTATATCGCGTAGTGCCAATGGCTGGCGTGTATCGGTCTTCACGATGGCGATAAGGCTATTGGTTGTGCCCAGGTCTATCCCTACAATTGTTTCTTCCTGCAATAAACTTCCTGTGGCTATATTTATGGCTACTTTGCCCATGTGTGCATTCAATTAGGCGGCAAAGGTAAATATTATTATGGCTCCTTAATCGCAGTTGGGTATTAGTTGCGGTTTAGGTAATAACCATTAATTTTGTTTTCATGTGTCCGTTTGGGCGCTAAATTGCGGATAGATGCCCGAAGAAAATTTTCTCACATACCTGCGTGGCCGGAAGAAGATGCTGCTAGTGGCAGCGGGTATTTCCACGACATTGTTCCTTTTACTCAAATACTGCTTTCCCTACCCCGATTTTTTTGAGGACTCCACCAATTATGTTTTGTGGGCGTATGACAGATTTGATGTGGCTTACCGGCCTGTGGGTTATTCTTATTTTTTGCGGGGTATCCATGTAATATCCTCATCGGCCACATTCGCGGTATTTGTTCAGTATCTGTTCTTTTTTCTCAGCACGCTGTTCTGCTATTTCAGTACAGACTATTTGTTCGGGATACCGGCAAAGCTAAAATGGTTATTGCTTATAGTGCTGCTCGCAAACCCGCTGATGCTGTTCCAGGCCAACCTTATCTCCAGTGACAGTTTGTTTTGTTCGCTTACGGTTACGTGGATTACCCTCTGCCTGTGGGTGATCAGGCGCAATGAGATATGGGCCATGCTGGCACAACTGGTAGTGCTATATATGGCGCTGGAGGTACGCTATACGGCATTGTTCTTCCCGGTTGTGGCTGTAGTCGCGTTCGTCTTCTGCAGGGGCATGTGGCTATACAAAGCAGCGGGGATAGCCATAACACTGAGCTTTACATTCCTGTTTGTGCAGTTGCAGAAAGACCTGGTGACGCGACGCACGGGGGTGACAGTATTCTCGGGGTTCTCCGGCTGGCAGATAGCGAACAACGCGCTGTATTGCTACAAGAAAATAAATATAGACAGGAATGACCTGCCTACCGCGAATACACAAATACTCGATCAGTTGGTGAAGCGATATATTGATACCGTAGAGATTCCCATAAATACTCCGCCCAGCTCTGCGTATATATGGCACCAGAACTCACCGCTTAAATTATATTGCCGCCTTGTAAGCAAACGGGGAAATGTAGATTATACCTCGGCATGGTTTGGGGTGTCGCATACACTGAGTGACTATGGCTGGTATATCATCAACAATTTCCCGTGGCAGTTTACGCAATGTTATCTGTTGCCCAATGCAAGGGCCTGGTTTTACCCTGCGCTGGAAACTGTGGTGAACTACAACGCATCTGATATGAGGCTGCCCCCGGAGACGAAAGAATGGTTTGCATTTGACAATGATAAGCTGTGGTGCCGGTATCCCGATCTGCAGCGCAATATAGCTGTGGTATTTCCTACCGTGTCTTTACTACTGAATGTGCTTATTATTGCAGTGATTTGCTGGTTTATTGTACGGCATGCAGTTGCGCGAAAAATGCCAAGCCGTGATACCCGCAACCTGTTCATTGCGTGGAGTGTCTTCTATTTCGCTTTTATGGGGTTCATTATTTTCGCGGCCGCTGTTAACCTCAGGTTCCTGGATCCCGTGTTTATACTCGGGCCAATCATTTCCCTTTCGCTGTTAAGGCCGGTAAACACTACCGATCAACCCTCATAGCTACCACCCATATTTTTGTCGGCATCTTTTTGCACTCAGGTAACGATGTTTCAATTGTTTTCGCAGGGTGGAGTAACCTGTATGTATTTTTTGTTCTGATAATCATTATATTCGTTTGGACATAATGAATTCAACTTTGATGGACTTCTTAAAACCCACTGTTAATTTTCCTGCTTATCTGAGCTCGCAAAAGAGGATAATCTTTATGTCAATGGGCATCTCCACGCTGTGTTTTGTTTTATTGAAATTCTGCTTTCCTTATCCTGATTTTTTTGTTGATTCTAATAGTTATGTATTGTGGGCATTTAGTCGTGCAGATGTGGCTTACAGGCCAACAGGATATTCGTTTTTTCTGCGATTTACTCATAGCTTAATGGTTTCCGCATACTTTACAGTGTTTGTCCAGTACCTGCTTTCTTTTCTAAGTATGATTTTCTGCTTTTTTAGCGTTGATTATTTATTCGGATTACCCAAAAAACTAAAGACCGTACTGCTGGTACTGCTTCTCGTTAATCCACTGTTGTTATTTCAGACCAATCTCATTTCAAGTGATAGCCTTTTTTGCTCGTGTACAGTTGTTTGGTTTACACTCTGGTGCTGGATAATTAAGACCAACTGGCTGTGGGCATTTGTACTTCAGTTACTGCTTCTGTACTGTTGTGTTGAGATCCGTTATACAGCATTGTTTTTCCCTGTTACCGCTGTTGTTACTGTTTTTCTTTTCAGAACGAAGTGGCTTTACAGAATCGCTGCTTTTGTTCTGACCATGTCTGTTGTTTTATTCTGCATACAAAGGCAGAAAAGCCTGAATGAACTTGAAGTAGGTACGCCTGCTTTTTCGGCATTTGAAGGATGGCAAATCGCTAACAACGCATTGTATTGTTATAAGCACATTTCTATCGACGAAAGTGATCTTCCGTCTATCGGATCTGTACGCCTGGATAATGATGTCAGGCACTGTATTGATTCCGTTCCCGATCCGGGTAAGGTAGGTTCAGCGTATATATGGGAGAAGCAATCCCCGCTTAGAAAATACCAATATCAGGTTGGGCGTGTTTTTGAAATAGCTTACTTTCCTGCCTGGTGTGTAGCTTCAATTGCGATGCATGAATATGGCTGGTATATAGTAAAAAATTTCCCGAAAGAGTTTGCGATATATTATATTCTACCAAACACAGTAAACTATTTTTATCCTGAAAGCGAAGCACTTGCTAACTACAACGCAGGGAATATGCTGGTGCCACCCGATACTAAAGAATGGTTCGGACTGGATATTGATTACCTGGTATGTAGGTTCCCTGATATGCAAGCCGCGATCATTGTCATAATGCCGGCAATGTCGCTATTGTTAAATGTTTTTATTATCGTGGTTATATTGTTGTTTCTGTTCAGGAATGTGCCTAAATGGAAAAAGACAGATCGGGATACGCGGAACTTGTTCGTTGCATGGAGTGTCTTCTATTTCGCCTTTATGGGTTTCACCATTTTTGCAGCAGCAGTGAATCTCCGGTTTATGGACTCCATTTTTATTCTGGGTCCAATTATGTCATTTGCATTATTGAGTCCGGTAAAACCTATCGAGGGGAACCGGTAGCTACAACCCATATTTTGTCGGCATCTTTTTTGCGGATGCTTAGGTAGTAGCCTGCTATCTGTATGGCCATGGGGTCGCCCATTGGAGCAATCATTTCTATCCAAACGGGCTCGCCGGGTATGCAGCCCATTTCCATCAGGGTCAATTGAAAATCACTCTCGTCATGGCTTTTTATCACTGCCCTTTTGCCCTTCGGTAACTGGGAAAGAGGTATCGCTTTTTCTTCCGTCACTTTCATTAGTGCAAAATTACTGAAGTAACGGATAAGACGGTAACTTTGACCTTAATTATAACATAATGAGAAAGGACATAGCAGGGAGGGACGATGTAGAATTGCTGGTAAATTCGTTTTACGAGGTGGTGAGAGCGGATGGGACTGTTGGTTACATCTTTCATGATATTATAGGTGAAGATTGGTCGCACCACCTGCCCATTATGTACCAGTTCTGGGAGTCGGTATTGCTGCAGAAGCCGGGATATACAGGGAACCCGGTGAAGAAACATATAGACATAGACAAGAAAATACCTTTGAATAAAGAACATTTTAACCGGTGGCTGGAAATATGGAATGCAACCGTTGATCGTTTGTTTGAAGGCCCAATAGCAGATGATGCTAAAAACAGGGGAATGCTGATGGCCAATATGCTGGATATGAAGATAGTAATGGCGAGGGATGCTAAGTTTATCAGTTAGTAATATAAGTGCATTTAGTTTAAACAACATCGAAGTCAGGCATGGGTACATTCACTATTTCGGGTAAACTTATTGATCTGTTCCAGCGGCGGATATATCCGGCAGAGGTATCTGTAGAAAATGGTGTGATCGCCAGTATTAAAGAGGTGACGCATGCTGCTGACCAATACCTGCTGCCTGGATTTGTGGACGCGCACATTCATATAGAAAGCTCCATGTTGCCGCCAACCGCGTTTGCGCAAATGGCAGTAATGCATGGCAGCGTAGCTACCGTATCTGATCCTCATGAAATAGCCAATGTATGCGGACTGGAAGGTGTGCAATACATGATCGATAACAGTAAGCTATCGCCGTTCAAATTTTTCTTTGGTGCGCCATCGTGTGTGCCCGCAACCGGCTTTGAGACCGCAGGAGCAAAACTTGATGCAGTGGCAATAGCAAAGCTGCTGCAGCAGGAGGATATATGGTACTTGTCGGAGATGATGAACTATCCCGGAGTATTAAATCATGATGAGGAAGTGCTGGCGAAAATAGCAGCCGCCAAAAAAATAGGAAAGCCGGTAGACGGCCACGCCCCGGGATTGAAGGGCGCTGAAGCAATGGCTTATGCCGCGGCAGGGATAACTACAGACCATGAGTGTTTTACCATAGAAGAAGCGCTGGACAAAGTAAAGGCCGGGATGCACATACTGATACGGGAAGGGAGCGCCGCAAAGAACTATGAGGCGTTGGCCGAACTGATAAAACTGCATCCCGATAGGGTGATGTTCTGCAGTGACGATAAGCATCCCGACGAACTGGCGTTGCATCACATAAACGGGCTGGTGAAACGTTCGCTGCAAAAAGGATACGACCTGTATGATGTGTTGAGAGCTGCATGTGTGCATCCTGTGATCCATTATGGATTGCCGGTAGGCTTGCTCAGGGAGAATGACCCTGCTGACTTTATCGTGGTCAACGACCTGGTGGCATTTGATGTGCTACAGACTTACATAGACGGCACGCTGGTGGCGCAGAACGGTAAATCACTGATACCGGATACGCACGTGACGCCAATAAATAATTTCCAGGCAGAGAAGAAAGAAGCCGGTATATTTCGCATTGCAGCAAGTAGCGAAGCACCTGTGATAAGAGTAATAGAGGCTATAGAAGGACAATTGGTTACGAATGAACTGCAATTACTCGCGAAGATAGAAAATGGCTGCATAGTCAGCGATACAGAACGGGATATACTTAAGATAGCGGTCATTGACCGGTACAAAAAAGATGCACCGGCAGCAATAGCGTTTATCAGGAACTTCGGATTGAAAAAAGGCGCGCTTGCATCTACCGTGGCGCACGATTGCCACAATATCATTGCGGTGGGTGTGGATGATGAATCAATGTGCGCAGCGGTGAATAAACTGATAGAAGTGAAAGGCGGTATTGCGGTTGCGGAAGACAAGAATAAGGTGACCTGTATCCCACTGCCGATAGCTGGACTCATGACCACAGACGGCGGTTATAAAACGGCTGAGGCTTATACGCAGCTCAACACGCTGTGCCGTGAACTGGGAACAGACTTACATGCCCCATTTATGACCTTGTCTTTTATGGCGCTGCTGGTGATACCGGCTCTGAAACTGAGTGATAAGGGATTGTTTGACGGACGGAAGTTTGAATTTGCAAGTGTTGAAGTGTAAACTGCCGGATAGATTATTAGTTATAACTTTATACGCATGCAACTGACATTGACACTGGATATACCACCATTATCTAAGCCACTTATTTATACAGACAATATCCTGCTGACCGGGTCGTGTTTCACTGAGCATATTTCTGACAGATTGCTGCAGCATAAATTCAAAGTATTGTCTAACCCTCATGGGATACTCTTTAATCCCCTGAGCGTGGCAGCCAGCCTGGATGGCTACCTCGATGGTAAGCAATACGTGGAAGATGATCTTTTTTTTCTGAATGAGCTATGGAATAGCTGGGACCATCATACCCGGTTCTCCCATATAGACAAGGCATCGGCGCTGGAGGGAATAAATAGGTCGCAGGCGGACGCGGCAGAGTTCATAAAGAAAGCAGATTGTATCATCATTACACTCGGTTCGGCATTTCAGTATTATTTAAAAGAGACCGGGAAACCCGTAGCCAATAACCACCGCGCTCCCGCCCAATGGTTTGAGAAGAGATTGCTGCCTATTGCCGATATTACTGATGCCCTGCACCGCACGCTGCATAAATTGTTTGCAGTAAATCCATTCGTACAGGTGTTGTTTACCATTAGTCCGGTGCGGCATATACGTGATGGGGTAGTGGATAATAACCGCAGCAAGGCACGGCTCATAGAAGCAGTGCACACCCTGTGCGAGGACCATGCGCGGGCGCATTATTTCCCCGCGTATGAACTGGTGATAGATATACTGCGCGACTACCGGTTTTACGATATAGATTTTGTACATCCCAATTTCCCGGCAACAATGTATGTATGGGAGCATTTTGTAAAGTCGTGCATTGATCCGTCTGCTCATGAGATAATGGGCCATGTGCAGGACATTGCCACCGCCCGTTCGCATCGCTCCCGTTTCCCGGAAACAGAGGCGCATAAGAAATTTAAGGAAAGCTATGCTGCCAAGTGCAGAACGCTGATGAACAAATATCCTTTCTTAGACCTTGCGGATGAACTAAAGTATTTTACCGGCGACCGGTAATGAGGTTATGAACGCGCTGATGCCCCCTCGATTTGTTTGTATTCTTCCTCCTCCTCCTTACTCTTCTTATCGAGCATCACGAGCATGGCCAGCGGTATAAAGAACAGCGCTGCTACTTTGTGTGTTTCTATCAGTTCAGAGAAAAAGTTATTGATAAATCCTACAGCTATGGTCATAGCCAGGCCGATGGTGACCAATCTATAAAACCTGTCTCTGAAGCGGTGATAAATGCGCTGGGCCTTTGAGAATATCATGTAGATAAGTAGCGCATAGAGCAGCATGGCCGGCCATCCCTGCTCCACCAGCATGTACAAAAAGTAGTTGTGGGTGGTGGAATGTTCGTTGTTTCGGCTTACATACGTCTGGAAAGAGGTAACAGTATAGGGTTTGTAGAAATAGTAAAAGGCGTGCGGCCCATAACCGGTAATGGGCCTGTCCTGGCTCATACGCACTGCTGCTATCCACCTGTATATCCGCTCCATAGACGACATATCCTTTCCTTTGAAGGTAGATATGATATGGTCGGCGAAGTTTTTGTGCATGTAGGTATTGTTGTAGTCGGGCCGGAACTCCAGGTATTTATTATTGGGCACCATGTAGCACACCAGCGCAATGATGAGCGCGTAAAATATGGGCATGATCACATTCACGATCTTCATACGCATGGCCAGGCCTATAACAATAGCAAAGACGATACCCACCACAGCGGCTCGCGCAAAAGAGAAGAATATGCCGGCAATGAATATAAGGATGATCAGCAATAACAACAGTCTTACCAAAATGCCTTTCCCCCTGGTGAGCGGCCAGGCAATCAGTAAGAGAGGGAAGAACATGGATATAACAGTAGAATAATCCACATGGTTGTAATAGAGGCCGCTCATGGCTTTCTGTACTTTGTCGAACTTGAAGTTGAGGTAATAGTGGTGTATGAGTATCACTATTATCGTTATGAGCATGGGCACCAGCAACAGGAAAAAGCCTTTTATATAATCTTTCTTCTCGGTGAATATCCAGATAGGGAGGATAAAGAAGCAGACCATCAGCCAGCATTTGGCGATCAGGAACTTAATGGAAAAAAATAACACCTTGGAGAAGATCACAGCTATTATCGTCCAGATGAATTGAAGCACGATAACCAGTACCAGGGAGTCTTTCCACCACCATTTGGGGATGGTAGTGGGGTTGCGGGCCCATACCAGCATGAAGAGCAGCAGGAACACCCACATCATCGGCTCATCAGGCAGGGTAATGGCCATGGTATCTCCCGAAAAATTTATCTGCACAGATGCGGGGATAGTGAAGAGGAATATCCACCAGGCCATCTTCCAGTTAACGCCAAGCATTAATGCATATAAAAAAGCAAATGGCACTACCAGTATGAAATAATTCCCGGTATAAGAGAATAATATCACAGTGGCGAAGAGCAGCAAAAATGCCGCTGCATGAAACCAATTATTTTTTATTGCTGCCAGCATTATCGCACTACTTCATTCAGCTTACGGAAATAAGCCATTATTAAAACATATATCACGCTGAAGAAAAGGCCCAGTGATCCGGCAACCACTAATACCATCAGCACACTGGGTCCGAACGGTGCTGTAGGCGGTAAAGCCCTGGTGATGAGCTTCAGAAAATCCATCGACTCATTTTCAGACGTCGCGAATTCGTTCAGGTTAGAAATATAATGTGCCCTGTCGCTCACTAACTGATCTTTGATGGATTCAACATTCTGTATTTCTTCGATTGCCTTACCAAATCCTTTGCCGCCACCCTTTATATCGCCCGTGATCACATTCTGCCTTGCAGGGCTCACAATGCTATAGATACCGGTTTTGTCCCGCATATCAGCCAGTGTATCTGTGAGCGCTATTATGGCGCTGTCCAGTTGTGTTACTTTCTGATTGATGGAATTGTACATGTTCTTCTTCATGAAGGTGTAGTAACTCCGGTAAGTTTCCTCCAGCACCTGCACCGACATATTGGCCACATTTGCCGCGGTCTGCGGATCGTATGCGGTATAGGAGACCTCAATGTCCTTATATTCTGAGCGTTTTACGTTAAATCCTTTATTAAAGATGCTCATCAGTGAGGCATGGCCCTTCGGGTCATTGATGTCCTGGTTGTACACGACCTGGAACTGGCAGTTCCTGATGACCCGGTCGTGGACAGTGTCTGAGTTGGCCAGGGCGGTTACCTTATCCAGTTCGTCGTCGCCGCCAAAAAAGTCGACATACCGTGTTTCCATAGACCGGAACAGGGTGCTGCGATCGCCATAGTGCGGATTATTGACCAGGAAGCGCGCCTCGGCTCTATATTTTTTCTTCTTAACCAGTAAGAACAAACCACCGAGTGCCATCGCGATTGCCGTTATGGCAATGACGAAGCGCTTCTGTTTTTGTATCGTCCTGATGATATCGATCAGGTCAAAAGAGGGTGTAGCCATCGTTTATAAATTAGGTTTAACAAGGATCATTATTTTTTTTTAATACCTATAACATCCCTGGAACAAATCTTATTTCCTTTTTACTGCCGCACTAAAATAATGGTCGGAAAGTGACATAAGCATAGTGCTGAAAAAGAAGCCGAGCAGCGCACCTATCAATACAGTCAACATCCCCCCGATACCTTTGGCATTTAACGGGTTCTTTGCCGGAGTTACCACCTTTATGAGCGGCATCTCGTCATCCTTCAGGCCGGTAGAATACTGGTTTTGCAATGTCTGGTTCTTGGCCCGGTCATATACCACCTGGTCTTTTATAGATTCCAGGTTTTGAATGATCTCCACGCCCCGGCCATAATCTTTATGTCCGTTCTCTTTCATAGAGGAGAGCATGATGTTGTTGCGGGCCGGACTGATGATATCATAGATGCCATAGTAGTTGCGGAGCGAGGACAACGAATCTGTTAGCGACGCTATGGTGCTGTCTTCCTCGTGGCATTTATTCACTATCGACTGATACATGAACCTTTTCGTATCCTTGTAATAACCACTGTATACCTCTCCTACCACACGAACGATCTCATTGGCAACACCCGCCGCCAGTTCCGGGTCGGTATCTGCATAACTAAGTATCACATCTTTATACTCGGTACGCGTCACATTAAGATTCTTATTGTATCTCCTTTCAGTAGCCAATTGACCCTTACGTGTAGCGCCGTCAAGCTTGTATATATAATCAAGGCGCATATTCCTGATCACCTGGCTGCGCACAATGTCAGATTCGGCCAATAAAAGGATACGGTTCACGTCATCCTCATCAGCGAAATAGTCGAATATCCTGGTATCTGCATTATACAGGTTGCTTCGGTCGCCATAGAGGGGGTTGCGTACCAGGAATTCCGTTCTCCCTTCATACATCCTGGGCCCCGCCATGTAGAATATTGCTGCCGCTACCGCCGAAAGGAAGGAAACAACAAAGATCAGGCGCATGTGTTTGCGGACGGTTTCTATAATATCCGGCAGGTTAAAACCTGGAGTAGCCATTGGAACAGAGGGGGTATTTAAAACTTAAACTTATGAAATTTACTTCAAAAAACGTCACATTAGCCGGTATATTGTTCAGGGGCAATGTTATATCACTGTTTCGCCGGCCTGCATTTTTTTCCGCATTTTCCGCGAATTGCAGGGCATCAAGCATATCTTGTATATTGCCATTCATAAAGTCGTCAAGGCTATATATGGTCATGTTTATGCGGTGGTCGCTCACACGTCCCTGCGGATAATTATAGGTGCGGATCTTTGCTGACCGGTCTCCTGTACTTACCAGGCTCTTGCGCCGCCGGCTTATTTCATCTTCCTGCTTGCGCACCTGCTCTTCATACAACCTGGAGCGCATCATTGCTGTGGCCTTATCCCTGTTGCCCAGCTGCGACCGTTCTGTCTGGCAGGTGATCACCGTACCTGTCGGTACGTGAGTGAGGATCACTTTGGTCTCCACCTTATTCACATTCTGTCCGCCGGCGCCGCCACTGCGCGCAGTTTCCATTTTCAGATCGCTGTCCTTTAGCTCAAAGTCGATCTCTTCGGCTTCGGGCATTACAGCCACTGTAGCCGCCGATGTGTGTACCCGGCCGCTGCCTTCTGTAGCAGGCACCCGCTGTACGCGGTGTACGCCGCTTTCAAACTTCAGTATGCCGTACACATCTTCGCCCACCACTTCCAGTTGCACTTCTTTATATCCGCCTGCCGTCCCTTCGGTCTCAGACAACAAGGATACTTTCCATTTACGGCGCTCGCAGTATCTCATATACATCCTGCACAGGTCACCGGCAAATATGCTGGCTTCGTCGCCACCGGTG
>JABDCE010000029.1 GCA_013288285.1 Bacteroidota bacterium
ATATATACATGGATCATCACGACAAGAGCAGCTCAACTGCTAATGCGATCCAGCCGAAACCTAAAAGAATTCCCGAAAAAGCTAAGCCTGCTATAGCTAAAGCAACTCCGCAACCCGAGTCTCCAAAGGTGATCGCATCGACAGACCCGAAGGTGACCTATATAATTATCGACAAGCGCCCGGCTGCCGTGGTGCCTGTTCCCGTTGCCGAAAAAACAGAAGTACCTACCCGGCACCAAACGAATGCGCTCTGCCGCAAGTATGCCAATCTGATAGGTGTGGAACCTAAAGAGATAGAAAATATTACGCTCTACTCCTTCATAGATAAATGGTATGGTACCGATTACAAAATGGGCGGCTGTGATATTTCCGGGATAGACTGCTCCGGCTTTGCGCAAAAACTATATGGCGATGTGTATGGAATAGACCTGCTGCGCACTGCGCTTGACCAGTTCAAAAACTGTGAGCGCATAAAGCACACAAAAGACGCTACCGAAGGCGACCTGGTATTCTTTCGTATCAGGGGAAAACGCATCTCACATGTAGGCGTATACCTCGCCAACAACTACTTTGTTCACGCCTCCACTTCAAATGGCGTGATGATCAGCAACCTCAACGAAGACTACTGGCATAAGACCTATGCCGGTATAGGCCGCCTGCCCAGGGGCTAATGCGCTTTCTCTAATTGGCATGATTTTACCAGTGTAAGATCGTGGCTAAGTCCAAAGTGAATATACCGTTACGCATTTTGTTTTTTTCGCTTGCGCTCATTGTGGTGTCTGCGGGTGCAGTAGCATGGTGGTTTTCGCATCATTACGAAACTGTGCTGAAAGAACGTTTGCCGGGGATGATGCTACGGGCAACTGACAGCGTATATCACATTTCTTTCCAGGACCTGAATGTCAATGTGTTTGACCACAAGGTGACCATAACGGGCCTGGAGCTATGGGCGGATGAAAAGCAAGCGCTGGCCCTCAAACAACAACATCGCCATACGCCACCTACGCTTTCTACGCTATCCATATCGCTGCTGGAAGTAACCGGTATAAACTGGCACAATATCATCTCTGACAAATCGATTGAGAGCGCACATGCCAGCGTACAAGATCTAAAATGGACAATGGATTGCTCACCCAACCCTAAAGACTCATTATATTCCAGGGACAAGAAAAAACCGGCGGCCATCACTTCAATAACATGCGACCATGTCGATTTTATCAACCCCGACATTACCTACCATTACAAAGGAATAAAGGAACATTTTGACTGTTACATGAAAGGAGGCACGGCAACCCTGGAAAATTTCGCCTATGACATGGATGAAAAGAAAGACACCAGTGTGTTTCTCTATGCGCGTTCGGGCAAGGTGCGTTTCAAGGATTTTATTTTCAGCAAGCCCGCAGGCCGGTACGTAATAAATGCACCGCTCCTGGATTTTGTAACTACTCCCAATACGGTGACACTCAGGTCAGTGAAGATCACGAACATGAGGGACCTGGACCAGAAGACGGGCAAAGAGAAGGAATTTTACAATCTTGTTTTTCCGTCCATTGAGCTGGCCGGCTTTAACTGGAACAGGCTCATTAATGATGGCGAGTTGCTGATACCCGGCGTTCATGCTGCGGAACCATCAATTGATGTACACTACATCAGGGCAAATGCCGATGCAAATGCCCGGACAGGCGACTACCCCAACCAACTGATGCTGGAAGTAGGCCTAAAGACAAACATTGAAAAAGTGAACATAAAGAACGGCCGGTTCAGGTATACCGAAGTAACGGCAAAAGGAGACGAGGGCACCATAGAATTCTCCGGTATTCATAGCAGCTTCGCCAATATCACTAACCTGCCGGCTATTATCGCCCACGATAACTATTGCGCCGTAAAACTGGAAGGGAAGTATATGAACAAAAGCCCGCTGGCTGCCAATTTCAAACTCTACCTCAATGACAAAAAAGGCCACTTCACCATGGATGGCTACCTGGACAGCCTGAACGGAAACGATGTGCAATCACAGGCAGCGGTCTTTACCATTGTTAAGGTCACATCCTTTAAGCTTAACCGCATGGATATGCACATAGAGGGCGATGAAACTTACAGCAAAGGCGACTTCACTGTACTCTATGATGACCTGAAAATATCGCTGTTCAAATTTGACAGCAAACAGCGGGAAACCCGGCATGGGCCGTTCGCATTCGTGGGTAGTGCGCTGTTGCTTTATCCCAGCAACCCTATGCCGGGCAAGGATGTTCGGAAAGTAACCACCTCCTTTGCCCGTGATACGACGAAGGGCTTTGTGGGTACTATATGGCAAAACATGTTCCGGTCGGTAAAAAAGAGCGCGATACGGGATCAGGGTATAGTTACGCTCACAGATGGCCCGGAAACCGCCAAAGGCCAGCAACCTAAAAAGGGTTTCTTTACCCGCTTATTCGGAAAGAAAAAAGGCCGTAGTTAATCGATAAAAAAGTTAATGGCCAGTTAGCGTTGTGTTCTACCTGGCCATTTGCAAAAACATTCTACCACTCAATTATGATTTATAAGTCAGCCCCATGTTCCAGAACAGGAAAGCCCACTTATCAGCCTGTTCAGAGATCACCATTTCGGTTGGTTTTCCCGCTCCGTGTCCCGCCTTGGTTTCTATGCTTATCAGCACCGGGTTCTTGCAGGTTTGTGCCGCCTGCAGCGATGCCGAAAACTTAAATGAATGTGCCGGCACTACCCTGTCGTCATGATCACCGGTAGTCACCAAAGTAGCCGGATAGCAGGCTTTCTTTGTATTATGCACCGGGGAGTATTTATACAGGTAAGCAAACATTTCTTTGTTGTCTTCCGCCGTACCATAATCATAAGACCATCCGGCACCGGCAGTGAACTTATTATACCGGAGCATGTCAAGTACACCTACCGCAGGGAAGCATACCTGGAACAGATCCGGGCGCTGTGTCATGCAAGCGCCTATAAGCAAGCCGCCATTAGAACCACCTGAGATAGCCAGGTATTGTTTGGAAGTATATTTTTCTTTGATCAGAAATTCGGCAGCCGCTATAAAGTCATTGAACACATTCTGCTTCTTTGTTTTGATACCGGCATTGTGCCATTTGTCGCCATACTCGCCGCCTCCGCGCAGGTTGGCCACAGCATAGATACCACCGTTCTCCATAAAGGCCAGGTTGCTGACACTGAACGAAGGAGTAAGGCTGATGTTGAACCCGCCGTAGCCGTACAACATTACCGGGTTCTTACCGTCCATTTTCATTCCTTTCTTATAGGTAATGATCATGGGTATTTTCTCGCCGTCTTTCGATTTGTAAAACAACTGCTTGCTCTCATAAAGTGATGGGTCAAATTTCACGCCAGATACTTTATATATATCCGACTTGCCTGTTTTCAGGTCATACTTGAAGATAGTGGGCGGATACACATAAGAGGTGTAGGTGTAGTAGGTCTCCTGCTCATCCATCTTACCGCCAAAGCCACCGGCTGTTCCCAGCCCGGGCAGCGTTATGGTCTTTTCCTTCTTACCATCGAGGCCGTACTGGTATACATGAGAGACTGCATCTTCGAGATAGTGGGCAAAAAACTTGTGCCCACAGGAGGATACACTCAATGGAAATTTTGTTTCCGGGATCAGTGTCTTCCAGTGCTCCTTAGTGGGGTTAGCCGCGCTCACCACTACCAGCTTGCGGTTAGGCGCTCCCTGGTTTGTTTCTATATACAGGTTACCGTTTTCTGTATAGGCTATGCTCTGTTCAAAATCAAAGCCTGTTACCACCGGTACTATAGGCGCATTTTTCTTTGTCAGGTCTTGTATATACAATTCATTCCCGTAAGTAGCATTTGCGGCAGATATCACGAGGAATTGCTCGTCCTCTGTCACGCCACCGCCTATATACCTGCGCGGCGTGGCCTCTCCGCCAAATATGAGCTTGTCATCGCTTTGCGGCGTACCCAGTTTGTGGTAATACAGTTTGTGTATCTGTGTTTTTTCAGATAGCTGGCTGCCCTTGGGCTTGTCGTAACTGCTGTAGTAAAACCCGTCGTTGTGCAGCCATGAGGTGCCGCTGAATTTCACATCACGCAGCGTATCGTCCATTTTGTTCCCGGTCTTGGTATCTATCACTATTACTTTACGCCAGTCCGATCCGCCTTCGCTGATCTGGTAAGCCGCCAGCGAGCCGTCCTTTGTAAAATCTATACCCTGCAGCGATGTAGTGCCATCGGCAGAAAACTTATTGGGATCCAGGAACACTTCCGGTGCTCCGTTCCCTTTCTGCCGGTAGAGGACACTTTGATTCTGCAAACCGTCATTTTTATAAAAGTAGGTATATTCGCCTTCTTTGAAGGGGGCTGAATATTTCTCATAATTCCACAATTCCGTGAGGCGTTTCTTTATCGCATCGCGAAATGGTATCTGTGCCAGGTAGCCATTGGTCACATTGTTCTGCGCTACCACCCATGCCTTTGTCTCGTCCGACCGGTCATCTTCCAGCCACCGATACGGGTCAGCCACTTTGGTCCCGAAATAGTCGTCAGTTTGATTGGTCTTCCTCGTATCGGGATACTTACCCGTAAAATCTGTTTGCGCCTGTGCGTATGCCATTATACCCGTCATTAAAAAAGAAGTAAAAAGTCCGATTGCTTTCATTATAGTTTATTTAAAGATGCGTCATTGGAATCAGGGTCAAAATAAGTGTATTTTTGTGATAATAGGTTATCGGATATAGGCTAATGTTAACAGTTTATATGAGGCTAAGTGCGATAATGAATTTAAATTTGTAAAAAGTAAATAACAACTGTTTATCCACTGAAGCGCTTTTTAAAAATATTCCGTTACTCAATAGCCATTTTGCTCCTATTGATAGTGACCTGTGTTGTGCTGATAAATCTGACCCCGGTTCAGAATTATCTTGCCGGCAGAGCTGCGGAACTGCTGTCACGGAAGATGAAAACGGAAGTGAGGGTAGCACATGTTCGCGTAGACCTCCTCAATCATATTTCACTCGAAGGCGTTTACATAGGCGACCAGGCGCATGATACCCTGTTATATGCAGGCGAAGTACAGATAAGGTTGACAGATTGGTTCCTGTTCAAAGAAAAGCCGGTCTTACATTATCTGTCGCTCGGCAACACTTACGTGCACCTCTATCGTACTGCTGCGTCCAAAGACTGGAACTATGATTTCCTGGCGAACGCATTCGTCACCACGAAAAAAGATAAGGATACCAGTACCAACAACCCCATCCGGTTCGACCTGAAGAAAATAGAGCTGAGCAATGTACGGTTTCACTATGATGACAAATGGGGAGGAGAAGACCAGGATTATGACATAGGTACTTTGCAGATAAATGCGGATGGCATCGACTACAACAAAAAGATGCTGCAGGTAAATGACATCGTTGCCAAAAACTGCAATATCATAATTAAAGAATATGCTGCAGCTCGGCCTAAGTGGATGCGCCCCCCAACGGTTGACACTTTTGACACCACGCCCTTTAACCCCGAAAAATGGGCCGCCAATGTAAAAAGCGTTTCGGTGGAAGGCTGCGAATTTCACCTGGTAATGAACGATAAGAAGCCGGTGCCCGGAGAATTCGACTATAACCACATTGACGCAACCAAGGTCAAAGCCTACGTTACCAACGGCACGATAAGGGGCGACACTATACGCGGCACGGTAGAACACTTTGAAGTAAAAGAGCGGTGCGGTGTCGCTATACGCAACATGCGCAGCAAGGTCACAGTATCGCCCATAGCCTCTATCTGCGACAACCTCTTCCTGGAGACCAACTACAGCACGCTGCATGACAAATATGCGATGCATTACAAGCACTTCCCGGATTTTATTAATTACATCGACAGCGTAACAATGAGTGGCAATCTGAACAACTCTATTGTGGACATCAGGGACATCGCCTACTTCGCCCCGGAGTTGAAAGCATTCCCACCTATAGTACTCCATGTATCGGGCGACGGCGGGGGCACCGTTTCCAACCTTCATGCGCAGCACATCAATGTCAGCGATGGCAATACAGTTGTAAAAGGCACCCTCACCATGAAGGGCCTGCCGGATATTTACAAAACCTACATCACTTATTCTGATGGGGAACTGTTTACCACCAATGCAGGTATCATCAGGTATGCACCCGCCCTGAAGACGAATCCCAACATCAACATGAGCAGTATTGTTTACGCTTATTTCAAAGGTCGGTATGAGGGCTATGTGCAGAACTTTGCGGTCAATGGTGTGATCACCACAAACCTTGGCTCGATAGGCGCCAATATCAAAATGAACATACCGGGTTTCGTTGGCAGCAATGCGGTATACTCCGGGCATATCAGTTCAGACCAGGTGCAATTGGGCACTTTTTTCAAACAACCGCTGCTGGGCAGCATAACGTTTAATGAAGATATATCAGGCGCATCCTTCAACCCGGAAAAGGTGCAAATGAACATTGACGGCACCATCAAAGAATTTATTATCAATAACTACGCCTATCACAACATCATTACGCACGGCACGCTGGCAAAGAAGCAATTCAACGGCACACTGATGGTCGACGACCCCAACCTGGCCCTTGAGTTCGACGGCGGCATCAACTACGGCAATAAGAACGTAAACATCAATGCCACAGCGCACATGCTGGGCTGCAACTTCAAGGCGCTGAACATACTGAAAGACTCCGTGACCGGGTCAGCCGATTTCGACCTTAACTGCACCGGCAGCAATATTGATAACTTCTCAGGCTACGCGAAGCTGAACAACATAAATATGAAACGGAACAGCCGCAAACTGGCTATCGATTCTGTTTTCTTAAATGCTACCGGGGAGAACGATCATAAATCCCTCACCATACAAAGTGATGACCTGGTAGCGAGTATCACCGGCAATTATCAGCTTAGTAATCTACCCGCATCCGTGCAGTATTACCTATCGCGTTACATACCTAACTACATCAGCACACCTGCAAAGTTCGCACCGGAACAGAATTTTAAGTTTACAGTCACCACCCGGAACATAGACAGCATACTGGCGGTAACCACCCCATTCATCAGGGGGTTTGATTCATCTACAGTCAGCGGTTCTTTAAACACCTCGGCACAGAAAGTAACGCTGATGGCCAGCATACCTAACGGCAGCATCGGCAAGTTTCACATGAACAATGTGGCGGTCAACGGGCAAGGCAACCTGGACGCTATAAGCCTCAGCACCACCATAGACAATGTGGTGATAGGAGATAGCTCACTGAGCGGCTCTTTAAGCCTTACTGCGGCACTTGCCAACGACTCGGTATCCTTTACCATAGCCACCACCACCCCCGACCCAAGCAGCTCCATAGCCCTGAACGGACAGATCATTGCCCGGAAAGACTCCTTATTCCTGAACATATTGCCGTCACAGTTTTTCCTCAACCAGGTGAAATGGGACATTGCTGGCGGCAGCAAAATAGTATACAGCGACAAATACCTCTCTGTAGCGGGGCTGTCGCTCACATCTGGCCTGCAAAAAATCTCCGCGTCCACTGAATTGCAGAACCAGGACAAAACACTGATCATAAGCACGGAGAACCTCGATCTCGGGCAATTCGGGTCATGGGCAGGGTTTGCCGCCTACCAGCCCGATGGGCGTGTGAACGGCACGATACAGATCAATAAATTATTCCAGGACCTGTACGTAAGTGCCAACCTCAAAGCCACCGGCGTACTACTGGGCACTGATACCCTGGGCACTGTTAACTTCATCGGCGACTATGATGGGGCAAAAAAGCTATACAGTCTCGACCCCCAGACCGGCATTTACAGAGACAATGCGTCCCTCACTGCTTCCGGTAATATCTCTTTCGACAGCGCCACCAACCAGAAACTGGATGGTGCTATCCAGTTCAACAACGCCCCTGTTGCCTGGTCGTCTACCTTCCTCATGGGTATTATGAGCCGTTTGTCCGGCACACTGAATGGCAGCATTAATTTTGGCGGATCGGCTTATGCACCGGTAATCAAGGGCGAGGTAGCCTTGCACAACGCAGGTTTCCGCGTAGACTACCTGGGCTGCAACTACACCATACCTACCGCCGACATACATGTAGATAACCGCACCATCAGCTATGGCAGTGTTACTGTTCTAGACAACTATAAGAATCCCGCAACACTCACCGGCCATTTCTCGCACAATATGTTCCGCGACATGAGAATGCACTTATCGGTTAAGTCAAAGAAATTTGAAGTAATAAACCTTACCAATAACGACAATAACCTTTTCTACGGCAATATTATCGCCAGTATGGACTCATTCACTATCAAAGGCCCGTTCAATTACGTCCGGCTGAATATTTATAATGCCGCACCTGCAGCAAAGTCACGCATCTATATACCCCTTATCACCGGCGGCGATGTAGGCACTTACAACTATGTTTCTTTTAAGAAATACGGCAAAGACCAGGAGAAGGTAACAAGAAAGACCCCGTTCAAAATAGACGTGAATATTGACGCCAACCTGAATACGCTGGCAGAAATGCACATCGTCCTCGACCCGTCTACCGGCGATGAGATCATGGCCCGTGGCGATGGACGCATACAGTTGGACATACCATGGGATAACGATATACACACTACCGGCCTGTACAATATCGACAACGGGGCTTATACCCTTACGTTCAAGTCGCTGTTCATTCACCGTATATTCAAGCTCAATTCGGGCGTCATTAGTTTCAACGGGCCGTTTTCAGAGACCAGCCTCAATGTGGACGCGGTTTATACTGCCAAAGCAAAGCTGGCCGACCTGCTCAATGAAACGGACCTGAGAAGCTTATCTGATAACGAAGTAAAAGATGCCCAGACGCCCCAGTGGGTAAATGTATCGCTGAATATGAGTGGCCAGTTAAAAAGCCCCAAGCTCACATTCGACCTCGACCTCGAAGACAAACACTCCCAAAGCACATTTGCTTACCACAAATTAATGCTCATCAATGCAGACGATCGCCAGAAAACGGAAGAGGTCTTTTCACTGCTGCTCATCAGCAGTTTTATCCCGCCTGAAGGCATTGGATCGGGCACAGTGGCTACCGGCACTTTAAATAATATCAGCCAGGTAATATCCAGCTCTGCCTCTACAGGCCTAACCAATATCGCCAGCAAAATAACCGGCGACAAACAATTAAATATTGACGTAAAGTACACCAACTATAACTATAACGACCAGGCATTGGGCGGCATAAACAGGAACCAGGTGAAAGTAGCCGCCAGCAAAAACTACTTCAATGATAAGCTGGAACTGGAAGTGGGGGGCACCTCTGACTGGGGACGGCCCACCAGTGCAGCAAGTACATCTACTATCAACATCACAGGCGACTTCCGGCTCCAATACCGGCTTAGCTACGCCAGCGGCCTGAGGCTCGACTGTTTCCGTACCAGCGATTATGATGTGACCATCGATCGTGATATTATCCGCAGCGGGGTGGGTATAAGCTGGCGCAAATCATTTGATAACTTCAGTGACTTTTTCAGAAGCAACCAGTACATGGCCCGCAAGAAACAACAGGAAGAGAACAAAACACCGGACCCTGCTGATACCACTGCCAAACAAGCAGCATCAGGCACGGAATAACACTTACCTGCTCACGATCCTGAACGACAATCCATCACCCACCAATACAAACTTGATACCCGGCGGCAATACCCGCAAATATTCGTTCAGCTTTGTCAGACTACTGATACCATACACAGGAAGATTACCAGATACGGTATAGGCAGGAAAAGTCTTTAGTACCCAGTCTCCCGGCACAGTAGTATTATAAGGAAGGTTCCGCGTGTTATCGTATGGCCACGCCACCGCAGGTGTGATCACTATAGGCAGCTTATCTAACTCCGCTACCTTCAGCGCATTTTCCGTCGATTTGAATATCTCCATCTTCCGGGTGTATTCAGGCCCGGTAATACTGGCGTAGAACGTGGTATAAATGTTACCGATAACACCTATGTACAACATCACCGACAACCCGCCGGCAAACTTTGCAGCCCGTGGATAGCTCCTTAAATTGTCTAAGAAAAAGATCATCAGTATAGACACTGCCGGTATGGCAAATGCATTCAACCTCGGCTCTCCCAGCGGCAGTTTCCCTGCCACAAACAGCACTATGGACAGTATCAGCAGCAATGAACTGTACAATACCATTACCTCTTTCCCGCCCAGTTCATTCTTTACCAGGCTTTTCACACAGCTATATACACCAAACAGGAATGAGCTGATACCAAGTATGCCAAACAGGTACCAGAACAGCATACCCGCGCCTATCTCCGCAAACAGATTATAACAGTTCATAAAAAATGAAGACCAGCTAAACCCGCCGTCCATCATCAGGTGTCCCCAGAACTTATGCATCCCCTGGTCTGCCATTAACTGTTTCACATCTATAAAATAGAACGTCACAATGCCGCATGCGCTTAAAAATAACGGGAACCACTGGCGCATAAGCATACCGGCAGACAGCGTATGTTTTCTCAGGTCAACAACACCCTGCAGCAATAAAACCACAAACACCGGCGCTATCACCACGGGGTATGTATAACTAAAAAACGGCGCTGCCAGGAAGCTGGCACACAGCAATACATACCTGCCACGGCGCAGCCGTTCCTTATCTTTTAGCTGCAGCAATTCTATGCATTGCCACAATGCCACCAGGCTCATCAGCAGGTCCATGGTGTACTGTTTTATCTGCACATAGTAGTCCGTAAATGTACATGCCGATACCAATATCATTACAAAAAGGAATCTATTGCTGTTGTCCTTTCCATACATCTTGTTCATTAAGCGGTAGCAGAAGAATATGGTAAACGTGCCCACGACATACGATGGCAGCCGCAGTGCGTAATAACTATAATCAAATGTGGAAGTAAACGCCTTCACAATCTCCAGATACACCCTTGGGAATTGCTGTAGAAAATCCAGCGGGCCCCAAAGCATAGCGGCGCTTTTATATTTTAGATTGTAGATAACCCGCCATTCGTCTATCCAGAAAGGGCGTATCTGCGCCACCACCATGACAAGCCCCCAGCACACCATAAAAGACAAAGTGGCTATAGTAGCAACGCGTATGATCTTTTCCGGATTCCTGATACAAATAGGTTATAGTGGTTGTAAAAAAAGGCCTGATCAATAGCCCCTGCCCTCTTGCTTTTCCATATAATTCATAAATGCCCTGTTCGCTACCCTGTTGCCGCCTGGCGTAGGATAATCGCCCGTAAAGTACCAGTCGCCCTGGTTATGTGGGCACGCCTGGTGCAGCCCTTCTATCGACTGATAGATCACATTTACTTCCGCAGTCACTTCTTCATGCCGCAGCATGGCTGCTATCTTATCGCTTATCTGCTCTGCTGTAAACGACTCGTATACTCCTTTCACAAAATTCTTTTCATGCAGCCTGCCTTGTTCTTCAGCTTCCTTGCATTGCTTATATATGTCTTGCAACTTATGCGCCTCTCCGTTGTCTGCCAGCAGGCCTACTGCTGCCTGGAACGCAATAAAATCTCCCATCCTGCTCATGTCTATTCCATAGCAGTCGGGGTACCTTATCTGCGGCGCAGACGACACCACTATTATTCGTTTCGGGCCCAGGCGGTTCAGCATCTTTATAATGCTTTCTTTCAGCGTAGTGCCGCGTACTATCGAGTCGTCTATCACTACCAGCGTATCCACGTCGCGCTGCACAGTGCCGTAGGTAATGTCATATACGTGCTGCACCATTTCATTCCTCGATGCATCTTCCGTGATGAAGGTGCGCATCTTCACGTCCTTTATGGCTATCTTTTCTATCCTCACCCTGCGGCTGATGAGTTCTCTCATCTCTTCCTCCGTCATAGTATCACGGCGGGAAAGAATGCGTTTCAGCTTTATCTCTTTCAGATAATCCTCCAGCCCTTTTATCAATCCGTAGAACGCTATCTCTGCCGTATTGGGAATAAAAGATACTATCGTATTCTTAAGGTCGTTATCCAGTGCCTTCAATACAGTGCCCGCAAGATTACGTCCCAGTTCCATACGCTCCCTGTATATATCCGGGTCGCTGCCGCGGCTGAAATATATCCGCTCAAAGCTGCAAGCCTTATGTTCTTTTGCAGGCAGTATTTCTACATTCTTAAATTCTCCGGCGCTGGTCACTATTATAGCATGCCCCGGCTCCAGCTTATGCACGTCCTGCTGTGTCACATTGAAGGCCGTCATTATTGCCGCTCTTTCAGATGCCGCCACCACTATCTCGTCACTCTCATAATAATAGCATGGGCGTATGCCATTGGCATCCCGCATCACGAAGCTATCGCCATTGCCTATCAGCCCGCTGAATACGAAGCCACCGTCAAAGTGTGTGGTAGCCTGCTTCAGTATACCCTCTATGTTCAGTTGTGCGGGATTGGTATCATCGGCCAGGCACAGGTAGTAATGTATGGTCTCTATCATTGCGCCCAGGTCACTTTCGCGCATGGTGCCACTCGGGTGCTGGTCCAGCATCGAGAACAGCTCATCTGTATTTACTAAATTAAAATTACCCGCCATTATAAGGTTGCGGGTAGGATTGATGTGTGGTTTCAGGAATGGGTGGCAAAACTCCACATTGTTTTTCCCCTGTGTGCCGTAGCGCAGATGCCCCAGCATCACTTCGCCTACAAAGCGCATATAGCCCTTCATCAGTCCGGAGTGTTGCAGTATCTCCGGGTACATTTTTTCCAGCTCACTCACTTCCTGGTTTATGTTCTGGAATATCTGCGCTATCGCCTGCCCGCCGCTCACCCGCAACCGGTGCGTGAACTGGTGTCCCGGCTCTACGTTTAGCTTCACGGTGGCTATACCTGCGCCGTCTTGTCCACGGTTGTGCTGCTTTTCCATCAGCAGGTATAATTTGTTTAGCCCGTAAAAAGCGGTACCGTACTTGCGGTGATAATAAGAGAGAGGTTTTAGGAGGCGGATATATGCCAACCCACATTCGTGCTTTATTCCGTCAGACATGAGGCCGCAAAGTTACTATGTTATTTCGGAATTTATGATGCGCAATAGCCATGCCTTATCTCCCTATAGGTAACTACGCCTGCCATAGCTCAGCGCGAGAGTATTTTATCTATCTGGCTCTTTTCCTTGTTATTGGAAGACTCTACATTAAATATAGTAGTAATTAATAGAGCTAACCCTATCAGCATCAGGCACAAAGACGAAAACCGATGCATATAAATGATCCTCCTTGGCGTCAGCAGGCCCTTGATCCGCTCGGCAAGAAATACTTTGAGAAAATCGATACCTAATATAATAGACAGGCAAGTACCGAAAAGCACAAACCTGTAGTTGCCCGATGAGGCCCCAGTGAGTGTCACTGCGCCCAGCCACGTGATGAAAACGCCCGGATTCAGTGTGTTTACCAGGAATCCGCTCAACCATATTTTAAAATAATGCCCTCCGGCAAGCGCCGGTTGCAGCGAAGAGGGCCGTTTAGGCTTTTGCCGTTTCAGCAGGCCCATCACCCCTATGGCCATCAGCGCTACAGCTCCACCGAAAGCAATGTGCCGTTCGTATGGTTTCAGGTATTCCAGCCATTGTGCGGCCACATTTGCCAGCGTCACATAGATAATGTCGCTCACAGACACGCCCAGGACAAATGCCAATCCTGATTTATAACTAAAATTTAAACTATATTTAATGACAGCAAACAGTGTCGGCCCCACCGAGATCGCCATAAACAGCCCCACCAATATCCCTTTTACTACTGCGTCGTTCATATGCTCACTAAGGGAGGCAAGATAATAAGTAAATCTGAACGGTAAATTAACAACATATTATAAATGTGTTCCGCCACTAAGCGGGTATAATCTTACCGACAATCAATGTATCAGCCTATATTTGCTTCCCAAACTTTTTAACTACTAAAACCAGACCACTTATATGCAATTACCCGGCCAGACAAATTTCTACAAAGGCAAAGTACGCGACGTATACACTATTGCCGATAAGTACATGGTGATGATCGTGAGCGATCGTATCTCTGCTTTCGATGTGGTGCTGCCACGCCCCATCCCTTACAAAGGACAGGTACTGAACCAAATCGCGGCACAATTTCTCGACGCTACCAAGGATATTGTTCCTAACTGGATGCTCAGCGTGCCATTGGCCAATGCTACTATTGGCTACAAATGCGACACCTACCCGGTAGAGATGGTGGTACGTGGTAACCTCACCGGCCATGCATGGCGCACCTACAAGAGCGGCAAGCGTGAACTGTGCGGCATCACAATGCCTGATGGCATGAAAGAAAACGACTTCTTCGAAAAACCCATCATCACGCCTACCACAAAGGCACATGAAGGCCATGACGAAGATATCTCCCGCGACGAGATCATCAGCAGCGGCCTGGTAAGCAAAGAAGAATACGAGCAACTGGAAAAATACACACTCGCTTTATTCGAGCGCGGCCGCGAAATAGCTAAAGGCCGCGGACTGATACTGGTAGATACCAAGTATGAATTTGGCAGGATAGGCGATACCATCTACCTGATCGACGAGATACACACACCCGATTCTTCCCGTTATTTCTATATGGAAGGCTATGAAGACCGTCAGAAAAACGGCGAGCAACAACGCCAGTTGTCCAAAGAGTTCGTGCGCGAATGGCTGATGGAAAATGGCTTCCAGGGCAAGGACGGCCAGCAGGTGCCAACTATGACCGACGAGGTAATAGGCAGCATATCTGAACGCTACATAGAGCTGTATGAAGTGGTGACCGGCAAGACCTTTGTGAAGCATGATGAGAACCACGAAGAAGATATGAACAAACTGGTAGAGGCGATAGGAAAACTGAAATAATAATACCGGCTATGTCTACATCCCGTGTAATACACGCACCAACAGGCACACAGCTTACCTGCAAAAACTGGGTAACCGAAGCTGCGTACAGAATGATACAGAACAACCTGGACCCCGACGTGGCTGAGCGCCCGGAGGACCTGGTGGTGTATGGCGGCAACGGTAAAGCCGCGCGTAACTGGGAGAGTTTTGATAAGATACTGGAATGTCTCAAAAACCTCAACGAGGACGAAACGCTGATGGTCCAATCCGGCAAGCCGGTAGGTGTACTGCGTTCACACAAGCATGCACCGCGCGTACTCATCGCCAATTCCAATCTCGTAGGCAAGTGGGCCACGTGGGAGCACTTCCGCGAACTGGAAGCCAAAGGATTGATGATGTACGGGCAGATGACCGCCGGCAGTTGGATATACATAGGCTCCCAGGGCATTGTGCAGGGCACTTACGAAACCTATCTTTCGCTGGCCACTAAACATTATGACGGATCTCTGAAAGGCAAGCTGAATGTAACCGCCGGACTGGGTGGCATGGGTGGCGCACAGCCATTGGCCATCACTATGAACGAAGGGGTTTGCCTGGCTGCGGAAATGGAAGAATGGCGGATAAAGAAACGTATAGAAACACGCTACCTCGATAAATGGACTGCGGATATTGACGAAAGCATAGACTGGGCGCTGGACGCCAAAGCAAAAGGCGAACGCATATCCATTGGTGTCTGCTGCAATGTGGTGGACTTATTGCAACGCCTCATAGACCGTAACATAACACCGGACACACTTACCGACCAGACATCAGCACACGACGAGCTGATCGGGTACTTCCCGGAAGGGTTGAGTGTAGCAGATGCAAACGCATTACGCAGCAGCAATCCTGAAGAATACGTAAAACGCTCTCTTGACACTATGGCAAGACACGTAAATCAAATGCTGGAGCTGCAGAAACGCGGTGCTATTACTTTTGATTACGGCAACAACCTGCGCGGACAGGCACACGATAAGCGGGACGTGAAAAATGCTTTCGATTTTCCCGGCTTTGTTCCTGCATATATAAGGCCATTATTTTGCGAGGGCAAAGGTCCTTTCCGCTGGGTAGCGCTCAGTGGCGACCCGGAAGACATTTATACTACCGACAAGGCATTGATGGAATTGTTTCCTGACAATAAAGGACTGCACCGCTGGCTGCACATGGCCCGTGAGCGCATAGCGTTCCAGGGCTTGCCTGCGCGGATCTGCTGGCTGGGCATGGGCGAACGCGAAAAAGCAGGGCTGCTCTTCAACGAGCTCGTAAGAACAGGCAAAGTGAAAGCACCCATAGTTATTGGCCGCGACCACCTCGACACAGGCTCTGTAGCCTCTCCTAATCGCGAGACCGAGGCAATGAAGGATGGCAGCGATGCGGTTGCCGACTGGCCCATACTCAATGCACTTATCAATACTGCCGGCGGCGCCAGTTGGGTATCATTCCATCATGGCGGCGGTGTGGGCATGGGTTATTCATTGCACGCAGGTATGGTCATCGTAGCCGATGGTACGGCTGACGCAGAAGAAAGATTAAAGAGAGTACTCTTTAACGATCCCGCAATGGGCGTTATCCGGCATGCTGATGCAGGATATGAAGAGGCACAACAGACAGCAGAAAAATTCGGGCTGAATATTTAAGTTCACAATAATTGCCGCACAGCGGTTTACTATGTATCGTATCGGGCAGGGAATAGATTTTCATAAACTGGTAGAGGGCCGCGAGTTCTGGCTTGGCGGCATTCACATTCCTCATAGCAAGGGCGCGCTCGGCCATTCCGATGCCGATGTGCTGTTGCATGCCATCTGCGATGCCCTGCTCGGCGCACTGGGTCTTGGCGACATAGGCCAGCACTTCCCCGACACCGATGCCGCTTACAAAGGCATTGACAGCAAAGTATTATTGCAGCGCTCCTATCAGCTGGTGTGCGAAAAAGGCTATACCCTGGTGAATATAGACAGCACCGTGCTGCTCCAGGCGCCAAAGATCAGGAAGTACGTAGATGATATGCGCAAAACCATTGCAGACATTCTGAACGTTGCTGTTGACGATGTGTCCATAAAAGCCACTACCACTGAGCAACTGAGTTTCATAGGCAGAGAGGAAGGCATCGTAGCCACTGCCAACGTTTTACTACAGAAAGCAGGCTAAAGAAAATACAGCTTCTTATTTGTGTTGAATATGCGTGGTACACCTGGTTGTATCCAGCCCGGAGACTATAGTATCATTAATAGATAGCTCATACTGGGTATTGCCCGTCATAGGGTCCAGGCCATAAGTACCGCTGCCCCATATTTTACGGCTGCCCACTACCTGGTAGGGCACCTTTACCACATCAGAGATCACCGCCTTCACTACAAAGCCGCTACCCAAGGCGTTTATATTCGTGATGTCTATGGTGTAGCCCGTATCTATTGCGGTAGACACTAATGAAGTGTATTTATAAATAGCCGGTGAGCAGAAGTCGTAGGAGCTGTCATAAGTGCCTGCCAGCAGGGGTGCATAGTCAGGCGGCGGTACTATATGCAGTATCAGTTTATGCACCGCGGTGCCGGTAGCCTTACTGAAGATGCTGAATGTAAGTGTATCGGTTCCCAGCGATATATCTGCCGTCTTGAAGGTAAATACGCCGCCCATGATCAGGCCCACGGTCATGTTGCCCGGTATCACGGTCACATCGCCCGGCAACCCGGAAATAGTGCACCAGAGTTTATTATCGTTGATGTTGCCATTGGTAACATTAATGTCAAAAATAAAACTGTAGGAGTCATTGGCCTGCATCGTTATCACCGAATCATACACCGGCGTATATACGAAACTAAAACTCGGATCGGGTGGTATAGGCACCGACTTTTTCTTGCAGCAGCACAAGGACAACAGCAGTAAGTAAGCCAGGTATCTTATCTTCATAGAACGTTGCTACAGTTAGATTAAAATGGTTAAAAACCCCATTTGATGCTCTTTATACTCTTGCTAAGTTCGTTATTAATTCCAGAAAAGCCAAAACTCCCCATTTACGTCTGGATTCATTAATCAGCAGTTACTTGTATAGCTGTGGTATGGCCTCACTCATTCCTACCCTGTTTTATTTCCTCCACCACCGCCGGGTCCAGCAGTGTAGACGTATCCCCTATGTTCGACATTTCCCCCTCCGCTATTTTACGCAGTATCCGCCGCATTATCTTGCCGCTGCGGGTCTTAGGCAGCCCTTTTACAAACTGTATCTTATCGGGCCGGGCTATAGGTCCTATCACGCGGGTCACAGTTTGCAATATGTCTGCTTTCGTTCCGTCCCTGTCGCCGGGCATTTCATCCATGATCACATAGGCATAGATACCCTGCCCCTTCAGTTCGTGCGGATAGCCCACCACTGCGCTTTCCAGCACACCCGTATGCATATTTATGGCATTTTCCACCTCTGCTGTCCCTATCCTGTGCCCGCTTACATTCAGCACATCATCCACCCTGCCTGTTATCCGGTAAAACCCGTTCTCATCCCTGTGGCAGCCATCGCCGGTGAAATACATACCCTTATAAGCCGCAAAATAATTCAGGCGGCAGCGTTCGTGATCGCCATAGGTAGTACGTATGACAGATGGCCACGGGAACCGGATACATAGGTTACCGCTCACATCATTACCCTCTATTTCTTTCCCTTGCTCGTCCACCAGCACAGGCTGTACGCCCGGCAATGGCAGTGTCGCGTAGCTGGGCTTAGCCGGGGTTATGCCTGCCATATTCGATATCATAATACCACCGGTCTCTGTTTGCCACCAGGTATCCACTATCGGGCAGCGCCGCTTACCTATATGTTCATCATACCAGTGCCACGCTTCTTCATTGATCGGCTCCCCCACAGATCCCAGCACCTTCAGCGACTCCAGGCTTTTGCCCTCCAGTGGCTGTAGCCCATAGGCCATCAGGCTGCGTATAGCCGTGGGCGCCGTATACAATATATTCACTTTGTGCTTATCCACTATATCCCACAGCCTGCCCGCGTCCGGCCAGGTAGGCAGCCCCTCATACATCAGTGAGATTCCTCCCGCGCACAGCACGCCGTACAGAATATAACTATGCCCCGTTATCCAGCCTATATCAGCCGTGCAGAAATGCACGTCGCCCGCTGCATACTGGAATACATTTACAAAACTATAAGTGCTGTATACCATATACCCGCCACATGAGTGAACTACGCCCTTTGGCTTACCCGTAGAGCCTGATGTATAGAGTATGAACAGTGGATCCTCCGCGTCCATTTCTTCAGCAGGCAGCACCGGATTGCCCTGCGCCTCCACCTTGGCTATTTCATCTGCCCACCATACATCTCTTCCCTTTATCATACTCACCGGCACATGCGTGCGCTGGTATACGATCACTCTTTCAACAAAGGGGCAGTTTACCAGCGCGTCGTCTATAATAGCTTTGAGCGCAATATCTTTGCCGCCCCTGTATGCGCCATCGCAGGTAATGATAAATGCTGCCTGTGCATCCTGAAGCCTGTCTGAAATGCTTTGCGCGCTGAATCCGCCAAATATTACAGAGTGTATCGCCCCTATTCTTGCGCAGGCTAGCATAGCCACCGGTAGCTCCGGCACCATACCCATGTATATGCATACCCGGTCGCCCTTTTTCACGCCGTTGTTACGGAGTATGTTGGCAAACTGGTTTACTTTAAAATGAAGTTCCCCATAAGTGATCACCCGGTGCGCTTCTTCCTTGCCGTTAGGCTCCCAGATGATGGCCGGTTGGTCGGCCGCAGTTGCCAAATGTCGGTCTAAGCAGTTCTCTGTAATGTTCAGCTTGCCATTGATGAACCACTTTACATCAGGCTTTATAAAGTCCCATTTCAGCACCTTGTCCCACTTTTTCTGCCACACAAATTCTTCGGCTACCTCACTCCAGAATAGTTCAGGTTGCGCTATGCTCTTTTCATAAGCGCGCTGGTAGTCTTCGTATGATGTTATCTGGAACTGGAATTTCATAAACCGTATTTAATGATGTTACCCGCAACCCAAATTACAAATTATAGGCAGAAAAACTAAGCGCTCTTCAATGCAGGATCCACAGCCCTCGTAGCGCGCGTAGCCGGATACCACGATACCGCCAGCCCAACGGCAAGTATAGTGCACATCACCAGTACTATGTCAGCGGCTTCTATCTTCACCGGGTAGGCGTCCATCAGGAAACCGGAGCTGATCTTCACAAACCCGAAGTGTTGCTGCAGCATACACACACCTATGCCCAGTGCCAGGCCGCATACCCCGCCCACCACCGACCACAACATGCCCTCCAGCAAAAATATCTTCATTAATGTTCCGGCTGTGGCGCCCATCGCCCGCAGTATAGCTATGTCTTTTCGCTTCTCCAGCACCAGCATAGACAGCGCGCCTACCATATTAAAGGTGGCTATCAGCAGCACCAGCAGCAGTATGGCATATACTGCCCACTTTTCTCCGCTCATCACCATATACAGCGTCTTGTTCTGTTCATACCGGGTGGCTACCACCCATCCCTTCCCCAGCATTTGTTGTATAGTTGCCTTTACCTTTTCAGTACTGCCCGGCTCTGTGCTGATCTGTATCGACGAATACTGTCCCTTCGCATGAAACAGTTCCTGTGTTAGCGATAAGGGCGCCAGGATGTATTTGTCATCAAACTCATCCTGTATCCTGAAAGTTCCTGCCGGATGCAGCCGCAGCGTTTGGTATGCAGATAGTGGGTCCGCTTCCGGGTTTACTGCCGTAGGGTTCGGGTACACCAGCTCTATATAACTGAATACATTCTCTATATCCGCACCCAGTTCATTAAATATCTGCCGCCCGCCTATTGCCGTATATGGGTGCCCGTCTGATACCGAATCATCTCCGGTTATCGAGTCGCGTATATTATTTACGTCAAAATAGCTTTTGTCAATTCCCTTTAGGGTCACCACCTTCTGCTGCCCGTTATTGTCGGCTATCACATTGTCTTCTATTACCGTGCTCACATGTTGCACACCGCTCACCTGCCGCACAGATGCAAGTGTAGCCGCGTCCATCCCGAAGAATTTCCCTCTCGCTACAGTAATACTCAGGTCAGGGTAGAAGGCTTTGTAATTATTCTTTACTATGGTCTCTATGCCGTTAAAAACAGAGAAGATAATGATCATGGCGGCGCTGCTCACCGCTATGGCCACCATACTTATCCGCGACAGTATAGGCACAGCATTTCCCTGGCGCTTGCCGCGCAGGTATCGGTATGCAAGTTGCCATATAAGTGTCTGGTCCAAATAGTTTTCAGATATGTTTTCCCAAGGAACGTTGACGAAATTACGCCTCTTCCCCCTCAGTCGCCGGGGGTCTTGCCTCCCGCTCCTCATTAATTTTCTTGAAAAGCTGGTCCATTTTGAACACATGGTCCAGCGTATCGTCCGTGTAAAACGTAAGCTCCGGTACCCTGCGTAGTTGATTCTTTATCCGTTGTCCCAGCAACTTACGCCATTCCCAACCACGTTCTTTGATTTTATGCAGCAGCGCCATCGGTTCTTTCACCTGGTAAAAGCTCAGGTATACCCTCCCTTCCAGCAGATCAGGCGTCACCATCACCTTCGATATCGATACCATTCCCCCGTCTACTATATTCATCCCCTCGCGCTGAAAAATGTCGCTCAGCTCTTCCATCACTAATTTCCCTACTTGTTTTTGCCGCTTATTCTCTTCCATATTCGTTATATTACCCCATAAAGGTAAGATTTTAATATCGCGCCCCAATATCATCCCCTCAACCATAGAACACCAGACTACACATTGATGAAAATTTTACTAAGTGTCGGAATATAATTTTTATGTGGTAATTTCGTTTTTTATATCCTCTTATGAAGAAATTATTATCTGCCCTTCTCTGCGGCTCCGCTATTGTATACATAAGCAGCACTGGTTGTAAAGAAATAGGCCCTGCGGTAAATCTCAGCCCGGCCGCGTCTGTAGGTATGGTCGATTCTGTGTCCACCCTGTCCTCAGCACAGATAGCTGCCCTCACTGCCGACCCACATAGTGTATTGGTGGAAGAATTTACCGGTCAGTCTTGCAGCAACTGCGCGCCAGCTCATACCTCGCTCGATAACCAAGTGGCCACAAACCCTTCACATATCAATGTCATCTGCCTGTTCCCTTATTCTATTCCGCAGGCCCTGCCGCCCACCGGTGCAGTGCATGATTTCCGCGACTCAGCTTCGCAAAACATAGCCAATTATGTATCAGGAAACGGCGTAGGAGCTTTACCGAGCGCCTATATCGACCGCGTACCTACATCCGGCAACGTTGAGGTCGACGGCAGCGGTCCGTGGTCTGGCCTTATCAACGGCCTTCTACCCGCCACAGATTCTGTCAACCTTGCCCTTCAGAGCAGCTACAACAGCACCACTGGCCTGGCTACTATCATAGCCACCGTTACCTATGCGTCCCCCGTCAGCACTAAGCAGAACCTTAGCGTGGTAGTGGTAGAAGACACCATGTACGACATACAGGAAGTACCGGTAACCACCACTGACCCAACTGGTTTCGAGAATACCTACCTCTATACCTGTGTCTTCCGCGATATGGTTTCTACTGCACCTTCCGGCGACCCTGTGCTTGATACCGTGGCCACCAAGGTTAAGGGCCGTGTATTGAAGCGCACCTATACTTACAAACTCAAAACAACCACACCGGCCATCAATCCTGCCCATTGCAGGGTCATCGCCTATATCAACAGCACCAACGGTGCAGACAAGCATATACTCCAGTCTGCACAAACCAAATTTACTCCATAAGGTTACCCAATAGAAAAACATCATTTGCCTTGCCTTAGGAACGTTGACGAAATAAGTTTGACAAGTTGGCGCAGTTATTTTTCTTTTTTACAAGGCGTAAAATCTGCGAATAGTGCGCTATTTAAAGACTTTTACAACGCAGTAAAAATGAGAAAGAACAAGTCAGGTTACCAAACTTATTTCGTCATCGTTCCTTAACACGCAAGGCATTTTTTTAAAAGCACGCATAATGAACTCATTGAAGACCTTTTCATTCATAGCCCTTGGTTTGGCCGTATCTGTTTTATCATCGGGCTGTAGCGGCAATGACGAACAAAAGAAAGAAGCCACCACTACGAGTACTGAGGCCCCTCCTGCAAAACCCGTCAACGCCCCCGCCTTCAATGCCGACAGTGCTTATCTCTATGTCGGTAAGCAGGTAGCATTCGGTCCGCGCACACCCGGTTCCGCGGCACAAACCCAATGCGCCGCATGGATGGAGGCTAAACTGAAACTGGCCTGCGACACTGTATACAGGCAGGCTACCCAGGTGAAAGGAGGCGATGGCAAGTCGCTGCCATGCATCAATCTAATAGGCGTTATCAACCCCGCCGCATCCAATCGCATCCTCCTGCTCACCCACTGGGACAGCCGCCCCTGGGCCGACCAGGATACCAAAGACAAAGACAAGCCCATACTCGCCGCTGATGATGGCGGTAGTGGTGTAGGTGTATTGATCGAGGTCGCCAATGTGCTGAAGGCACATAAACTGCCCGCCACACTGGGCGTAGACATACTCCTCACCGATGTTGAAGACTATGGCCGCTCAGAGTGGGGCGAAGACTCCTACTGCCTCGGCACGCAATACTGGGCGCACCACCCCCACGTGCCCGGCTATAAAGCCAGCTTCGGCATCCTGCTCGATATGGTAGGCGCCCGTGGTTCACAATTTCCTCTTGAGGCCACCTCTGCCCAGCTTGCCGGCGATATACAGCAAAAGGTATGGAAGGCCGCGTCTGATGCAGGCTACTCATCCTTCTTCCCTTACTACGCCTCTGTAGAGATAACCGATGATCATGTACCCGTCAACCGCATCACTGGCATCAAAACAATTGACATCATTAGCCTCACACAAGACCCCAACAACCCATTCCCGGCACACTGGCATACCCACAACGATGTGATGGCCATCATAGACACCAGCACCCTCAAAGCCGTAGGACAGACTTTATTGCAAACCATATACGCCACCGCACAGCCAAATATTTAAGTTTTGTTTCACGCAAACGTCAAATTCCCGTTCGGAAGTTTAAACTATATTTGCCCAAAATTTTACTACAGCTTTTGAAGTACCGCCACGCCATACTCATAGTGCTCATCATCATCATCGCCGACCAGGCTTTGAAAATTTTCATCAAGACCCATTTCTGCAATGGCGATGATGTTCGTATAATGGGCAATTGGTTCCGGCTGCACTTTATCGAGAACGAGGGCATGGCCTACGGCCTCAAGCTCAGCGAGTCGGTCATTGGCAAGCTCATACTTTCGTCTTTCAGGCTCATAGCGGTTGTTTTTGGCTTCTTCCTCCTAAAAAGGCTCGTGGTAAAAGGCTACAGCCGCGGCGCCATTATTTGCGGCTCGCTCATACTGGCGGGCGCACTCGGCAATCTCATAGACAGCCTGTTTTACGGGCTCATCTTCACAGACAGCCCTTACTCCTGCTTCTCCGGTAATTACGACAACCTCCGGAGCATGATGCAAAACCATAACCAAATTGCCGTAGCACACTTCACCAATTTCGGCGCCGGCTATGGCAAATTCTTACAGGGCAAGGTAGTCGACATGCTCTACTTCCCTATCCTCGAGACCACCATGCCGCACTGGGTACCCTTCCTGGGTGGCAAGAGCTTTATTTTTTTCGAGCCCGTATTCAATATCGCCGATGCTGCTATATCAGTGGGTGTGCTTACCCTCGTCTTTTTCCAGAAGCGGCTCATCTATTCACACAACACACCGCCTGCCTCGGCGGTATAGTTATCCGCCACTCAGCTAACTAACTCCCGGAAAATTGTATATTGCGGGTACTTAGGAATGTTAATTCGTTCCTTACCTCACATGTCAGAAGAAACAGGCACCATATCCATTACCGTTTGGCTCGCAGGCCGCAGCTACCGTATCCGCATTAAGCCCGAGGAAGAATCTGCTGTCCGCAAATCCGTAAAGCTGGCAGATCAGAAGGTCAACGAAATGCGCTCACACTATGCCGGTAAAGATGACCAGGATTTTATGGCCATGACCCTCCTCATGTTCGCCGCCGACAGCGCCATCGAATCCTTCAATAACCCTCTCCTGCAGGACGAATTGCACAAATTGTCCCAGAAGATAGATAAAGCCCTGAAAGACTAAGTCTTATATTGTCCTTAATATCGGCGTTTTTCTCCTTGCTCCTTATTATTTTTGACGTACTTTTCATGCCCCATGCTCCGGAATACGTTATTGATCCTCTGTTGCTTATGCTGTCTCACGGCTGTTGCCCAGTCCCATAAGGCTGGCCGCAACTACAATTCCGCTGAGCGCTACAAGGCTGCAAAGAAACCGGCCAAAGCATACAAAAAAATGGAGAAGTCCATTCGTAAGGCCCCCGGTTCCCCCGAGGCTTACAGCGAGCTCGGCGAATGGTATTTCGAGGCCCACCAGTTTGCAAAAGCTGCAGAGGTATTTAAGAACGCTTCATCCAAATGCCACAATGGCGGCACACGCTTCGCAAAGCCCTACGCACGCTCCCTCATCTATTCAGGCGCGCCCGACAAGGCCCTCAGCATCATCAACACCTATGCCACCATCCACGACAGCGCCGAGTGGAACCGCCTGTTGAAACAGGCAATGTTCGTAAAGCAATTCGGCAGCAAGCTCACATGCCCGCAACCCGTTGCCCTGAATGGCCGCGTCAATAGCCCCGTGCCTGAATTGTTCCCCTCTATGGCCGTCGACACACAGACACTCTACTTCACCCGCCGCGTCAACGACGAGAACGATGACTTTTATAGTGCCGAATTAGACACATGTGGCGATTGGTACAATGTCTATAATATGGGCTACCCGCCCAATACCCCCGACCAGGAATCGGCACAGTTCATCTCTGCCGATGGCCATTATCTCTTCCTCACCCGCTGCGATCTACGCAGTGACGACGGCTTCGCCCAGGGCGGATGCGATATGTACATGGCCTATCGTGTAGCCAACGACAGCGACTGGACCATCCCGCAGCCTTTCGGCTTCACCATCAACACCCCCGACTACGAGGGCCAGCCCACCCTCTCGCCCGACACCCGGGAGCTGTACTTCGTCAGCGACCGCAAGGGTGGCTATGGCGGTTACGATATTTATATTTCCCGGTTCGAGGACGGCCTCTGGCAGCCACCCGTCAACGCCGGGCCGTCTATCAATACCGCCGGCAACGAGACCGCACCATACATCAACCTCGATAACAAAACACTCTTCTTTACCAGCGATGGCTGGCCGGGCATGGGTGGCACAGATATTTTCATGAGCAAAAAACTCGCCGACGGCTCCTGGACCACCGCTCAGAACATGGGTTACCCCATCAATACACCCTATGACGAGAAGAGCGCCTGCGTCACACTCGATGGCAAAAAGATATACTTCGGTACCGACCGCAACGGTCCCGCCGGCAACTTCGACATCTTCGAGGCATACATGCCTATGAGTATGCAGCCCGATCGCGTCAGCTATATCGCCGGTTACGTCTACGACAGCGTGTCCAAGACCCGCATCACCTCCGCCGCCATCTACATCACCGATGCCCGCAAGGGCGATACGCTCTACCAGTTCCGCAGCAACCGCGGCGATGCCACCTTCCTCATCACCCTGCCGCTCTACAGCACCTACATCATACATACCGGCGCCATGGGCCACCTCCCGGTCGATGATACACTCGTCTTCGACAAGCAATACACCCAGCAGCCGCTCCTCCACAACATTGCCATGCTCCCCTCCAACTGGGAGGAGATCCGCGCCATACAGGATACCCTCATTGCCACCATACATTTCGATGCCAATGTCACCGAACTGTCTGAGCTCGACAAAGGCATACTCGGCAATGCCATAGCGCCATGGCTCCAGCACAAGAATTACACCGTTACCATCAATGCCTATACCGACAATACCGGCAACCCCATGCTCAATGAAGAATTGTCCACACGCCGCGCCGCCATCGTTTCCAAAACAGTCATAGACATGATGGGCATGGACCAGATCACCATCCTCTCCAAAGGCTGGGGCGAAGCCAACACCATCGCTTCCAACGATACCGAAGAGGGCCGCCGCACCAACCGCCGCGTAGAGATACGCATCCGGCGATAAATCTTCACAAAACACAGAAGTCGCTCTGGGAGCGGCTTCATGTTGTAATTTTTAGCATTTTCGAACCGAGCTTATCCAAAACGAATACCCGGCTCTTTTTTTACACAAAAGGGCCAGCCTTTTGGCCAGCCCCTTTGTCGTTGGTACTTTTCTAATGCCAGAATTGGCTTTTGTCGCTTCTGTGCAACCTGTATTTTCTGATAGCTCTGAAGTTCTGCAAAAGCATTGTGTTTTGTGGCGAAGACGGCTGATTTTGCGTCCAATTACCAATCGACTTATATGCCATAACCATATCATAATCCATTCCTACCTGACCGGCATTGAAGGCTACATTACCATAGTCATCCCTAAACCATTTCATCCAGTCCGGACTACCTGGAGTATACACTATACCTCTGAAATCCAGGTAGGGACTTGGCATCAGGAACGATTTAAATGTATCCTGTGCCGGGATATGACAGCTCATGCAGGAAGATAAGGCCAGTCTTGGATAAACTTGGTGCGTTGTGTAGTCAGTAACATTATTGGCTACCGCGCCATCATTTGGACCACTGAGCCTGCCGCCCCATCCCAGGGTTTCTGTACTGTATTTTGGGGCTGCGGGATTAATAACTGTTTCATACAGCTTTGGGTATGGCGGTTGTTGTGGGCTTTTTACATCCGGATCATTGCCCCACATCGCTCCCAATGGCACCATTTTATCCCAATAGCTGGTTCCGGTGGCATTCATATCGTATACAAATGTGGAATAGACCCAGCCCGTTTTAGGGGCTGTTTTACTGTCCTTAACAATGACGTCCATTTGAAAAAAGCTAACAGTGCGAACCTGGTACCCTGTTTTAGGGTTTCCGGTTGTTGCACCCGTATCATAAATGCTAAAGGTTTGCGCACCCTGCATTACCGGCCATTGCGGCGCATTAATGTTTGAAAAAGCAAGCTTTACAATAACACTGCCTTCTTTAAACTGGGCGGCATCATTTACAAGGTTAACTTTTTGCCCGGTTGTGCCCCATATCTGCCCCACGGTATATCCCGCTAAAGAATCATACAAAACCACGGCATACCCTGCCTCGGGCTCGTTCAGGGTAGTAAACATACCTGAATCATTTCCGTTCCCTAAGTAAGCGCCCAGGATGGCTTCTCTGTCTGCGCCCATCCATGGCTCCTGGAACCATCCGTATTTTGCAGCAGTCCATTCTTTATTGTTTGTGAAAAACGGCAATAAATTTGCGGCAATGTAGTTTTTTAGCGCATTCATATATGCTATGGTGTTTGCGCTGTCGATGGGCTGGCCGTTCAATGCCTGCTGCCACGGTGGATTAACAAGTGCTTGGGCTGTCGTCGGGTAGTTGTGACTGAGCACAAAAAGCGGACCGTCATACTGCGCTTTTGTGGGTACAGAATCGCGGTGGTCCTGGAACGGGCCACTCATTGTTGGGCCTGCTGTGTCCGATTTGGCTTCGCCCTCTTTGGACTGACCACCGCCACAGCTGGAAACTATAATGACCGTGGCTGATAAAATTGCGATGGTCGAAAAAAGGAATATTTTTTTCATGTTATGTGGGATTTTATTTTTTTAATGTAATTGTGTAAAATGTTTTGCGCGTTCGCCAGTCTGTGGCGCCCGCCAACTTCGCTCATCATTGCATTTCGTCGTTACGTTTTCAAGGTGAACGGCACGGGATTGATCGCAATAAAGAATTGCAATCAATCCTGGCCGATAGATGGCTCAACGCTGTTTTACCATATTTTTTCAATCCTTTTACTTTCATAAATAAGCTTCCTGCTATTGGAAATTATTCCGGAAAAATGTCCATTATCGGCGGAATGAGCGCCTATTGCATCTCATGAAGGCAAACCATACAGTCCCGGGTCTTTAAGTGGCAGAATAGTGTCGGGTGGTATTGGTGCGTCTCTTTGGTACACCATAATCCCGGCAGTTTGCCGTGCTATTTTTTCTCCGTCTATCTGCTCCACCAGGTGCAAAGCGCCATCTATGCCAGAGGTAATACCACCGGTAGTAATAAAGATGCCATCCGCAACAAACCTTTTGTTCTGGATAAAACTGATTTGCGGATACATTTTTTGAATACTGCCATCGGAGTTATCTGCCAGGTTCAGAAAATGCGTTGTAGCTTTTCTACCGTTCAGCAGGCCTGTTTTGGCAAGTGTGTAAATGCCTACGCACACAGACATTATATAGGTATGCTTCCTGGGATGCGCAAGAACTTTTTCTCCAAATTCTTTTACCCATTTCACTATTGCAGGGCTCGCCTCATTATCGTCAGTGATAAGGCCGGGTAGCACAATAATATCAGGCATCGGACAATCATAAATAGTATAGGTGGGACATATGGAGACCACATCTTTTTCAGTGATTCTCGGCATCCCTTTTTCCGCTACCGTATATATGTTATACCTATTATTATTCGACCTGTTGGCTTTTACAAAAACATCAATCGGGCCGTTCATGTCCACGAGCTCAACCTCATTGTAAAATATCACTGCTACATTTATCTGGGACATAAGAATTTTATTTAAGTACTGTTTGATTTAAATAATACTTGACAACATCAAATATTGCATCGTTACGCCTTTATCGGGATTGATTTCCAATATGGATAATTTAGCCCCGGGAAAGACCAACCTTAATGTAAACAGGTCACCCGATTACAGGTGCCTGTTTACATTATTATTTATTTTTTGTGCCGCATCTTTACGGCAGAGTCGGCGCTAAACCTACACTACCTGTAGCTTAAATGGATTTTTATGATGTATGCCCGTATCATGTGAAGCGATGGCAGTTTTCATCAATGTAGAATTTGCAGCTATTGTTCCTGATGCTGATGCACTGACAGATTTTGTAAAATTTGCCTGGTTTGCAACAGTAAATTTCGCAAATTCCGTAGCATTGCCCGAACGCCCCTGTATCTGCACATCATAAATAGCATGCTGCAGTTCACTCTCAGAAAAACGGTAAAGGCTGAATATGGCAGTAACCTCCAGGTTAATCATGCAATTCTTACAAGCTACTACTCGCCACCTGCTCAGCACAGCATGGCTGCCTAAGTAATATCTGTTTCCATTGATGGTTGCATACGCCAATACGACAAAAGACCCATTGATCTTTGCCCTGTTTATCCCGTCCACTATCAGCACTTTGTTGCTTTTATGCACTGGTGCCGGTTTCGCTTTTGCTACTGCTATGGCCTTTAACGTTTTTGCCATTCCGTCTGTATTATCAAGCGATAAGTTATCGTAGGTAAATCCAAGCTGTTTCTCTATGTTGAAAACATCTTTGGATTGATAGTTTCGCTCAACGCCGTTCTCAACTAATTTAAAAGGATAAAGCGGCGATTCCATTGTCAATTGTTCAGTTGGCTCATAACCTGTAGGGGGTTGGTTATTTATGTTATTCGTTCCGGGATATGGGCCTGCCGCTATAGTTGTAGCAGACAGTTGAGGTACGGATATGTCAATATTGTTTGTAGACTTATGCTTTACCTGCCACATCCAGAATATTCGGTCCACGTTGCAGTGATGAAAGAAAAATATAGGGTCAAGACCTGCGGTTTCATTTTCGCCCATATCGCCATTGGCGTCAGCCGCTGGTAAGAACGGATTAGGCGAATTTGGATCGGCATCCTGTGTCGGTGCGTTTATCCCGCCAACTGCCAGGTGAATTTCACCATGTGGATTTTCCAGTGCCTGTGTTAGTGGTTTTAGTTGCTTGGGATGTTCTTTATTCCAATTCGCTACGTCTTTGTTCCATTGGGTTACAGATGTGGAGTTAGAAAAAACGGTGTAGCACGGTGCATCCAGGCTCAGATGGTAACCTGCGTCTACGCCATCGGGTTCGCCAATTGGCGCTTGCGGATCTGAAGGGGTAGCTCCTGGCTGCATTTCAGAGCCACTGAGCCATCCCAGTACATTACCGTTAAGCAAAGAAGTGGTCAATGCATTATCTATAATATTTGTTCCGGCTATATAGTATGCGCTGTTGTTTACTTTTGATGCAGCGGCGGCTTCCGGCGTGCCTACAAGCCCGGATAGCGGATAACGCACAGTCTCATATCCCTGGGGCTTCGTGTACAGGTTCACTTCTCCCGAGTCTTGTAGTGCCAACGGTAGTGTGAATGATTTAAGTGGGTTTGGTATCGTAATGCCGTCTTTAAATGTGAAGTATTCATCAGTGAGGCAGGAGGGTATGCCCAGGTAAGTAAGATTGCCGTCCTTCCCGGTTATTTTATAGGTCTGATCCCAGTATGGCAGCATTACACTATCGCATCCGGGTACGCTTTGCAGTGCCTTCTCTAACTTGTGCAGGTAAACCCTGTGCCATGTCGGGAAGAGAATATTACCGTGATTACAATACCCGCCCCAATAGTTGGCCACATCGTAAGAACCTCTTCCGGCGAAAGGCTCGCCATGGTAGCCCCCAAGCGCGAAGAATGAATTCGGATCGCTGGCCGGCAATGACTTGATAAATTGCCATGCTACCATTAATTTTTCCAGGGGATCCTTGTCTTTGCCGCTCGTAAAGTCGTTCTGTATGTCTATAAGAGAACGGCGGACTTTCAGTGATGTCTGTGTCATGTTGTTTGATTTTGTTTTTTATTATTTTGATTACTAATTCATTTGTGGTGTTGCCATTTGTAAACGATTTCCCGAAAAAGTGTTGAGCAGTGAACCTGAAATAATTAAAGCCATCCCCAAAAAGAGCAGCCATTTATCACCTGGTATAAATGTTCTTGCAGCAAGTATGGTTAATGCCCCCACCAGGCTCATCAAAAACGGAAGGTAATAGGCAAGTCGCCGCGCCTTCTTATATAACATGAACAGGTGGATACCCAGGAATACCAACAGTACCGGAAGTAGCCAGCTCAGGTAGGCCATTTTCGCCAGCCCTAGGCAGCTAAACATACTCATATACACCGCCCAGCAAAGCGGGCATTTCGGAAAAAATGCGATCACTATGCTCAACAATACTGATGGCACAGACCGCACAGTTTTCTTTACTTTTATCAATGGCTTTATTTCTGATGCTGCCGGCTCGCTATGGCAGCAACATTTTGCAGTTTCCGCTGAGTTGTTCATATTGCATCATTTTAGAATTATTTTTTAGTGGTTTCTAATTCCTGGTAAACAGCAAAAAAAGAAGCAACCAATCCTGCTTGTTCTCCGCCGGGATGCGGAATCGCACGTGTAACGCTGCCTACCAGGGCAGGTATCTGCCGCACACCTTCCGGAATATGCGGCACAACATAACATAGGTAGTCGTAGATCCACGGTGCACCGCCTATTGTACCACTCCCGCGGAACCATAACGTAGCCGGATTGCCCTGCTGAACCGACCCTTTCAGATCAAGGTGCCAGCCATCGCCACCTATTGTCCCTGTCAGCTTACCATCGGCCGAGGTTATTATGTTCAGTGTCCCCTGTCCAAATTCAGGACAGTAAGTGTTATCACCTTGCGTTAAGTCGTGTGATAAATTCGGATCATTCTTAAAACTTCTGTAGGCCCAGCGGCCCGTACCCGGAACAGTTTGATTTGCATTCGACATATTTTCTATTTTATTGGTTTAAGAAATGATAATATTTTGTTGGCAGTCTATAAGATGCCTGGCCTGATGTAGCCGGCATGGTGCGTGAGAAACTCAACCGAATTGTAGGGCCCGCCCTTTTCAGTGGAAAGGAACAACGACCCATAATCTGCTACGAAAGCCACGAAAGCCTTACTCGCTACATGTTCATCAAACGCAGCCTTGTCTTTATAAATTTCGAAGAAAACCACCGTGTCGCCATAAGGCGTCGGCAGGCTGGCTTGGCTCATATTCGGTGTATGCACCAGGTAGGCCAGGGTGCCGGCCTGTGTCTCTTCTACAGTTGCTGCAAGTTGTTTAAGGGCATCAAGTACCTTGGTCTTGTTGCCGGGCAGTATGGTCCATATTGAAATGAGTGGATACATAATTTTGTTAAATTTTTGTTTAAATGTGAGCCCACAAAGTATCTACAATCCATACCATTTACCCCCGTATATTTACGGTATTTTATTATTTATTCTTATTCATTCGTTAATAACTTCGAAGCAAACATTATTTACATGCATCGTGTCGCCAGTTTATTAACAGACAATCTCTC
>JABDCE010000030.1 GCA_013288285.1 Bacteroidota bacterium
CTTCTCCATGCGAGAAGAATTGATGCGAGCTATTTCTGACCTTGGCTTTGAGACACCTACTCCTATTCAGCAAAAAGTAATACCTCAACTACTATCGGAGCCGATAGACATAATAGGGCTTGCACAGACCGGTACCGGAAAAACCGCCGCTTATGGCCTTCCGCTACTTCACCATGTCGACGTGGCTGTAAAGCACGTTCAATGCCTGGTGCTTAGTCCCACACGTGAACTCTGTATGCAGATACAAGAGGAGATGACAAAGTATGGCGTGCACATACGCGGGTTGCGGGTAACAGCTGTATACGGCGGTGTGCCCATAGGTGGCCAGATCAAGGACCTGAGGTATCATCCACAGGTAATAGTGGCTACTCCCGGTCGTCTTATAGACTTGCTGGAGCGTAAGGCAATATCGCTGGACGAGCTGCAGTTTGTAGTGCTCGATGAGGCCGATGAAATGCTGAACATGGGTTTCCGTGAGGATATCGATGTAATACTGAAGAATACACCATCACGTGAGCATACCTGGTTGTTCTCTGCTACCATGAGCAATGAAGTGCGCGGCATAGCCAAGCGCTTCATGAAAGACTGGAAAGAGTTTGCAGCAGGTGCGGCAAATGTGACCAACGAAAATATCGACCACCAATATTATGTGACCAACCATTCTAACCGTTTTGAAACCCTGCGCCGTTTGCTCGATTTTAATCCCGGTATCTATGGTGTCATATTCACCCGTACCAAACAGGACGCCCAGGAAGTATCTGAGAAGCTGATGAAGATGGGCTACCACGTGAGTCCGCTGCATGGCGACATGGACCAGAAGATGCGTAGCAAGGTGATGGAGCGGTTCAAGAGTAAAGCGTTGCAGTGCATAGTTGCTACCGATGTAGCTGCAAGGGGTATTGATGTGAACGACATTACGCACGTAATTAATTATGAGTTGCCCGATGATCCGGAAGTATACACCCACCGCAGCGGACGTACCGCGCGTGCCGGTAAGTCTGGTATATGTATGTCTATCGTATCTCCAAAGCAGATATCCAATGTCCGCCAGATAGAGCGTCTGGTAAAACAGAAATTTCACAAGAGCGATATACCTGATGGTGCTGAAGTGGTGCGCAAGCGTTTGTTCTTCTACTTAGAGCAGATAGCCAATGCAGAGCCCCAGGCCGACTTTGCCAAACTGTATCGTGAATCGATCCACGAGACATTTGCCGAAGTAGACAAGGACGAACTGATCCGTAAGCTGATCTGGCTGCAACTGAGAGATACCATAGATGCTTACCAGAACACTGACGACCTCAATGCTGGTTATGAAGGTAAAGACAAGGATAGGAGCAGGGGCAACAGGTATGTGCGCCTCTTCATCAACCTGGGTGAAAAAGATGGCCTTACGGCACAAAAGCTCACACAGTTTATTGTAGAAAATACAGACGTACAACCGAACCTTATAGACCGTATGACCGTGCGTGATATGAGCAGCTTCTTCAACGTTCCCGGAGATACATCTGAGTTCATCATGGAGCAGTTGTCACAGAAGAAATTCAAGGGACGTAAAGTGCGCCTTGAGGAAGCTGAGCAGCGTTCGTTTGGCGGTGGTGCCAGCAGCGGTGGCGGAGACCGCGCCAGCAGGCCAAGGCCACAGGGCCCACGGTTTTCCGGCGATGTAAAGTCGTATGGTAACAGGGAAAGCGCTGGTGGTTACAAAGGTAAAAGGAAGTAATTGTATCCTCTGAATGAGGGTGTACACTAACTATATAAAACTAAAATGCCCCTGGTTTCAGGGGCATTTTACACTATGTTAAGCAACCGGTATTAATTAAGCCGGTCGTGTTTGTTGTAAGTATCGTAGGTATTATACCACGCTGTTTCATGCCAGCCACCAGAGAATGGCATAATAATGAGCGACAGTATCAGGTTTGAGGTAGATACTACCTTGAACGGGCCATCAGTCACACCGGGATAAGTATTGGTAGTGTTAGGAATAGCTTTGTTCACGTCTATCAGTGTGATATCACCGAGTGTGTACATTGCCCTTAACTTGATGTCAAGCCCGGCGAATATAGACAACTCTATTTTGGCGTAAGGTGTGCAGCCAAAGCTATATTTAGAATCTACGCTGCTCGCGCTCGTACTCGTCATATCGAACTGCGGTATCAACCCCACACCCATAGACGTACCAAATGGCAGGCGTTTTGTTTTAATGGCGTGATTACCAGCCATCCAGTCAATACCTATTGGCAACCCTATGCTGATGGTGGTAGCGTCAAGAGAGGTAGTTGGTGTATTTACAGTGCCATCCGGCGCTTGTGTAGAGTTGAGGTAGGTCCAGCTATACATATTGCCCATTAAGTGGAAGGATACCGCCCAGCAACTGATATGGCCTGTAGCTTTAAATGGCAGTGAGAGGCCTATGTCGCCACCTATGCCCTGGGCTGCAGTGATGTTTCTTTTAGTAGTGGTATCGCCAAGAAAGGTATGTCCGCTATTATATACAGGGGTAACGCCGGCAAACTGGCCGAATGGCATTACATAATTAAAACCTAATTCATAACGCTGGCCATCCCCAAAATAAGTCAGAAGCGGGTCTACCTCGAATTTATATTGGGCTAACCCGGTAGCGGGTATTGCCAATATACCTATTGCAAGAGAAAGTAATGGCTTCTTAAAGAAATTCATATCGAGTACCTTTAGGCTTGTAAAAATATAAAAATACTCTTAAAAAGCACTATTTTATTCAAAACCAGCACTTTTAGTCGCACTATGGCCAATTCAGAACTTTACATAGGCGAAACCACGAATAAAGGCAGAGGGGTATTTACCCGCGATAAGCTGAATGCTGGGGTTATTGTAGAAAATGCCCCGGTCATTGTAATGAGCAATGACGACCGTAAGCTATTGGACCAGACCCTGCTGCACGATTATATATTTGAGTGGCAGCCCGATGGGGCCGAGATGTGCTGCATGGCGCTGGGCTGGGTGCCCTTGTTCAACCACTCTTATAGCGCCAACTGCGAGTACTTTATGGACTATGACGAACAGTCGATGTACATACAGACCGTAAGGGATATAACAGCGGGCGAAGAACTGACCATTAATTATAATGGCGACTGGAACAACGAGGATAAAGTTTGGTTTGACGCGAAATCCTGAACTACCTGTTTCATTCCAGCCGGTATACCGGGTAGCGGTTAGCGCTTAGTTCTGCATACTTTGAATGACGGTAAACGAAGTCGAGTTGTGCCGCGGCATTCTTTGCAAACTCAGGGTCTGTGTTTCTCTTTTCTTCCAGCATGGTTTTCAGGGCCGGATCTTTCTCCAGTATCGTTGCGGCCAGGTCTTCAAAAACATAATCGCTGAAATATTCCTTCTGCTGAAGTATGCCATCAAAGAAATTCCAGGCGAAGAAACCGTCGGGGGCAGTAGGTTCAAGTGTTTCAATAAGGTAACGCTTTGCCGGCTGATCCAGCCACACCACATAGTCACCTTCTGAGAAACGCAAGCTGATGGTAGACGGCGTTACCTGTACATTGCGGTGCAGATAGTGCTTCTCATAAGGGTGGGGTGGGGAGTCGTAATTGTCTATATGGTAAGCAGTAACGGACATTGTAGTGTCGGCATCCATACGAACTATATGCACGCCGCTGCTACGTAGAACAGTGATCACCGGCACCCATGTTTTAGGTATGATGTAGGCTTGTGGCGCTGAAATAGTTTTTGTTGGCACAAAGTGATCATAAAAAGGCACGTTACGGGTAAAGGGTTTACTGTGGTCGTAGTGCAGGCGTGGCAGGCCGGATACCTTACTGGTGATGTATTCAGCCTCATAGCCCTTGAACTGCACACTATCCCAACGGGTGGTATCTGCTCTCCAGTCGAGTGTGAATGTAGTCTGCTCCCTCAGCGCCTTGCGGTCCGTTGCACGTGCTGCTTTTATTTCGCTGGCATGGGCAGAGCCTACTTTTATAAAACTCTCCATAAGCGCATAAGTGGACATTACGCGGTCTTTAAAAGGCTTGAGCATGTGCGTCTCAGGCACGTAGGCGAAGGTGGAGAACAGGGAAGCATAACCGCTGGAGTAACGTGGAGATTCGAAAAATGCCGTCCAGCCGTGCTCGGGGGTGTTCTTAAAATCGTTGACGTAAGGCACCATGTCGTAACCCCTCTCCTTCATTTCCTGGTACAGCAAGGGTGTAAGGGTATGATACATATAGTCGCCACAGGCGCCGCCCAGCTTGTCGTGCTGCGACGCCAGCAGTGTCATGATATGCTGGTAGTCGGCGCCGTCGCTGACGTGGTTATCTATGAAGATGTCGGGGCTCATCTTAGCAAACAACTCTTCAAGGCATATTGTTTCCGCAGCGTCGCATTTTGTGAAGTCCCGGTTGAGGTCAAGGTTGCGGCTGTTACCCCGGAACCCGTAGCTTTCAGGCCCGTTCTGGTTTATCCGGCTGATGCTGTTCCTGTTTAGTGCGCCGCCTATATTGTACATGGGCACCACAGCCAGCACTACGTTATCCGGCACTTTTATTTTTCCGGCAACAGCATCCCGCAGCAGCATCATAGAGGCATCTACGCCATCAGGTTCGCCAGGATGAATATCATTATTGATCAGTATGATGATCCTGTTGTTTTTCTTCCAGTCGTCTTTAGCGAATTTCCCATCACTGGTATAAAGCACAGCCCTGAGTGGATAACCTATGTCAGTAATGCCGAGTTCTATCATGCTCACGTTGCGGCTCGATGACAGCAGCTTTTTATAGAAGTCCATTGCCTCGGTGTAGGTGGCCGTCTGTTGGCCTTTCGAACGCTCGAAAGGGGTGATAAGCGTGCTGTCAGCGGGTGCCGCATGCACAGCTGACACAGCAAATAAAGCGATCAGGAAAAACAGGAAATGGTTCTTCATATAATGCAAAGATAATCAGGAGCGGCACTACACAAAAAAAGGCCGGTGTTTCCACCGGCCCTTCGTCTATCCAATTAACTGCTTTACTGCTCTACAACAATATGAAACACATTGTTTGCAACATCAGAGTGAAGGCTGAGGATATACATGCCGTTTGCAAGCGTATTGCTCAGTTTTATGCGTTCGTTGATATTGCCGCTATGCGCCATTACTTTATTGGTGTATACTACCTGGCCAAGCATATTGGTGATTTCCAGTATTGCTTCTTCATCCATGTCTGTACCTAATGTACCTTTTACTACAAACTCACCCCTATTCGGGTTAGGTAATACGGTTACATCGGCTGCACCAGTATTAACCTGTTTCGTAGATAGGTTGGTGAGCAGAGCTTTAGTGTAACCTACAGCACCACCACCACCACATGCACCTAACCTCGTTACCACACAACTTGCGCTATCGCCATTGAATACATTGCGGTCAATATACAGGGATGAGGTAGCGCCATCAAGCGGGTTACCATCCAAGTACCACTGGTAAGCGTACGGAGTGTTCGGGTCATTGTTAATCTTCGCGAAGAAGGTATCTACCTGTCCTACGCCCACCACAGGGCCGATCTTGGATGAAACAGTCACCACCGGCATGATCAGCGAATCGACACGCATGATAACAGGAATACTGAAGAAAGTGTCGATAGTACGGCACTGGTAGTTGCTTATAAGCCTGAATGTGATGACATCGCCGTTATTAGCAGTGGTAGGAATGTATGTATAAGTAGTCCCCTTCCCAACAGGCACACTGTTGTTCAGCCAGGTATACACAGGAGCCATACCACCAATAGAAGGTGTAGCTGTAAAGGTTACCGGTATGCCATGGCAAACATAATTGCCAGGGTCTGTAACCACAGTAGCACCAGGTGTTTCGAATGGCAGCACGGTCATTCTTACAGAGCCCGATGCTCCGGGTGTAGTAGCGCAGGTAGCACTTCCGGTCATCGTTGCGGTTACAAGGTCATTATTTGCAGGCAGGTAGCTGAATGTGCTGCCATATGCTGTGGTCAATCCGCCAACGCTCCATGAGAATGTAGGGGTAAGGCCGCCATTAACCGGAGTAACGGTAAAGGTGGCTATAGCCCCCGTGCATATGTTGTTTGTTGCGGTTATAGTTACAGCCGGGGTTACTGTAGGGTCGACAGTTACAAAAACGCTATCCATCATATTGTTCGTGCACGATGTGGTGGTGCTGGCCGCTATCACTGAGTACAAGCCCGGGAGTGTCTGTGGCCCGAAGTTCAGCGCAATTCCCGTACCACCAAACGGTGTACCTACAGAAATACCGTTATTGTATAGCTGATAATTTACGTCTGTTTCAGTTCCGGCAAGTGATACGTTTACGCCTGTACTACCGAAACAATAGTGGCCACCGCCCATAACAGATTGTACAACCGGTAAAGAGTTAACATTAATGGTTCCGCTGCCGGCCATATTATCTGCGCATGAAGTGGTGATGTTTGCTGCAGTTACAGTGTAGGTCCCCTTAGCGCCAAATGCGCCGAAGTCCATCGCAACCCCTGTACCTGTGATTGGTGTGCCAATTGCGGTTGAGCCATTATATAGCTGGTAGCCAACACCTGATTCTGAACCGCTCAGGTTGATGTGTATACCTGCCGCTCCCGCACAGATAGTGCCACTACCAGTAACGGTATATACATTTGGTACGGGAGTTGCCGTAGCAGTAGCACTACCGGTCATTATTTTTGTACAGCCTGATCCCATATCTGTGGCAAGTACGGTATATATACCGCTGGTTTGGAAACCAAGATCAAGCGGCGCATTCATACCAGTTACACCTGAACCAATCGCCACACTGCCTTTGTACAACTGGTAACTGATGCCAGCGTCAGCATTCGAAAGTGTAATATCCGCACCTATACCGCCTGCGCAGTAGCTGCCGCCACCTTTTACTGTATCAACAGCGGGCAACGGATTAACGATCACTGCTACGCTATTAGACATATCAGCTATACATCCGGTGATCACATTGGTTGCCGCAACAGTGTAAGTGCCTGCAACTGTTTGCAAACCGTAGTTAAGCGATTTGCCGGCAACGCCAGGTAATGTGGCTATTGTTTTGGTGCCATTTGAAAGTGTATAGTTTATTCCCGCAGTAGAAGTATTTAAGCCTACCGGAACGCCTGTACTTCCGGCACAGATCGCTCCGCCGCCAGTTACTGTATTTGCTGTTGGCAATGGGTTAATAGTGATAACAACACTTCCTTTCATTGTATTTGTGCAACCGCTTACGGAATCCGTAGCCTGCACTGTGTATATACCCAGCGGGGTCAGTGATCCAAAGCTTATTGCAGAACCGGTAGTTCCTTTAGCTGTACCACCGCTTACCGGGTTAGGCCCATTATACAACTGGTAGCTGATTCTGTTATCTGAACCACTGAGCCCTACAGGTACACCTGTACCGCCAGAACAGTAGCTGCCGCCACCGGTAGTTGTGTAGGCCACCGGAACCGGATTCATCACTACTACTGCGCTGTCTGTCATATTGCTCGAGCAATGGGTGGTGTTATTGGTTCCTATAATTGTATACGTACCGGTAGTAGTAAACGCGCCATAATCAAGGGCCGCTGTATTGCCTGCTTTCGGCGTGCCCACAGTGGTCGTGTGTGCTTTATATAACTGGTAGCTTACGCCGATGTCAGAGAAACCAAGGCCAATATGAACACCTGTACTGCCTGCGCAGAAGTTGCCTCCGTTTGTTTCGGTAACTGCATAAGTAACAGGCAATGAATTAATAGTTATTGTTGGGTTGCCATTCATATTTGCAGTACATGTGGTGGTGGTATTGGTAGCTACCACTGAATAAGCTCCTGTAGCAGTATCCAAACCAAAATCAAGCGAAGTGCCTGTTCCTATCTTTGTGCCTACAATTGTACTTGAATTTATAAGGTCGTACCTGATACCCAATTGTGAGCCACTGAGTAAAAGATGAAGGCCTGCACCACCTGCACAATAAGCCCCTCCGCCAGATACGGTAAGGTTGTATACAGTGAGTGCCGGGTAAGTAGCTACAACAGCGTTGCCTGTGAGTGTATCTGCACAGCGTGTGGTATTGTCTGTTGCAACGATAATATATGTTCCGTTGCTTGTTACATATCCGAAGTCCAGGGCAATTCCTGTTGAACCATGTAACGGCAGACCCACGGGAACGGTACCTTCAAATAACTGGTAGTTGATTCCATTATCCGAATTACCGGTCTTGATGTGTACGCCTGAGGTACCGCTACAGAAACTGCTGCTGCCAATGACATTGAGCGGATAAGGAACAGGCAATGGTTCTTTATTCACGATAGCATTACCAGTCATAGTATCGCTGCAACCGCTTACTGAATTTACACCTACTACTATATAGGTATCGGCAGTATCTGTTCCGAAGTCGAGAGGCGAATTAGCGCCGGGCAATGTTTTTATGAATCCGGCGCTGCTCCACAACTGGTAGTCAATACTTGTATTTGCGTAATCGAGACCTACGCGTACACCCTGAGTGCCTGCGCAATAGTTGCCAGAGTTTGTTACGGTTACGTTATGCAGCCCGGGAAGCGGATTGATCCCCACAGTTACACTGCCGGTCATCCAGTTTGGGCAGAATGTGCCGGGAGCATTTGCGAGTACTGTATAGGTGCCAGTTACGCTTTGCGGGCCAAAATCAATTGGTGAGCCGGTTCCGACGGTTAGCGGGCCCGGAACACCATCAATGTACAATGTATATGCATATCCCGACTGGGAGCCACTAAGCACAAGGTCTGTACCTGCTGTGCCGGCGCAGAAATTACTGCTGCTGCCTGTGAAGCTTAGGTTATAAATTATTGGTAATGCATCTACTACAATATTAGGGCTGCCGGGCATGTTGTTTGCGCAACCGGTAGCAGTGTTTGTACCTACAACGGTATAGCTACCAGCAGCGGTTTGCGATCCGAAATCGAGTACACTATTTGTACCTCCGAATGGGGTGCCGTCTATGACGCTATTAATATACAGTTGATAGCTGACTGCCGATTCTGAATTCACAAGCTGAATGTCAATGCCTGTGCCTCCAGAGCAATAGTCGGCGACACCACCGGGTATCACGAGATTAAATGGAATAGGTAGTGGGTTGACCGAAACTGTTTGTGTGACATTACATCCGGTAGCCGGCAGTGCATAAGTGATCGTAGCAGTACCAGGCGTTACAGCAGAAACAAGCCCGGAACCCGACACTGTAGCCACAGTAGTCGTATTGCTCGACCAGGCACCGAATAGCGTAGCGTCATTAAGTGTGGTAGTGGCTCCGAAACATATACCTGTAGGCCCTGTTATTGTGGCAGGAACCGGATTCACAGTTACAGTTGTTGTGCTGGAGCATCCTGTTGTTGGTAAAGTATATGTCATTACCGGGTTGCCTGGTATTAAACCGGTAACCACACCGCCTCCGATGGGGCCGGGTGTAATAGATGCGAGGCCCGGGGAACTGCTTGCCCACGTGCCGCCTCCGCTTATAAACAAAGGACTGCTGCTGCCGACGCATACACTGGTATTGCCACTCACTGCTGCAGGAGCGGGGTTAACAGTTATAGTTGTAATGGTAAGACAACCGGTATGCAATGTATAAGATATAGTGGGCGTGCTGAATCCTGAAACGCCTGTCACTATACCTGTGCCGGAACCAATAGAAGCAAACGAACTGTTGCTGCTGCTCCATGTGCCACCGAAAGAAAAATCAGTTAAGTATATCGTAGCATTGCCACACACCGTGTTCGGTCCGCCTATTGGCTCCGGTAATGGATTAATGGTGTAGGGCAGAGTGGCGTAACATCCTGTTGGTAATGTATAGCTGATGGTTGTAGTGCCGGCTGTAAGCCCAGTTACATCTCCGGAATAGGAAACAATGGTAGCTATTAGCGGGTTGGAAGAACTCCAGGAACCGGTACCTGTTCCATCAACCAAAGTTACTATCGGATTGATCGGATTTGTAATGCATGAACCTAACGCTGGTGCTGTAATAGGTACAGGGAGTGTATTTACCGTAATAGCTGTGGTCAATAAACATCCTGTAGGCAGTGTGTAAGTAATTGTGGGTGACGAAGTACCTGATACACCACTTACAGATGCTGTGGTTGACGTCACTTTGTTGACTGTGGCCTGGGTGGTATTGCTGCTGCTCCATGTGCCGCCTGTTGAGGTTTCTCCCAGGGTGATCGAGGAGGTCTGGCATACAGAGGTCGGCCCGGTGAATGCTGCCGGCAATGGATGTACTGTGAAAGGAGTAGTAATTACACAACTATTGGGCTGTGTATATATGATATTGGGAAAGCCAGCCGAAACACCAGTAGCTACTCCGGTAGAAGGATCGATTGTTGCCAAAGCAGTATTGCTGGTCGTCCATGTGCCGCCCGTATATGATTCTGCAAGCGGTGTGGTCAGGCCAACGCACGCTACAGCAGTTCCGGTGATAACATCTGTACCAAGCACCGTAACGTTTTGCGTCACATAGCAACTTGTGCCTATCTGGTAGGTAAGGGTAGTTGCGCCGGGATTAATGCCAGTTGCTATACCTGAACCTGGATCAATGCTGGCTATTGTATTGTCATTGCTGCTCCAGGCGCCGCCGCCAGATGAAGTATAGGTTGTGGTCTGATTCTGACAAATTGTTGCAGAACCCGAAATGTAAGTAGGTGCATCGGCTACCGAAAAACTGAATGTAGAGAATACGGTACCACAGGCAAGTGCATTTGTATAAGTAATAGTTGTTGCACCTGCAGCAACGCCTGTAACGTCACCCGTCACCGGATCTATGGATGCGATAGTGTTATCATCGCTGGTCCATGTGCCGCCAGGTACATCGGCGGTCAGAGTTGTTGTATATCCTGTACATACAGCACTGCTGCCCGATATATTTCCCGCAGTGCAGTTTTCTGTAATGGTAACAGAGCCGTCGCTGCCGTTATATCCCTGGTAATGAGAAACATTACTTGCCAATACTGCATCAGTATAAGAAGAACCGCCGCCGCCGCCGCCATAATATCCGCCGCCGCCGCCATAGTATCCACCACCGCCACCGCCGCCATATCCGCTGCCATCGCCTCCAGTTCCCTGGTATCCTCCACTGCCACCATAGTAGCCGCCGGAGCCCCCGGAATATTGATTGCCGCCGTAACCGGTAAACCCGCCGTTGTAATAAGAATAACACATGGCCCCGCTTTGGCCGTTAAGGTCGCCGCCATTGCCGCCCCAGTCACCACCGCCGCAGTCATAGCCTGCGCCGCCGCCGCCACCAGCTACTACCAGGCGATCATTGACTGTGTAGGGCGATTGCATGATGTCTGATGCACCGCCGCCGCCGCCGCCAAAACGGTAGGTACAGTTTCCCCCGCCGTTAAAGCCGCCGCTACCTGCGCTATAATAACCACCATCTCCACCTGCAGCTCCTACATTCACATATAGTACCTGGGTAGGCGTCACAGACAACGTGCACACCACACGGCCTCCATAACCACCGGCACTGTAGTTATTACCACCTCTGCCGGCACTCATGTCTACTGTTATTGATGTTACACCCGACGGAACCGTGTACGTATAAGTCCCTGGCGATGTGAAATACGTTTGGGCGTTACCTGCTCCGCTGCATCCCAGCAGTATGAGCACAAGGATAGCAAGTTTTGTTGAGTGGAGTTGTTTCATAAACATGAATTAAAGAGGTGTTGAAATGTATTTTCGATAGTGTCTGTAAAGTAGTGCTGCTGATATTGCTCTTCCAACCTGGAAGCAAAAAATAGTGACAGTTTTAATTAATTTGTAAATGCTTTGTTAACAAAAATAAAATATTTCATCAAAATTACCTAATTAACAAATGATTTACTTCAAAAAATCGCTGCTAAATTGTTAATTTTTTATCAATACATAGATATAAATAAAACAATAAATATGATATTTGTTACATTTTGATAATTAAAGCTTTAATCTATTTTTTTTGAGTGGTCAGCCGTTCATATTTTCCTTGTGCTGGTATCCTTTTATCAGACTGAGTTGCATTAAAGCTAATTTGTGCAAAGAAACGAGTAGCCCTCTTATAGAGACGTAGAAAAAGTGCGAAAAGTTTGTACATTAAATATATTTTTAATTTGCATTAACCAACAGTTATTTTTTTGGACTTTTTTCACAATAAATACACATATATTAATTACTGTAAAATCATGCCGCTGAGGAAATAAGCCGATATACTTGAAGGAAAATGTTATATCTGCGTGAGGCCTGTCGAAAAACCAATTGAACTTTTACGCCTACATTTACTCCGAAATCGGACACACAATGCATAGGGTACTAAGTATATTTTTTTGCCTATTTGCTGTTCATGGACAACTGAGGGCGCAGACATTCCCAAAGGAGGGTGCTAAGGTGCATTACAGGATCATTGGGTTTTCTTTTGAAAAGGTGAAGCAGGTAAGTGAATATAAATTAGAAATTGCAAAAGGCTACTACAATTCGGACGACTCATTCAGGAAGAATATAATTATTTCTGTAACTTCTGCTGAAAATAGAAAAGTGGTTGAGGCACCTGACTTTGGCAGCCAATATACCTGGCAGGTTTCCTATGTGACTAAAGGTAATACGCCTACACAGCGAATAAAACATCATTTTAGTATCGGCACAGTGCCGGAGGCAGACACCAACATAGTCCGTTTCAGGGTCATTGACAAGGCAGTTAAATATAAGGACGCATACGTCTTCCTCGATGGGAATAATGGCTTGTATGACATGGCCGGCCATCTTGTATGGTATATGCCGCAAATAGATACCAAAGCAAATACTCATGCACAGGTAAATGACCTGAAGATGACGCCACAGGGCACGATCACATTTATGGAGAACAACCGGGCTTACGAAATAAATTATAACGGTGACATATTATGGAGATCTCCGGTTAAGATAGGCCGCGAAGATTCAATAGAACATTATCATCACGAATTTACGAGGCTCAGTAACGGGCACTACATGGTGCTGAGTTCTGAATCGGTACTGTGGAAGCCAGACTTACCGCCTGAAAAAGACAGTAGTCTGTATAAGGCAACGGGGGGCAGAATGAAAAATGATACTAACAAAACGAAAACACACTTTGGTACTGTAATTGAGTATGATGAAAAAGGTAACATGGTCTGGTCGTGGAAGTCATCGTCTTATTTTATGCAGTCTGATGTTAAGTACTTCAATCCTAAATTGAGAAGGCAGATAATTGACGTGCATGAGAATTCATTTTTCTTCGACGAGAAGAACGGGTATATATACGTAAGCTTCAAAAACATCTCGCGTATAGTAAAAGTGAAATACCCCGAGGGGAACGTCGTCGCTGCTTACGGCGAAGTATACAAGCCCGATGTGCCGCAGACCGGAAATGGGTTGTTTTGCAGCCAGCATAGTTGTAAGATATCGGATGACGGATACCTGTACCTGTTTAATAACAACAACTGTGATAGCGATGGTATAATGCCTACAGTAGTGATGATGCGCGAACCGGGAGCCTCGAATGGTGCCCTGGAAAAGGTATGGGAATATACCTGTACGGATGACGGCATTTCGGAGAATCCGCTTTTCGACCGCAAGGCCCAGGAGGAGAAGGTAAGAGCAAAGCATCCCAACTTCAAGAGCATGAATATGCGTATGATGCATCCTACATCCGGCGGCAGCGTTACTGAGTTACCAGACCATTCATTTTTTGTTTCCATGAACAATGAGTATAGTAAAGTATTTATAGTAGACCGGGATAAAAAAGTATTGTGGAGCGGTGTATCTGAGAAATGGAATGCAGGAGAGAACAGGTGGATCATCATACTTCAGTATCGGGCAAGCCTGGTGAACAGCCGTAAGCTGCTGGAAAGTATGATATGGAAAGGCAGGAGTATTTAATACATGTTTGTAAAAAGCTGATCATTTATGTCTGGAAAATTCGGTGCGTTCTTTGTTTGTTTTTTAATTCCGTTGAGGCTCTTCTCGCAGATGCAACCCGCCGAAGGGGCTAAACTACATTACCGGATGATCACTTTTTCTGTACCCCGAAGTCCTAAAGCTGATAAGTATAAAGTGGAAGTAGCCGCCGGTAACTACAACGCAGAGGCACTGTTCGACAAGAATATTGTGGTATCAGCAAGTGGTAACACGGGCACTATTATTGTCACTGTACCATCATTCGGTAAAGAATATACATGGCAGATGGTATATACGGGCAAGTCGAAAACAACGAAGAGTGGCCTGTATCATTTTACTACCGGATCTGTGCCCGAGACCGATACAACCCTCGTTCGGCTTAGGTTAATTAATCCTGCTACTGAGAAGTATCGCGATGACTATGTTTTTATAGATGGTAACCGGGCACTGTATGACATGAATGGGAATGTTGTGTGGTACTTGCCGGATATGAATGGACTCGCAAATCCTAAAGCCATTATACGCGATATGAAGATTACTTCCGTTGGCACCATTACATTTATGAGCGATGATAAAGCCTATGAGATAAACTACAATGGCGAAGTACTATGGAAAGCGCCTAATACAGGGGTAGTAAACGGCGAGAACAATGAGCATTATCATCACGAATTTCAGAGGCTAGCCAACGGCCATTATATGATCATGGGTATGGAGAGTGTGCCGTGGAAGAGCAAGGTGCCGGTTACCGTTGATGCAAATTTACCACCCGCCATGCAGAGCAGGATGCTGCAAGATACCGGAACTCATAAAACGACTTTCGGCACCATTATAGAATATGACAACAGCGGAAAAGTAGTATGGTCGTGGAAGTCGTCAAAGTATTTTATTGGCTCTGACCTCGAATATTACAATCCGGCGTTCAGAATGCCTACCACGGATGTGCACGAGAACTCATTTTATTTCGATGAAAAGAATAACATGATCTATGTCAACTTCAAAGGTATAGCACGGATCGTGAAAGTGAAATACCCTGAAGGGAATGTTGTGCGGGCCTATGGAGAAGTATATAAGCCCGGCAGTAAGGAGCAGGGGAATGGCCTGTTTTGCGATGAGCATAGCTGCCGCCTTTCCAGCGAAGGGTACATATACCTGTACAACAACAACGCCTGTACAGGAGAGCAGGCTATACCTACTGTAGAGATGCTGCAGGAGCCACAGTCGGACACCGGAACTTTGAAGAAAGTATGGGAGTATGTTTGTAACACAGCGGGTGTAAATGCAAACCCAAATAACAAGGTTATGGAGCAAAACCAGAAAATGGCTGTGCAGCGCAACAGGGATCTGCACTTGCAGAATGCGTTCAAAATGCACCCTACATCCGGCGGCCATGTGCTGGAAATGCCGGATCACTCGATGTTTATTTGTATGAATACGGAGTATTGCAAATTATTTATCGTAGACCGGGATAAAAAGATACAGTGGAGCGCGGTGCCTGAAAAATACAACCAGAACACAAAGGAATGGCGTATAAGCGCACAGCAATACCGGGCAAGTATCATATCGGCACAAGACCTGGAAAGCCTCGTCAGGAAAGGGGTAAAAGCAGGTAGCTGATCTTGCGCTGTTAATGGATATTCAGCCAGTTCATCGCGTTTTTGAACAGCAGTTGTTCTTTCCGCTCTTTTGAATAGTTCATGCTTTCTATCAGTTTCCCCGGATGATGTTCACCAAGCGGGAATGGGTAGTCGCTGCCCATGCATACTTTATCATGGCCCATGATGTCTGTAACAAAGTTGAGCGCCTTAGGGTCATGTACCAGGGCGTCGATCCAGAATTTACCGATGTAGTCGCGGGGATTAACAGCATTGTCAATAGCGCAGAGGTCGGGTCGTACATTGAAGCCGTGTTCTATACGGCCTATTGTAAGCGGAAAGCTGCCGCCGCCATGCGCAAACGCCACCCGCAGCTTGGGATATTTTTCAAACACACCACCGAATATCATAGAGCAGATTGCTCTGCTGGTTTCAGCGGGCATACCTACCAGCCAGGGTAGCCAGTACTTCTGCATGTCGTTTTCGCCCATCATCTCCCATGGATGCACGAAGATGCAACAGCCCAACTCTTCTGCGGCTTCCCAAAATGGTGCAAAAGAAGCATCGCTCAGGTTTTTGGTGTTTATGTTAGAGCCTATCTCCAGGCCGGGCATCTTTAATTCTTTTACGCAGCGTTCCATTTCTTTTATAGCCGCATCCACATCCTGCATAGGTATAGTGCCTATGCCAATGAAACGGGTAGGGTGGTCTGCTACGCACTGCGCTATGTGGTCATTGAAAAAACGGGATGTTTCTGTTGCATGTTCCGGCTTGGCGAAATAGTTGAACAATACGGGTATGGTAGATAACACCTGCATGCTCACTTCCGTCATATCCATCTCTTTCATGCGCACATGCGGGTCCCAGCAGTTCTGCTCTATTTCCCGGAATACTTTGTCGCCCTTTATCATGCGCGCGCAGCATGGTTTATGATGCTCCAGCCTGATGAACTCGCCATAACCGAATTTCTGAAACCAGTTCGGTATATGCTCTGGCATAATGTGGGTATGGATGTCTATTTTCATTGAGCAATCGTTTAATGTATTATACTGTTGGGTATCGGTCATTCAATACTCTGGGTAAGAAAAAACCTTTGATGCAATTCGGATTGCGGATACATACCTGGACGTGGTTTTTTTCTTTAAAACCGGCGTCTGGATAAATTTCATCACCTTCTAAGAAAACGCCTTTTACCGAATCATAAGGTTTTAGATTTAAGTCTACTCTCGATTGATGTATAAACTCAATGATTGCACAATCAAGATCACGGAGCAGCAGGTCATTAAGGCTGCCGCCCTTCTTGTTTTCAGGCAAATCGAACCCGGATGCAATTTGTATTTCCCGGAATGATTCGTAGTTTTCTTTGAGTAGTTGCAGATTTTTATACTCTATCAGATCAAGGCAATGCCCAAGGTCTATAACTGCACCTAAAACGGCAGGCTTTTTAATGTTGTTATTATGATGTTTTTGTTTGCTTAGCCTCCGTGCATATTCTAATGCGCGCTCCTGGCTATATTCCCAAAAGTAGATACCGCTGCCTAACCAGTCAAAAGTATTCTCACTGAAATTTAATTCACTTTTCCCATTGAGTACCTTATTTTGAACGGATATATCACAACCATGAAAGGCTAAGATCAAGCCGGGTCTCGTGGAATACATAGATTTCTATAAGGTTTTCTCAGATTGCCTTTAGGCGTGTAGATCCCTGCATCAACTAAGAATTTCCTTGCTGCGGCAGGATTCTCAACTAATTTTTTTCTAAGTTTTTTGAGGCCAATTAAATATTCATTCCTTTCTTTCTCCGACATGGCTTTTTATTTCTTATTCAAAGTTACAAAATTATTCATACAAACAATCGGATTTCTGATGCTGATCTATCCTACCGCCTGCTCCAGATCGTTCAGTATATCCGCCACGTTTTCTATACCGACACTCATGCGTATCAAGCCATCTGTTATGCCAAACGCCAGCCGCTGTTCTCTTGCTACGCTCACGTGTGTTGTAGATGCAGGGTGTGATACCAGCGTATCGCATGTACCCAGCGATACAGCATTGGTGCATAATTTAAGCTGGTTGATAAATTTTACTCCCGCATCAAATCCACCTTTCAGTTCAAAGCTGAGCATAGCCCCGGCATGCTTCATTTGTTTCAGGCACATGGCGTGATCGGGATGGCTGGTAAGGCCTAGGTAGTTAACGTGCGCTACTCCCTTATTGCATTCCAGGTAGTTGGCTACTTGTTGTGCATTGCTGCAGTGGCGTTCCATTCTCAGCCCGAACGTCCGCAGCCCGTTTGTGAGCAGAAAGGCTTCGAAGGCATTACTGTTGCCGCCCAGCAACCGGTGCATTTTAGTTACAGAAGTATTCATTTTATCCAGGTCCCTGCCTACTACTACGCCGCCAATGGCCGTACCATGCCCATTGAGGAACTTAGTGGTGGAGTGCATCACATAGTCCACGTTATATTTAAAGGGTTGCTGCAGGTAGGGTGTGGCAAATGTATTGTCCACGCATACTATGAGTCCGTATTTTTTACCCAATGCAGACAGCGCTTCCAGGTCTATGCATTGCAGCGTCGGGTTAGCCGGAGTTTCTATATGCATCAGTCGGATGGTTTTATCCGCTTTTATCGCATCTTCTACTTTATTCAGATCATGAAAGTCAACAATGGTCGCTGCTACACCAAGGTCGGGGAGTATCTTCTCTACCAGCTCATGAGTGCCGCCGTACAGCGAGAAGTGAGTAATTATCTTTTGCCCCGCTTTTATATTGGCCATCAGCATAGTGCAGATCGCAGCCATACCCGATGCGTGCAGGATAGCTTTTAATTTCAATGGCGCACCATCTTTATCAGTAAGACCATAAGCTTCCAGCAAGGCAATCTTTTCTTCAGCTTCACTGATCGTAGGATTGCCCCAGCGACTATAAATATATCCTTTCTCATCGCCCTTGAAAGTAGCGATCGATTGCTCTGCGCTGTCGAAGGTATAGGTGCTCGATGCATATATCGGTGTCAGGTGTGCCCGGTTACTCTCGGGGGTATGTCCGCCACGTATGCAAACGGTGTCAAATCCTAAAGAATTATTTTTATCAGACATATTTTTAATGCTAATTTTGCTGCAAAGTTACAAGATACCATGAAGGAATCACTGTTGCAATACGCAGAATATAATGCATGGGCAAATAAACGGGTAACAGATGCGCTCCTCAAGCTGGACGATGGCCTTGTAGACAGGGAAATTGTCAGCAGTTTCTCTTCCGCCCGTGATACGGTCTGCCACACATTGGGAGCAGAATATATCTGGTTGCAGCGATTGCAGTTAGCAGAGCATCCTGTCTGGTTGGGCAGTGGTTATGATGGCACTTTTGCTGAAGCCTGCGCATTCTGGACCAAAGTATCCGCAGACCTTGTACACTTTGTTGCAAAACAATTTGATGATCGAGCACTGCAGCATGTGGTTCAGTATTACGACCGTGCAAAAGTGGCGCATAAAACACCTGTCAACGAGGTGCTGCATCATGTGTTTAATCATTCCACTTATCATAGGGGGCAGTTAGTGACCATGATCCGGCAGTGCGGGGCTACGCAAATACCCGGAACTGATTTTATTGCTTTTGTACGTAAGGCGTGATTCCTCTCATGAATTTGTTGTACTTATTCATTCGCAGGCATACTTTTTTTATCAGCTTTGCTAAAATACATCCTTATGCACGCTATATGGACAGGGGCGATAGGTTTTGGGCTGGTAAACATACCGGTGAGGTTATTTAGCGCCACCCAGGAAAGTTCGCTGGACCTTGATATGCTGGACAAAAACGGGCATGCCAATATTAAGTATGTTCGTATTAACGCTAATACCGGTAAGGAAGTGCCCTGGGCCAATATCGTAAAAGGGTACAAATATCATGATGATTATGTTGTGCTTACAGACGATGATTTTGAAAAGGTAAGCCCACGGAAGAGTAAGATGATAGACATCAGCGAATTTGTGAAGGCAGAGGAAATTGATAGCACTTTTTACGACACACCATATTACCTCGCGCCCACAAAGGGGGGTGAGAAAGCCTATGTGCTGTTGCGCGAAGCGTTGAAACAAAGCGGCAAGATAGCTATCGGTGTATTTGTATTGAGGAATAAGGAAAACCTTTGTTTATTAAGACCCCAGGACGATGTAATACTATTGCAGAAAATGAGATTCGCAGAAGAGATCCGCACATATGATGATCTTGATATTCCTAAGAGCATAACCGTGAAACCGGCAGAATTGAAGATGGCGCAGTCGCTTATCAACCAATTGACGCCGAAGAAATTTTCCCTGGCAAAGTATAAGGATACCTACGATGACGAACTGATGAAAATAATTACTGCAAGAGCTAAGGGTAAGAAGGTGACCGCACCCAAATTCAAGATCATACACAACAAGAGCAAAGACCTGATGGAACAACTGAAGGCAAGCCTTGAAACCCGGCCAAAGAAAAAAGCATCCTGATGAGCCTCGAAAAATATAACAGTAAAAGAAATTTTAGCGATACCCCTGAGCCGTCCGGTAAAAAGGCAATAGACAAAGGCAAACTAACGTTTGTGGTGCAGCGGCATCACGCCAGCCATTTGCATTACGACTTCAGGCTGGAGTTGGGTGGGGCGCTCAAAAGCTGGGCTGTGCCTAAGGGCCCTTCGCTGAATCCCAAAGATAAGCGGCTGGCAATGATGGTAGAAGACCATCCCATCAGCTATGCGGGCTTTGAAGGAGACATACCGGCAGGGAATTATGGGGCGGGACATGTAGATGTATGGGATCATGGAACTTATGAACCCATAGATGAAGATGGAGGTGTGATCACCGCTAAACAATTTTCGCAGCACCTTCACGCAGGCAGTATTAAGTTCCGGATGCACGGCAAACATCTGAAAGGTGACTTCGCACTGGTAAACATGAAAAAGGATGAAAAGACCTGGCTCCTGATAAAGCACCACGATAAGTATGCCACAGAAGAACCCTATAACAGCGAAGACTATGCCAAAAAGAGTTCGCTGGCATATACTGCCGGACGCAATAAAGACAAAGTGGTAAAAAAAAAGTAAAGCCGATACTGCTCAAAAGAGAGCCGCTTCCTGAACCCGAGTCACGTTCGTATAAGAACACTTATCACGGCAGCAGCAATCCCAAATTTACGCATTACATAAAGCCTATGCTGGCGAAGCTGCACGACACACCCTTCAATGATCCCAGTTGGATATACGAGATCAAGTGGGATGGCTATCGTGCTATAGCCGAGGTGGGTAAAAAAGAGACAAGACTATACTCAAGAAACGGTTTATCATTCGGTGAAGATTACCCGCTGGTGTATGACGAGTTGAAGAAAATAAAAAAACAAGTAGTGCTTGATGGTGAGATCGTAGCCCTTGATGAGAACGGTAAGCCTTCTTTTCAACTGATACAACAGTACGCGCAGGGTGGGGAAGTGCCTATCGTATACTATGTATTCGATTGTCTCTCTATCAAGGGTAAGTCAATAGAAGACAAACCCTTGTCGGAAAGGAAGAAAATGCTGAAGGCTTTGTTACCGGCAAGCGACGTGATCAAATACTGTGATCATATTGAGGAGCAGGGTAAGGAGTTCTTTGCAGCGGTAAAGAAACAAGGCCTTGAGGGCATGATAGCCAAGCGCGCAGATAGTGTGTATACCGAGGGTTCGCGCTCGGGCGATTGGCTGAAGGTAAAGAACATAATGACCGAAGAAGCGGTTATCGCGGGTTACACAGCACCTGCGGGTAGCAGAAAATATTTCGGTGCATTGGTGCTCGGGCAGTATAACAAAGGCAAGTTGGTTTATATAGGCCATACCGGTACTGGCTTTACAAATGCTATCCTCAAAGATGTGTACAGACAACTACAGCCGCTGAAAGTCACAGATTCGCCCTTTGACGCAAAAGTGCCGGTGAATGGTGCAGTAACATGGGTGAAGCCGCAATTGGTTTGTAACCTTAAATTTACAGAGATAACACAGGAAGGCCACAGACGTCATCCCGTGTTCATGGGGCTGCGTATTGATAAGCCTGCAGCCGAAGTACATGAAGAGGTACGCGACACAGATACTAAAACAGAAACCACCGAAAAAATGGAACCTGATAAAACCATCAATGGAAAAAAGCTGGCCTTTACACATCTTGATAAGATATTCTGGCCTGACGAAGGATACACCAAGGGTGATGTCATTGACTACTACAATGCCATGTACCCGCACATTATCAAATACATGAAAGACCGCCCGGAATCGTTGATGCGCACACCCAATGGTATTAATGATAAAGGCTTTTTTCACAAAGATGCCGGGCTTGCAGGCCCCGCATGGTTGAAGTCAGTACCCTTGTATTCAGAAAGCGCCAATAAGGACATTAACTATATCATCTGCAATGACAAACAAACACTGCTCTATCTCGCCAACCTCGGTTGTATAGAGATGAACCCCTGGAACTCCCGTCTCAAAAACTTAGACAAGCCTGACTACCTGGTAATGGATATCGACCCCTCGGAAAAAAATACTTTTGAACAGGTCGTTGATACTGCGCTGGTGATAAAGGAAATACTGGACAGGGCTGGTGCAGCATCATTCCCCAAGACCTCGGGAGCCACGGGTATACATGTTTATGTTCCGTTGGGCGGTAAGTATACATATGATCAGGCAAAGGAATTTGCTCACGCTATCGCCGTGCTTGCCCAGGAGCAACTACCTGATTTTACCAGTCTCGAACGTTCGCTGAGCAAACGCGGCAAAAGCAATATCTATATTGATTTCCTTCAAAACAGGAAAGGCCAGACCCTGGCTTGTGCCTATAGCCTGCGGCCAAAGCCGGGCGCTACGGTAAGTACGCCATTGGAATGGAAAGAAGTAAAAAGCGGCCTGCACCCTACAGATTTCAACATCAAAAACATAATGAAACGCCTCGACAAAAAAGGTGACCTCTTTAGCGGCGTATTGCTGAAAGGCATAGATATGATGAAGTGCCTCAAAAAATTGGACGCGTAAATACTATTCTTAGTTTTCGGTACCGTCTACAGAGAAATTGTCAGTGCCCAAAAGATTGAGTGGCTGGCCGAAAATACCTATTCCCGGAGTTCGGCTTTCTTTAAGATATTCGTCGCTAAAGGTATTGCCGTGCAATTGATATAATGCCTCAGAATTCATTCGCGCAAAATTATTCCAGGATTCTATATCTATGACTACTGCTGTTTGTTTACCCGTTGCATCTGTAATATAGCTGATTGCCATAAAGCCTTATTTTGTTTATCAAATATAACAAATAATCAGCACAACATAACATTCGCCGTAAATAAAAAGCGGCCGGTTTTTCAACCAGCCGCTCTTATCGTCTTTAAGTAAAGTCCCTTAGAAGCTTACTTCACTTCTTCATATTCTGCATCTGCTACATGGCCATCACCACCTGCATTAGCATGTTCTTGTTGTCCGCCACCTGCAGCGCCATCTGTTGGTGCACCACCTTGCTGACCAGCCTTGTACATTTCTTCACTTGCTGCCATCCATGCTGCATTCAATGCTTCTTCTGCCTTGTCTATGCCATCTATGTCTTCTGCTTTATGTGCTTCCCTCAGTTTTGCAGCGGCGTCTTCGATCACCGCTTTTTTCTCAGCAGGTATCTTGTCACCGTATTCCTTCAGTTGTTTTTCAGTGTTGAAAAGCAGGCCGTCGGCTTTGTTCAGCTTTTCCACGCGCTCACGCACTTTCTTGTCGCTTTCTTCATTGGCTTTCGCTTCGTTCTTCATGCGTTCTACTTCTTCCTTGTTCAGGCCGCTTCCCGCTTCTATACGTATGTTCTGTTGTTTGCCGGTGCCCTTGTCCTTTGCAGTTACATGCAGCATACCATTCGCGTCAATGTCAAATATCACTTCTACCTGTGGTACGCCACGCGGTGCCGGTGGTATACCGTCCAGTATAAAGCGTCCCAGGTTCTTATTGTCCTTTGCCATTGGGCGCTCGCCTTGCAGCACATTTATTTCCACGCTTGGCTGGCTGTCGCTGGCCGTTGAGAATGTTTCGCTCTTCTTTGTTGGTATTGTTGTGTTCGATTCGATGAGGCGTGTCATTACACCGCCCATTGTTTCAATACCCAGTGAAAGTGGCGTTACGTCAAGCAGCAACACATCTTTTACGTCACCGGTAAGTACACCACCCTGTATAGCGGCGCCTATTGCTACCACTTCATCCGGGTTCACGCCCTTATGTGGCTTCTTACCAAAGAATTTCTCTACTACTTCCTGTACCTTAGGAATACGTGTAGACCCACCTACCAATATTACTTCGTCAATTTCACTGGCGTTAATGCCTGCATCTTTCAGTGCTTTGCGGCAAGGTTCCAGTGTGCGTTCTATCAGGCTGTCAGACAGTTGTTCAAACTTTGCACGGCTCAGTTTGCGTACCAGGTGTTTTGGTGCACCGTCAATAGCTGTGATATAAGGGAGGTTGATCTCAGATTCCTGTGAAGAAGACAATTCGATCTTTGCTTTTTCAGCAGCTTCTTTAAGACGCTGCCATGCCATTGGGTCCTTACGGAGGTCCATATTTTCGTCCTTCTTGAATTCATCAGCCAGCCAGTCCATCACCACTTTATCAAAGTCATCGCCACCCAGGTGGGTATCACCGTTGGTAGATTTTACTTCAAATACGCCATCGCCCAGTTCCAGCACTGATACGTCGAATGTACCACCGCCAAGGTCGAATACTGCTATCTTGCTGTCTTTATGTTGTTTGTCCAGGCCGTATGCCAGCGCTGCTGCTGTAGGTTCGTTAATGATCCTGCGCACTGTCAACCCTGCAATTTCACCGGCTTCTTTCGTAGCCTGGCGCTGTGCATCGTTAAAATATGCCGGTACGGTGATTACCGCTTCCTTCACTTCATAACCCAGGAAATCTTCTGCTGTCTTCTTCATTTTCTGAAGGATCATTGCTGATATTTCCTGTGGGGTATACAAGCGGCCATCAATGTCCACACGTGGTGTGTTGTTGTCGCCTTTTGTCAGTTTGTAAGTGAAGTGCGACATTTCGTTGGTTACCTCGTCAAAACGGCGGCCCATAAAACGCTTAATGGATTGTACCGTGTTTATCGGGTTAGTGATCGCCTGGCGTTTTGCAGGGTCTCCTACCTTACGCTCTCCGTTCTTCAGAAATCCTACCACCGAAGGTGTCGTGCGACGCCCTTCGTCATTTGCAATAACCACCGGTTCATTGCCTTCCATTACAGATACACATGAGTTCGTGGTTCCGAGGTCTATTCCTATAATTTTTGCCATAATCTTTAATATTTAATTATTTTCTTATTTAAATGGTACACTCGCAAACATAGTTTTTGAGTCTATTATTAGCTACACAATCAATATGCCACAAACCATTTATCTGAAATATTGGCAGAAAGGCTGTCAGTATGGAAACAAAAATGCCTTAATGAGGTACATTAAGGCATTTATTCTTGCATTCATATTTTATTTATCAGTAAGCTGTTCCTGATATCCGCAGCGGTTGTGTCAGCGGATTCTGCATCAGTGAATCTATCGTATTTAATGTTATCGTTATTTTTCCTGACTGGTAGCCACGTGATGTATACAGCCCAAGCGCATTTGCACCCTTTATATTGGTGTAGATAGGTTCTATCTCTGACCCTGTAAGCCCGGTACCCTGGGTGGCGCTGGCTTGCTGATAGGTAGAGAAATCTGCGGTACTCATATATACCAATACTTTCGCGCGATCCAATAACCGGTATACATTTGCCGGTGCAACACCCATACCCGCAGCTACGGCACTATACAGATTCAGGTCGGATATCTGGTAGTCATAATTATTGTAAGACAAATTCTGGAAACCAGCGTTAAAGTCAAACGAGTCTGTTGTTTTTACTTTCGTCACATTATTTGAGTCGACCCAGATGAACCGTATATAGGTTTGAACGATGATCGCAGGGCTGGTAGCACCCTCAAACAGAAAGTTACCGGCTGGTGTATAATGCCCTTGTACCTCGAAAAATTTATTGATACCTGTAGATGCAAAGTCCATCCCTGCACGGTTGCCATCTGTGTCGTCAAGCACATACACATAAAATGCGCCGCTTACATCATCGATCACCGGTGCATCTGATGAGTCAATAGCGCCGGTAACTAAGTTCACGACTTTAAGACGGTAGATATAATTCGGATCTAATTTATTAGTGAATTTATAAGCATAGTTAGGAGCAGTAAAGAATGCGCCCGGCTGCTTGGGGTAACCTTCGTTGTTCAGGTCCACCCTGTTCAGGTGAATACTGTCCTGGTATACGCCTGTGAAAGATATACGCTCTATACGAACATTGATGCTCTGAAAAAAGCTGGAGTCAGCTGTTTGCGCCATGGTTATAGCACTTTTATTCTGGTCCAGGAATGCTTTCTCTATCCGGATATAGTGCGCCGTATCAGTCATATCCAGCAAGCCGTAAACGACCGCAATATTTTTATATGGCGCAGCCACATTGAATTTCTCGGAACACCCGGTTACGAGAAACAATACTGCCATGGCTATTAATGGAAAATTCAGCTTCTTCATGAATTGTATCTTCTTATATAGAACCCCTAAAAGGTAAATTTAATCGGGTAAAGTTATCAGTTGTCTGTCAAATACCCTTGCATCAGGCACAAAATTCACCCCTTATTTCTCCCAATGAAAAGTTAATTATATGAGTATAAAGACTTTTTTATACCCGTTTACTGCTCTATAACAATATGGAATACTTTATGCGCAGTTGCCGATCGAAGGTTGAGCAGGTACATGCCGTTGGCCAGCCCTGAGGTAGCCACCTGTTCGCTCACGTTCCCATTCCTGGTCACAAATCCATCTTTATATACAGTCTCTCCCAGCATATTAGTAATTTCTAGTGTCGCGGGTTCATCCATATTGGTTCCCAGGAAGCCAGTGATCAAAAATGCCCCCTTGCTCGGGTTAGGCGTCACATTGATATTTGCAACTGATGATGCAATTTGTTTTACACCCACATTATTCAGCAGCCTGAAGAAGTTGAACGTAGTCAGGTAGCACGCGCCATAATGGGTCACAACGCAGGTGATGGAGTCATTGCCATCATAGTTGAACTGGTTGCTGATAAAAGAATCCGTTGTGGCGCCGGCTATCACGGAGTCGTTGAGTATCCACTGATAGCTGAACGGCCCGGTAGTATTGGTAACAATGGCCGACAAAGTGTCCAGTTGGCCCGGCGATGTAAGTATAGGTGACGATGCCGTTATGACAAAGAACGGGATCACCGGTGTGTCCACAACAGCTGCTAACGAGCCGGATACCGTGTCTGCCAGCCGGCAGAAGAAGTCACTGACGAGATAGCATGTAAAAACATCTTTGTCTGAAGGCTTGTAATGAAGTACCGGGCCTGCGCCTACTACTGTACCGTTTCTCGTATAATAATAAGAAGGAGAAGTGCCGCCATAAACCGGTGTTGGTGTAAGGGTAAATGCACTGCCCATACATACTACCGATGGGGTAGCAGTTAGGCTCACTGTCGGTACCGCGCGGTCTACCACGGTCATTACCAGTGTATCTCTCGCTGAGTCAGGGAAGCCACACAAGGTATCGCTGGCCATGGTCACTATGATGGAATCGTTATTGCCGGGTATGTACACATATGCCGACGTGTCAATGACCAGCAGCGAACCATTGATCATCCATTGGTAATGTGGCGCCACACCCGAGTTTACGGGCACCGCCGTGAAAATTTCTGTCGTACCACCGCAAACTGTATCTCCCGCACTGGCGCTGATGCCTACAGCAGTAAGTACGGAAGGTATGACTGTTACTGTTGCGCTGCCCGACATTATATTACTGCACCCGGTAAATGGGTCAGTAGCCGTAGCAGTATAGGCACCTCCCAACATCTGCAACCCGAAGTCTAGCGTAGTGCCGGTACCAAAGAAAGGTCCCACCACACTCGTGCCTATATGTAAATAATAGTTAGTCCCAAAATCCGATGGCAGCATATATATATGTACTCCCGAATCAGCGGCGCAATAGCTACCTCCGCCAAATACTGAATAAACAGAGGGAAGTGCGTTCACTAATATGCCCTGTACAGCCGCACAGCCCGTGCTCGGATAGGTATACGAGATATTTGCAGCGCCTACCGTCAGTCCTGACATGATACCTGTCACCGGGTCAATGGTAGCGTTGGTTGTATTGTCGCTGGTCCATACGCCGCCGGTGCTGCCGTCTGACAAAGTTGCAGTGCCACCTATACACACCATCGGAAAACCTATTATTGGGTTTGGGTTCGGGTTGATGGTCTCGGTCACAAAAGATATGCAGCCTGTAGTATAGGTGTAGGTAATAGTTGCCGTTCCTGCCGATACGCCGGTCACGTCTCCGCTTCCCGCTACTACGGTTGCCATGCCCGGGCTGCCGCTGGTCCATGTGCCACCGGGTACTGCATCAGAAAATGTAGTGGTAAGGCCGGGGCAAATAACAAAATTTCCGGCAATCGGCGATGTGGGGTTAACGGTAACGTTTTTTGTACTGCTGCAGCTACCTACCGTATAACTAAACGCAACCAAACCGCCGGATACGCCGGATACCAGCCCCGATGTAGTAATAGTAGCTACAGACGTATTGCTGCTGGTCCATGTGCCGCCGGATATAGGATCACTCAGCGGAATGATATGCCCCTGGCAAACACTGGTGGCACCGGCTATGGTTGGTGGAAGCGCTGTAATGGTTACATATATTTTCACCACGGAGAAAGGAATTCCGTTGTCGCTGCCTTGTATCGTAAAAGAATCAGGGCCTGAATAACCGATATGAGGCGTATAAATAAGACCGGATGGAGTGGTAGGCGTTCCTGTAGATACTGCGGCGGCAGTGAAACCTCCTAATGTACCGTTAGGAGGGGTGGCACTCACCGACCATCCTATTACGTCGCCTGAAGGTGCATTAAAGGTTAGTAAGCTATTGATACTCGTTGCCCCTGAATTTGCGCAAACAGTCAGGGATTGCGGGCTGCCGCCGGTAAAACCGGTTTGTGCATACCCGCTCAAAGAAACAAACAACGCAAAAACAAAGCAGAGTATAAGATATGGGTTCCTTTTCATGTGTATATTTTACACGAAATTAGTTGTTTTTTTAATTCAGACCGTTTCCGGCCACTATCGCAGGCGCATTTACGTGACGCCATATTCAGAAGCTTCATCACAAGGTTCACATTTTAAATATTAATTGTAATTTACTTTTTGATTTTTTCTTTAGCTTGCCGCCTCAATGCAGTGGATCTACTGGCTTATAGCCATATTATTATCGTTGGGTGCCGGTTATTGGGTGTTTCGTGCCGACAAGCGACGTGCGGTGCCTTATCCCTGGCTTACTTCATTGCTCCGAAGCCTTGTCGTATTTTTTACCCTCTTGCTCATACTGGTACCTACCATCACTATTACAAAGAACGTGGTAGAAAAACCCATCGTGCTCATCCTCCAGGACAATTCCCGTTCTATAGGCAATGCGCTTGGCAATGACTCCGCCGCTTACCGTAAGAATGTACAGGCCCTTGCACAGCGTTTGTCCGACAAGTACAAGGTGGTGCAATGGGGGTTTGGCAACACCATAGAGAATGACACCCTTTTCCGCTATCGGCAATCCGCTACAGATATTTCTGCGGCGCTGTCCCGGGCACAGGAGTTTTTCGGTATGCAGAACCTGGGCGCGCTGATACTCGCCACTGATGGTCGGTTCAACCAGGGCATGAACCCGCAGTACCAGCAGTTGGCCATCCATAGCCCGGTATATACTGTGGCTATTGGCGACAGTGTCACGCAGAAAGATCTGCGTGTAGCCAAGGTATATGGCAATAAAGTAGTCGCAATCAACAGCAGTTTTGAGGTTCGTGCCGACATCGTGGCTGAACTGTGCAAGGGATATAACAACAGTGTAAGTATAAAGGAAGAAAACGAAACAATGTCCTCTGTCCCGCTGGTGGTCAATACCGATAAGTACGACCGCTCTGTTTCCTTTACCATAAAAGCATCCAAGGTAGGATTGCACCACTATATCGTTTCGGTACCTGAAGCGGACGGCGAAAAAAATACAGCCAACAACCGCAAGGATATTTTTGTGGAAGTGGTGGATGAAAAGAAGAACATTCTCATTGTATCTGCTGCCCCGCACCCCGATGTCAATGCCATAAAAGATGCACTTGCGGAGTTGGAAACCTACAAGATCACCGTATGCAGTGCAGATAATATGCCCGCATCGCTGAGCGGTTACAACGTCATCATACTGCATGGCCTGCCGTCGTTGCGCAATAACATTGCTCCGCAGGTACTGGCCGCACGGAAGCCCGTTTGGTTTATCCTCAGTACTCAATCCGCTATACCGCTCATAAACGGCATGGGCCAGTTAACGCATACAACACTTACACCATCGCAGCCGCACAATGTTCAGGCGGTCTTTCATCCGGCCTTTAATGCGTTTACGTTGCCACCACAGATACAGGCGGTAACAGACAAAATGCCCCCGCTGCTTGTCACTGCCGGTAATATAGTGGCAGCTCCTGGCAGCAGCGCCCTGTTCAATCAAAGTAATACCCCGGAGCAGGTACCGCTTTGGGTACTGCAGCAGGGTAGCGTACCCACCGCCATATTACTGGGCGAGGGCCTGTGGCGCTGGCGTTTGTATGAGTTCAAGAATTTTAATGAGCATAATGTAGTTGATGAATGTATCCGCCAAACGGTGGCATTCCTGGCAGCAAATAACAATGAGAAGCCACTCAGCGTTGCATTACCGAAATATGTTTGGAGCGACCAGGAGGCTGTATCGCTTAATGCGTACCTGCTCAATGCCAATAATGAACAGGTAAATACCGCTGATGTACAACTTACTATCTCAGATAGTGTCGGCCGCAAACAGAATTTTTCTTTCGAGCGTTCAGGCAGTGCATACAGCCTCAACATAGGTATATGGGCAGGTGGTACCTACACCTATAGCGCGCATACTACTTATAACGACAAGCCTTATGTGGCCGCTGGTAGCTTTGTGGTAGAGAGTATGCCGCTTGAATTTATGGAATCCGGCGCCGATTATCCGTTGTTGTACGGCGTGGCTAAGAAATACAATGGCGCATTGGTACCTGCGGCAAATGTCGCTGCCCTTTACGATAGTATCACGCACAATGAGCGCGTGAAGCCATTGATCGTCACAAACTCCGAGACCGTTCCGCTGGTCGACCGTAAATGGTATTTCTTCATCATTCTTATCATTGCGGTTACCGAATGGCTGTTGAGAAAATATTGGCTGGCGCAGTAAGCTTGGGGTAATCCAATTTGGTCATTTAGAATTAACTTTGCACGGGTTTAAGCAACATTTTATTTGAAAAAAGCGGCATCATACTTTCTTTCGTTTTCCCTTCTGTTGGGTATTCTTATTGTAGCATCGCATCATTGTGCTGCGCAATCCGTACCTGATACTGCCCGCATGGAAACAGCAAAGGATACTTCAGTGCACATAACTGCCTCCGCAAATTCTTCTAAAGTGGTAAAGGACACTGCCACTATCAATGCCGATTCGCTCGCCTTCGCCATGAGGCCGCACCCTTATCAGCCCAATCCCAAAAAATCAGGCTTGTATTCCGCCGTTTTACCAGGCCTGGGGCAGGCAAACAATCATCAGTACTGGAAGATACCTATTGTCTATGCAGGGCTGGGTACAGCCGTTTATGTGTTTATACATAACTATACTTTGTACCAGGGTTATCGTGCGGCTTACATAAGCCGCCTTCCCGATAACCCGAACCCGACAGACAAATATGCGCTTATATACAACACAGCCGCTTTACAGCAGCTACAGAGCGATTATAGCAAGTATGTAGACCTTACAGCCCTTTTTGGCGGATTGGGTTACTTCTTGCAGGTACTCGATGCCATTACTTCAGCGCACCTCAAGAACTTTGATATTTCCCGCGATATTTCTATGCACCTCGCACCGGTCGGAAGCCCTTATGGTGTTGGCTTTGGCATGGTTATGAACTATAAATACCCTTCCGGCATTTACAGCCCTTTAAAGTAGCTGATCGCTGTTTTAGCACGTTCGTCCAGCGAATATTCCCTGAGCGCTCTTTTATAGCCAGCCTCCTGTATCTGCAGGCGCAGAGGTTCGTTGGCTAAAAAATAGCTCACCTGCTTAGCCATCTCATTCGCATCGCCGAAAAATCCAGCCTCTTCATTTTCTTTAAAGTAAAGCACCGATTCCTCATTACGCTCGTGCAGTAGGAACCCCGACGAACCGGGGATATGGAACGTTCTTGAAGTAATCAAGTCTCCCGATGATGATCCCGAAACCTGCTCCGATAGTATGCCCAGGTTTATTTTTGAGCATTGTATGGCTATGGCATACAGGTCGCCCAGCACAGCAGTATGTTGTATGCAGGGTTTTATTTCAGTCGTGGTCGATTTAAACCACTGCTCACCCCATATCTTCAGCGCTATGTCCGGGCATGCGCGTTTCAGCGTAGCCAGCCATTGTTCTTTTTTCGGCGACCACGTGCCTATGAACGATACATCACAGTCAAAGCTGTTTTTGTCTGCATCGCTTATCGGTAGCTTCCGGTGTATCTCCGGGTCAAAGCCATGAGGTATGAACTGCGCGTTCTTTACGCCATACTTCGCCTTCATGTCTGTTATCCCGAATGTCTTGGTAGTAAATATCAGGTCGTAAAGCGGTATGGCCTTAGGTATGTTGGTGCCATGTGCCGTCATGCTCACATCGGGGTAGAAGAGCGCTAGTTTACAACCATGCTGTCGGGCAAACTCCAGCGTTTCAGTCAATACAAAAGCGCCCTTGTACACAAAAAATATATCCGGTTTGAAAATGGCTATCTTCTTTTTGATAGCTGCATTGAATTCATCCGTTTGCAGCGGACGCAGCAGCCGTTCAAATACCTTGGTTGTTTTCGTCCTTGTTTGTAAGCTGATAAAGTAAAACTCATCCACCACTTCCAGCAGGCAGCCCTGCCTGCTCAGCGCCCTGAACAGCCCTCCGGCATTACTGCCTCTCCATAATGGGCCTATAGCCAGTATTCTCATTGAGCACGATAATAGGTGTGAAGATAGCGTTTCCGTCAAACAAGTAAAAATAGGGGAGCAACCCTTTTTTATTACTTTTGTTGCCACCCCACAGAAAACCGCCGCGCGGAAAATATGGCAGCACCCAAGGGCAATTGGATAAATGGTATGGATAGCATCAGGTTTTTTTTAGCCCTGATCGTGCTGTTGTCTCATTTTCATGATCCTTTTGTTTCGCTGCTCAAAGCTGCTCCTGTCAGGCCATTGCAGTATTTGGGTATTGCTATCAATCATCTTTATTTTGGTGTGGCCGCTGTTATCGCTTTTTTTGTCATTTCGGGTTTTGTGATCCATTATCCCAATCGGAATAAAGAACATTTTGATGTAGTTCCATTTTTGTTGCGCCGCTTACTGCGTATAGGCTTGCCATTATTGGTAGTAGGGCTTATCGCCGGCTATTTTAATTACTACGACCACATACCTGTATGGAGTTTGTATTGCGAGATGATCTACTATGCAATATATCCGGTTTTGTTTCGTGTTAAGATCAG